>JAQWCI010000012.1 GCA_028706005.1 Lachnospiraceae bacterium
TACCTGAAGAGCCTCAAAGGCCTGGACAACACGACGATTGACGGAACCAGGATCAGGGTCTCGGCAAATATAGCAGACCCGGCTGAAATAGAGTCAGTATGGGCAAATGACGCCGGAGGCGTAGGCCTTTTCCGCACGGAATTTGTTTACCTTAACAGCAAGCACCTGCCATCGGAAGAAGAGCAGTTCTACGTGTACAAAAGGGTGATAGAGGAATTATCGCCACTCGGCGTAAATTTCCGCACCTGTGATATTGGAGCTGACAAGATGGTGGATTACATGAAACTGGAGCCAGAGGCAAATCCGGAACTGGGCTACAGGGCTATAAGAGTCTGCCTGACAAGGAAGGATTTTTTCAAAACTCAGCTTCGGGCGCTCGTGCGCGCGTCGGCTTACGGCAACATGTCGATAATGTTCCCGATGATTATCAGTAAGGACGAGCTGAAGTCGGCAAAACAAATCCTTGGCGAGTGCCGCGACGAGATAATAGAAGAGGGTGGCAGAGTAGGAGATTACAAGATAGGGACTATGATAGAGACACCGGCAGCGGTGCTGTGTGCTGATGATCTCGCACAGATATGTGACTTCTTTTCTATAGGAACAAACGACCTCACACAGTATACGCTCGCGGTCGACCGCCAGAATCCAAAACTTGAGAAGCTCTTTGATCCTCATCATCCGGCGGTGATAAAGGAAATCGGGATGACAATAGAAGCTGGACACAGTCACGGCATTCCTGTCGCGATCTGCGGAGAACTCGGCGCTGATCAGTCGCTCACTGAGACATTCCTCAGGATGGGAGTGGACGAATTATCTGTGGGGCCTGAAAATGTTTTGCCGCTCAGGGGCCTGATACGTGGGACGAATCTCGGAGCTAATTAAGGTCTGTCTGCTCCGGTTGCGCCGGCGCAATCTGGCCTGATACGTGGGACGAATCTCGGAGCTAATTAAGTCTGGCCGCATATTGCGGCATTTCCTCAGTCTCAACGGTATCGGCGAATTCGCGGAGCTGCGCAATAAATGCATCGACCTCTTCATCTGAGTGAAGCTCGTCGGTGCCGTCAGATAGCCAGCCGACTATGGAATGGTTGATCTCCGGCGTGAAGTGGAGAGTATCCATATAGTTATTCAGGTCTGTTGTGATATCCTCGCGGGCCATGAAATTGTAGACGCGGACATTGTCATATTCGAGCAGGGCTTTCATACACTGAGACTCATCATAGAGAACAGTATTGAGTTCGCCGCAACGGATCGTGTCGTCCCACCAGAGCACTGAATAGGGCGGGAAGAAGAAATAGTAATCTGTCTCCGGGTGCGCTGAGACCTCTTCGGTCAGAAGAGCGATGTTGGCCTCCAGATTGTCCTCATATGTCTTCTCATCGAGAGCCGTGCCGCTGTCAGCCGGGCGCACGTAATGCTCCAGAACAGAATCTTCTGAAAAAGTCTTCGTTTCCCACCAGTTGTATGATTCGCCCTCATCATAGCCGGTCACAGAGCGCGCTATCATGTAGGGAATTTTCTCGAACAGCACATCTTTATTGAACAGATATTCAACATCGTTGAACGGATTATCATCATAGAGATACATCGGGCAGCCGGTGTCCTCGAAGGTGGTCGTGGCTTCTGACGAGAGAGAGGCGGGGTCGATGTTGTAATAGACATTCTTAAGCCCGTGATCCTCATGCGCGACATCAAGGAGCCAGCAGAGATCTGCAGTTCCGCCGTAAGAACGGACGGCCTTGATTGTTTTGCCGCCAAATGCCTCATCAAACCAGGCATTGTTGTTGTTCTCCGTGACGGATGAACCGACTATGAGGTTGTCGTAGTCAAAATTCTTAAGTGAGCCCACGCACTGATATTCTTTATCGGTGAGGACTGCCTTCAGGCCGAACCATGGCTCGTGGTAATGGAAGAATGGGTCGATGCAGATGACGAGCAGAGCAATTGCTGCGAGAAGGACGATCACGCCGATCACAAATCTGCGTATGAAGTTGTGCGGTTTTGAGTTGCTGATCTGACTATTATTCTTCATTTTGGATGAATCTCGATTTCATATGATGATATTGGGGTCAAAACACTTTTTTGGCTGGAAGGATTGCGTTGCCTGCAGGGTGTCATGACCTTTGGGGCGACACTGGCTTCGGAATCAGAAGTTAAAATACAAAAAGGTGCTCACGCCGGAGAGCGAGATCACGCACCAGACGAACAGTACCACGGTAAATATGACGGTTCGCCTGGAGAAAGTCGTCTCTTTTACCAGGGCGACCGAGTTCTTACGGGTGAAAACGATCCACGACGAAATCGCGAGGATCGCCAGCCAGAGTATAAGCGCAGCGGGCTGGACAAGTGAAGGGAAGCGGCTTGATAAAAACTTGTTAACGACGTATAGCTCAGTCGGCGCAAGGTTCTGTGCTGTAAGGAAAACATATCCCGGCCAGCGGAAACGAAAGAGCGTACGGAACATCTCAAGAGCGTAGGTCATGCTTTCGGAGCGGAAGAAGATGAGCGAGAGCATGAAGAAGAACATCGTGAGGATCTGCCCGAGCCACCTCGGAATCACAAGGAACGGCGCCTTCTTAAGGAAATAGTGGTGCTTGTGCGGCGGGGGCGCCGAATTTGCATTTATGGGAGTTTGACCTGCTGCATTGAGACCGGCTTCCGCAGGCACCATGATTCCAAGATCGTCCCATATCATGAGTATTCCGTGAATGACGCCCCAGGCGATGAAGGTCCAGGCAGCTCCGTGCCAGAGCCCGCTCAGTGCGAAAACGATGAGAATATTCAGGATCGTGCGGGCAGTGCCCTTTCTGCTGCCGCCGAGCGGGAAGTACACATATCTTGTGAAAAAGCGCTGCAGAGTTATATGCCAGCGCTGCCAGAATTCGCGGATGTTCGCCGATCTGTACGGGGAATTGAAGTTGATGGGGAGCTCAATATTGAACATTTTGCCGATGCCCATTGCCATGTCGCAGTAGCCGCTGAAATCGAAATACAGCTCGAGCGTATACGAGAGGAGAACGAGCCAGGTCGTGACGGTGTCCATGTAGTAGGTCATCGAGAAGCCGTAATTGGCGGGAACAGCCAGAATATCCGCGAGCAGAACCTTCTTGGCAAGCCCGATCACGAAGAGCTGAATGCCACGCGCAAAGGAATCTGCGTTGAATCTGCGGCGCGAAATGTCAGCGAACTGCGGCATCATTTCATCATAAAGAACAATGGGGCCGGCGATCAGTTGGGGGAAAAAGGTCACAAAAGTCACATAATCAAGGAATGGATAATGCCTGGCTTCGCCGCGGCAGCGGTCAATCAGGAACGACAGCTGCTGGAATGTGAAGAAGCTGATGCCGAGCGGCAGCAGGATGTGGCGGAGCGCAAAGTCAGCGTGAAAAAGAGCGTTTATATTTTCAATAAAAAAGTCAAAGTATTTAAAATAGAAGAAAAGAGCGAGATTCGAGGCGACTCCCAGCACAAGAAAAGTGCGCCGGACAGCTGCAGATGGCACAGAATCTGCCCGTGCCGTGTCGCACGCAGCCTTCTTTTCAAAGAGTGAGAGCAGTGCGCTGATCCCGTAGTTCATTGCAATTGAAAACAATATGATGAGGAGATATTTCTTATTGAAATAAGCATAGAACCAGAGAGACATTAAGGAAATAAAAGCACAGGCCGCCCTGTAGAACCGGAAATGATTCAGAGTATACCAGCCAAGAAGGGCAAGAGGCAGGAAAAGAAATATGAAAATGTATGAATTAAAAAGCATGCTCTGCCGCGCCTCCGGGTGATACAAAAAACAACATTTCAGACAGCACACATTTTACACTATTACTGGAATCATGACCAGCAAGATAGTACAATACCAAGTATGCAGACACCTATCGAATTTGGAAAAAGCTTTCTAAACGCATATTATCGCAATCAGGACGCGACACAGGCACTGGCCTTCCTCGCGGAGGACGTCATCTGGGTAACACCGGACGAGGTCTTTCATCTGCGCGAACAATCGCAGATCTATGATTTCCTGAAGAGAACTATAGAGGAACGTGGAGAGCCATATTATGTAGATGTGGCGGATATCTGCGCCGACAATGTGAGCGAAGAGATCCGTTCCGTGACATATTCAGGCGGGCTCGTTCCAAAAGATCCGGCAAAAGCCGTGAGGATAAGATTTACGCTCGTGATCCGCATGACGAAAGACGGATTCGAGATCACAAGTCTGCATGTTTCACGCAAATACAGCAGATCAGACACGACACTTTTCCATGAATTCATAAACAGGATCCCGGGGGAAGTCATGATAATCCTGGGACTTGGCCAGCAGGGAGTAAGGCAGGTATATAGAAACTCAAGGCTTCAGTCAAAACTGGGATACACCGATAAAGAATGGTCAGATCAGATAAAAAAAGATCCGTTTTTTATGTTCACAGATGCTGACAGAAAACAGGTACAGACCATGTTTTCCGATCCTGCAGTGGACAAAGAAACAAGATTTCCTGTCACTGCGAGAGCAAAGGATGGAAAGAGATGCCGCCTTATGCTCACGGGGAAATATGCATATGATGAAGATGACGGCAAGGTAAGTTATCTTGTTTTGCAGGATGTTACCGATCTGGCCAGGGAGAGAGCGGAGCTTAGCGACAGGGTCAAAATGCTCTCGGCAATGGCGGATCACCTTCCGTGCGAGGCAGTGATCGTCAGATTCAAAGTGCCGACGATCACAGAACCGAAGCCTCCTTATTCATGCAGACTGATCTTCATGAGCCGCGGTATACCGGCACTTTTCGGCAGCAGCACAGAGGAAGTCAGCAAAGGAATCACAGAGGACATGTTCTACGGCGCGGAGCTGCCGGGAGCGACTAAGGATTACCTGCTAAGAACGTATGTATATGAGGGATTGAAAACGCAGGAAGTCATGGATAAGACTGTGACGTTCCATCGCGGTGATGATAAAGGTGATTTAAAGGTAAGGCTATCCATGACGGGATACCCGGATCTCAGAGCCGGGATACCGGGCGGCAGCAGGCCGGCGACCTTTATCATATGCATTAACTACACTGATGTAACCGATTTTGAGAGCAGAAAGGCCGGGATAGAAGAGAATGCCGCAAAACGCGTAAATGAGGCGCAGGAGCAGGCAAAGATCGCTGCCGGAAAAGCCGCAGAGGCTGAGAGATCGGCGGCAGAAACTGTACAGAAGGCAGACGAAACGCTGAAGGCAAAACTTTCTGAGGCGGCTGACAGGAATGACGAGAAGATCGCTGCACTGAATCAGAAGAATGCGGGGATCTTAGATGATAAGGATGCACAGATAAGGGCACTCACCGACAAAATCAGTAAGCTGACAGATGAAAAAGTGTCGATGACAGATGCGATAATGAAAGCGAAAGACGAGGCGGAAGAAGCAAGACTTGCCAGCAGCGCGTTCCTTGGCAGAATGCATGGCAACATGAGAAAACCGTCATCTGCCATTCTGTATGCGCTCAGGGAGCTGGAGAACACCGGCGATGAAGATACAGCGCAGTTACTTACCGAGAAGATAAAAGAGGCAGCTTACAGCATGCAGAATCAGGTCGACAACCTGATGGAAATGTCGACAGTCAGATCTGAGGAGTTCAAAACATCTTCTGCAGAATTTGTTTTCAATGATCTTGTGAATGAGATCTCAGGGCGGCTGGCACAGGCATGTGCGGAGAAAAAGATAGATTACAGGCTTGATGCGGATAATTCGAAGGTGCCTGAGATCATGACAGGTGATCAGGTGTCGCTCAGGAAGACACTGGAGAGCATAGCTGATAATGCGGCTGAATATACGGCACAGGGCGGACAGATAAGGTTCGAGGTGGAGAGCGCACAGCCGGAAAGAGGCTTTATACCGATAAAGTTTTCCATCACTGACACAGGTCCCGGTATAGATGATGAACTTATGAAACACATGTATGAGCCTTTTGTCAGATCGACCGATAACGCAGAGCCCGGCTTCGGTCTCGGCCTTGCCATAGCGGACAGACTGGTAAGAGCTGTGGGCGGCAGTATAGGGGCCAGCAGCACACCGGGCGTTGGAACATGTTTTACCGTGAGCGTTTCATTGAAACCTGCCGTAGAGCAGAGCGGACGCACAAAGTCAGTGCGGAAAATGTCTGATAAAGGACGCGCCGTATATGCAGGTCAGAACAAGGGCTTTGCCGGCAAACGCGTGCTTCTTGCGGAGGATGATCCGCTGAATATGGAAGTTATAAAACGCCTGCTTGAGAACAAGGGCATGATAGTAGAGCGGGCAGGCGGCGGAAGAACTGCGACGGCTGTTTTTAGAGAGAAAAGTGCAGATTATTATGATGTGATACTCGCGGATTATCATATGCCGCAGGTCGACGGGCTGGAACTGGCGAGGCAGGTGCGCGGAATCGAGAAGGATAAGCATGTTTTGCGACCTGTTCCGATAATAGCGCTGACTGAGAATGCTTTTGAAGAGGATATGGCAGGCTCATTCACAGGACTTATCAGCAGTGGTGTTTCCAAACCTGTAGATCAGGTCAGACTATATGATGCGCTCAGGTGGGCTTTTTCCCAGTCACATAAATAACGCCAGATTTGGAGGATACAGATGTCTGAAGACAAAACAAATGAGAACGATAAGGGTAAGAAGAACAATGTGGGAGCTGTGATCGGAGGAGTATTAGGTTTTTCCGGACTGGCGGCGGCAGGAGCAGCAGCCGGGTCTGCAGCTTTTTTCTATGATTTTTCGCTGACACCCAAGAAACATGACGTCAGGAATGACAGAAATCCTTCTGAAAAGGACTATGTGGCAGGACGCAGGTGGATGCACGAACATCCGCTCCGCCGGGATCTATATATTACTTCGGGTGACGGGCTTTTGCTTCACGCAAATTATATTCCGTCAGCTGATAAAAACTGCCACAGATATGCAATCTGCGTTCATGGCTATGCGGACACATCTGAGAGCATGGGGCTGTATGCAAGACACTATTATGATGTGTATGGTATGAATGTCCTTCTTCCTGATCTTCGCGGCCACGGCGGAAGCGAAGGCGATTATGTGGGGATGGGACTTCATGACAGCAAAGATATTGCGAGATGGATTACGAGGATTACGCAGATGGATCCGGAAGCGGTCATTATACTCCACGGGATTTCCATGGGTGCGGCGACAGTGCTCATGACAACAGGCAGGGAACTGCCGGATTGCGTCAAGGCTGCTGTGTCGGATGCTTCATATACTTCAGCATATGAGGAATTCAAATTTGTCTATGGCACTCTGCCGAACACGATAATCCCGGCGGATGTCATGATGGAAATGGTGCGCGCGATCACAAGGGTCAGGGCGCATTATGATCTGAGAAAAGCAGCTCCGGTTGATGCGGTAAAGACCAGTAAAACACCGACTCTGTTCATCCACGGTGATGCTGATGACTTTGTGCCGTCCAACATGATGCCGCAGATTTACGAAGCAGCGGCGTGCAGGAAGGAATTTGCCTGGTTCTCCGGGGCAAAACATGTTCAGTCCGTGGTCAGAGAACCGGAGGGCTACTGGAATACAGTGGATCATTTCCTTGATCGTATCAGCCCTGATATTCTGCATGACAGTCAGAAAACTGATCAGTAACATGATATCAGCATATCATATACAGATTACACAAAGATTCCGATAGCGCATGCGCTACCGGAATCTTTTTTCAGCGGAGAAGTGTGACAGTGCTTCCGTTTACTTCAACGGAATGGATATTCCTGTTGAGGTAGACATTGAATCTTGTTACTCCGGTCGCACGTATTGTTGCATTGAGATTTGGATTGATCTGCATGAGTTCTTCTTTGATGAGACCAAGGTCCAGTTCTTTCGTGTTGTGCTTCTTGAATATCCCGCGGATCTGCTGTTCAATATCGCTGTCGGATGAGCCGTTAAGTGAGACATATATGTGATTGTCGCGGTTTGTCACTGACAGAGAAGAGAAGTCTTTCACAAAGTTCATCAGTTTTGAATATCCATAGTTCTGCGCGTCAAAATCAGGATACACGATCTGGAGACGGGAGCCGATCTCTCCGAGGCTCGTATCTTTCCCGTCGGCGCTGTTGTCAGTGATCATGTCAATTATCGACTTCTCAATGTCAGCTTTTGGAGTGAAAGCCTTTGCGTCGCTGTCTGAATCTGAAGGCTCTGCCTGTGCGGATGACGTTTCAGGGCCGTCCAGCAGGGAATATGACACATTTCCGCGGAAGGCATCATTATCGCGCGAAGCCGCGCTCTGATCCGCAAGGACGGACGTTTTGCCTGCGGATGCGGGCTGGACAGCTGCCGCGACAGGCATAGATGCAACCGCGGGCTGAGCGACTGATCCATTTGAAACAGCGACCGCAGATGCAGCGGATACGGATGAAGGAGCTGCAGTTGATGCAGGAGTCCTGCTACCTCTTGCAGAGGTCTGTGTGCTGGAACTCTGAGTTGTGCGACGCTTCCTTGGGGACTCACTTGTTTTGGCGGATTTTCCGGAAGATACGGAGTCATCGTCATCGTCGTCAAGGAATATGAATCTTTCACAGGAAGCACGGAAGGCTTCAGGCGTCTTCTTCTCACCCATGCCGATGACCATTTTGCCGGCCTCTCTGAGGCGCTTTGCGAGTTTGTTGAAGTCACCGTCGCTCGAGCAGAGGCAGAAGCCTCCGACCGTATTGCGGTAGAGGATGTCCATGGCATCTATTATGAGGCCGATGTCAGAAGCGTTCTTGCCCGGAGTGTTGTTCATCTGCATGATGGGTTCAAGTGAATATGTGGCTGACTGCCTGAGCCATGGGCGGAGGCGGTCCTGCGACCAGTCACCGTACATGCGGCGGATAGTGATCTTGCCGTATTTGGACAGCAGGCTCAATATGCTGGATATGTATTTTGCACTGACATTGTCGGAATCTATGAGCAGGGCAATGTTGATCTTCTTATCTTCTTCGTTTTCCATTGTGTTACGACCTTTCCAAAAATACACAAATAAAGTAAAATGGGGATTGCTTCATGGTCATATTGCGGTAAGCTTAAGCAGCGGCCAGACGCCGTGTCCCATGACCCATATGCTAGTAGTATAAATTAAAACAGCTGAAGATGCACGATTTTCTATGGAGGCTTACATGAAGGAACTTAAGGATTATGTCTGTACTATACCGGACTTCCCTGAAAAAGGGATCATGTTCCGCGATATCACAACAGTGATTCAGGACGCTGATGGGCTGGAGCTCGCGGTGGATACAATGTCTGATCTTGTAAAGGATCTGGATTTTGACGTGATAGCAGGTGCGGAAGCCAGAGGCTTTGTCTTCGGGGCCGCGATGGCATATAAGCTTCATAAGCCGCTCATTCTTATCCGCAAGAAGGGTAAACTTCCGAGAGAGACCGTTTCCATAGAGTATGAGCTCGAGTACGGAACTGCGGAACTCGAGATGCACAGCGATTCATTTAAGAAGGGCGACAGGGTGCTGCTGGTGGATGACCTTATTGCGACCGGAGGAACTACGAAAGCTATGGTCGATCTTGTGGAAAAACTTGGAGGAAAGGTCGTCGGAGCGGATTACCTCATAGAACTCGGCGGACTTAAGGGGAGAGATGTCGTGGACTGCCCTGTTTTCTCAGCAATTAAGTACGAGGGGAAATAAATTCAGAAAATCCGGAACTGCTTCCTGAGTAATGCATGCGTGGAGTTGTATCCGGGAGGGATTTTTTATATGAAACTTGTTTCATGGAATGTAAACGGGTTCAGAGCCATAACAGGCAAGGGCGATTTCCAGACTTTTCTTGAAAGGGAGAGGCCTGACGTGATTTGCCTTCAGGAGACCAAGATGCAGGAAGGTCAGGGCGGGGATTGCCCGGACGGATACAGGGCATTCTGGAATTATGCGGAGAAAAAGGGGTATTCAGGAACGGGAATCCTTGCGAAGGACGAACCGCTGAATGTGACATACGGTTTCGGCTCTGAAGAATTCAATCACGAGGGGCGTGCCATAACACTGGAATATCCTGACTGGTACCTGATTACGGAATATGTTCCGAATTCCAAGGACGAGCTTCGAAGAATTGATTTCCGCTGTGCCTGGGAGGATGAATTCCTTCGCTATATAAGGCGGCTTGATAAGTCAAAACCTGTGATATTCTGCGGAGATCTCAACGTCGCACACGAGGAGATTGACCTGAAAAATCCGAAAGAGAACCGCGGACATGCGGGGTTCTCGGATCAGGAAAGGGAGAAGTTCTCAGAACTTTTAGGAAGCGGGTTCACTGACACGTTCCGGTATTTTTATCCCGATGCGGAAGGCAGGTATTCGTGGTGGTCATACAGGGCAAATGGGAGAGAAACAAACGCCGGGTGGCGCATAGATTATTTTGTGACATCGGATCGCCTGAGACCAAGACTTAAGGATGCAGTGATATATGATGATGTTACCGGATCGGACCATTGCCCGGTGGGATTAATCATAGAATAGTGACGACAAATCAAAGGAGATTATATTAAATGAGTACTTCAGATAATTGTGATCATGATTGTAATTCGTGTTCGGAGAAATGCGATTCGCGCGATCCGAAGAGCTTTCTTGCACCGCAGAACAAGGATTCAAATGTAAAGAGAGTTATAGCAGTGGTGAGCGGCAAGGGCGGAGTAGGGAAGTCTCTTGTTACGGGACTCCTCGCTTCAATGGCGTGCAGGGACGGGCACAAAGTCGCAATTCTCGACGCTGACATAACAGGCCCGAGCATTCCGAAGATGTTCGGACTCACGAATGCTGATGTTGGCGCGACACAGGATAGCCTGCTGCCAGCGGTCACGAAGTCGGGCATTAAGGTCATGTCAATGAATCTTCTTATGGAGGATCCTGATCAGCCTGTCATATGGAGAAGCCCTGTGATCACGGGCGCTCTCAAGCAGTTCTGGACGGATGTGGCATGGGGAGATGTCGATTATATGTTCGTAGATATGCCTCCGGGAACAGGTGATGTTCCGCTGACTGTTTTCCAGTCACTGCCTGTAAACGGGATAGTAATTGTTACGACTCCTCAGGACCTTGTCGGTATGATAGTCGACAAGGCAGTGGGAATGGCAAAGACTATGAAGATCCAGATTCTCGGGCTCATTGAGAACATGAGTTACGTGAAATGCCCTGATTGCGGACGTGAGATAAAAGTGTTTGGCGAGAGCCATGCGGATGAGATAGCGGCAAAGGAGAATATTCCAATGCTCGGGCGCATCCCGCTCGATCCGGCCATGACGGCCGCCTGCGATGCAGGAGCGATCGAGGATTACGAGACGGATGCACTTAAGGGAATTATGGCAGATCTATAGTAGTATTTATACTCTGCGGAGGCCTTCCCAGATAGACATAAGTGCTGAATCAGGGAAAACTTTTCCAAAGAAGCGATGAAGAGTGCTGACAGGGCTGGGCGTTGAAACCGCGCAGCCCATTCTGCTGTCATGGAGAGATATAGCGACGACACTCTTCATTTTGGATGAAAGAGGAAAACTCTTTATATATGAACTGTCCTTTGTCTTCTTAGCGGTGCCGATGAATTCAGTGTCTTTCACCCAATAAGGGCAGACGGCCGTGACGATTATTCCTCTGGGGATCAGTTCCCAGCGCAGTGCTCTGCTGTAGCGCAGGAGAAAAGCCTTGGTCGCGGCATATATATTGAGATACTGGAATGGCTGGAAGGCTGCAGTTGAGCAGATCTCCATGATGCGGCTTCCTGTATCCATGTATGGGAGCGACGCCTGTGTCATGTCGATCGCTGCTCTGCAGTTAAGATCTATCATGTTGTCACATTCTTCGAGCGACATATCTTCAGTTTTGCCGATCTTTCCAAATCCGGCAGCATTTATAAGAAGACCGATCACCGGTCTTGTCTCGGCCAGCGCAGCTCCGTATTGCTTTATGGCGTCCTTGTCTGTAAGGTCAAGAGGCATTACCCTGAGCATTGTCTGTACTGTTTCCTGAAGCGCTTCAAGGCGATCCTTTCTGCGGGCTATCACCCATATTTCATCATAATGTTCCTCACAGTCTATCTGACGGACGAATTCTCCGCCAATACCGCTGGATGCACCTGTGATGACTGCTATTCTCAGAGAATTGCTCATAGTAACCTCCAATATTCTTGCTGTAAAGATCTCTACAACTCTTACATCATACAACGCATAGAATATAAGAGTCACCATTAAGCAGCAACATTTTATAGATTCTTAATATACGAAAACGGTGCTTTTATTGCAGTTTTGCGTGGCTGCGCATATAATTAAATAACTTGTCGGTAATTAAAGGAGTTGTATGCCAGAAGAGCTGATACTTGCAATTGATACTGGAAATACACACACGGTACTGGGCTGTATCCGTTCAAATGGAAAGATAAGTCCGACGCTTCGCATGGAGACCAACAGCAGTCACACCGAATATGAGTATGCTGCTGATATGTCGCGGATCCTGGAACTGGAAGGTGTTGACCCCAAATCATTCACAGGGAGTATTATATCTTCAGTAGTTCCTTCCATGAATGAGACACTTAAAAGGGCTGTAAGACTTATAACCGGTCTGGACGCAATAGTTGTGGGTGCCGGAGTGAAGACGGGGCTGGATATAGGACTTGACGATCCTGGAACCATAGCGGCAGATCTCGTGGCAACAGCGGTGGCTGCCAAGGAGTTCTATGAGCTGCCATGTTTTATTATAGATATGGGAACGGCAACGACAGTGACTGTTGTAAATGAAAAGGGACGATATATGGGCGGAGCAATATACCCGGGAGTCGGAATTTCATTGAATGCACTTGTTCAGGAGACATCTCTGCTGCCGGATATTTCGGTTGAACCTCCTAAAAAGGCTGTAGCAACAAATACTGTAGATGCTATGAAGTCAGGCATGTTTTACAGTACGGTAGGCGGACTCGATGGTATCCTTGATATATTTGAAAAAGAATTCGGACAGGCAAAGTCTATCGTGGCGACAGGCGGGCTGGCAGGAAGAATAGCTCCATATTGCCGGCACAGCATTAAACTGGCAGATGACCTTCTTCTGAGCGGGTTGGATGTCATTTATCATAAGAATTGCAGCGAATCCAGAAACAAAAAGAAACGCTGAATAATGTTATATCAAAAGAGGAGTACATAACCAGATATGGCTAACAATAACAATGATCCGAACAGGCGTGGCGGAAATGGCGGCGGTGACGGAAACGGTAATGGCCAGCAGCCAAAACAGAATATTTTCATTTTCCTTGTGGCGGCACTTGTAACATTGCTGTGCGTCAGCTTTTTCATGAGCAGCATGGGTCAGTCTTCGCGCAAGGAAATTACATATAATGAATTCGTCGATATGATCGAGAAGGGCACGATAGAGAGTGTCACCATCGAATCGGATGAGATAGACATCACGCCTAAAGTCGAGAATACAACGGACAATCCGCTTCTTGCCAGTCAGAGCACGGTAACATACTACACAGGCAAGATCGAGGATGATGACACGTTGACGCAGCGCCTCCTCAAATATGATGTTACAGTCAAGGGCAGTGTTTCAAGCAGCTCAGGACTTATACTCACATTTCTTCTTGAGTATGTGCTTCCTCTTATCCTCTTCTGGGTGCTGCTCAGTTTCCTGTTCCGCAGGATAGGAAAATCTGGCGGCGGGATCATGGGTGTCGGCAAGAGCAACGCCAAAGAATATGTCCAGAAAGATACCGGGATCACGTTCAATGATGTGGCCGGTGAAGAGGAAGCCAAGGAATCACTTGTAGAGATAGTGGATTTCCTTCACAATCCTCAGAAATATGCGGGAATAGGCGCAAAACTTCCAAAAGGAGCACTCCTTGTTGGTCCTCCCGGAACCGGCAAAACTCTTCTTGCAAGAGCGGTAGCAGGCGAAGCGCATGTTCCGTTTTTCTCACTGTCAGGTTCTGACTTTATTGAACTGTATGTTGGTGTCGGCGCATCGCGTGTGAGAGACCTGTTCAAAGAAGCTGAAAAAAGCGCGCCCTGCATCATATTTATAGATGAAATAGATGCTATCGGGCGCAGTCGTGATTCACAATTCGGCGGTGGAAATGAAGAGAGAGAGCAGACACTTAACCAGTTGCTTTCTTGCATGGATGGTTTTGACGCGACAAAGGGAATCATAGTTCTCGGAGCTACGAACCGCCCGGAGATACTTGATAAAGCGTTACTTCGTCCGGGACGTTTTGACAGAAGGATCATCGTTGATCGTCCTGATCTGAAGGGAAGACTGGCAATCCTCAAAGTCCACGCAAAGGACGTAAAACTTGATGAAAGTGTTGATCTTAACGAGATAGCGCTTGCAACAAGCGGAGCTGTCGGTTCTGATCTTGCAAACATGATAAACGAGGCCGCTATAAACGCGGTCAAGAATAAACGCGAATTCGTCTGCCAGAAGAATCTTTTTGAAGCTGTCGAGCAGGTGCTTGTCGGTAAAGAGAAGAAAGACAGAGTCATGAGCGCTGCTGAGCGCCGGATCGTTTCATATCATGAGGTCGGGCATGCGCTGATAAGTGCTGTGCAGAAGAATTCAGAACCTGTTCAGAAGATTACAATAGTTCCGCGCACAATGGGTGCGCTCGGATATGTAATGCAGGTGCCGGAGGAGGAGAAATACCTCAACACCCAGGCAGAGCTCCACGACATGATCGTCGGATATCTCGGCGGACGTGCGGCTGAGGAACTTAAGTTTGAGACGGTCACGACAGGTGCGGCAAATGATATAGAGAAAGCGACATCGATCGCGCGCAGCATGGTCACGACATATGGTATGAGCAAGAAGTTCGGACTTATGGGACTTGCAACGGTGGAAAGTCAATACCTTGACGGCCGCGAGCACCTGAATTGCTCAGATGTAACGGCAGCTGGCATCGATGAAGAAGTCCGCCAGATGCTTGAGAACTGCTATAACGAGGCAAAACAGATCCTGTCCCAGAATCTTGATGTGATGGACAAACTTGCCGATTATCTGATACAGAAAGAGACCATAACGGGCAAGGAATTCATGAAGATATACCGCCAGACGAAGGGTATTCCTGAACCGGCAGAGAAATCAGATGCAGAGAAGCTTGCTGAGGAAGTGAGAAAATCTGCGGAACCGGAGACAAAGCCGGACGAGAAGAAGGGTCAGATGGAGGAGCAGCAAGAGCCGCAACCGGCACAGGAAGTTGCGGAGCAACAGGAATCACAGCCTGACGGAAATCCGTCACAGCCTCAGCAACCGGACAGCAGTCATGATTCCCGGAGAGGAATGTTCTCAGGGGCATCGAAAGATGATCTTGGAAAGCATTGATATAATCAGATCATAGCCGCGCGGGCGTCGCATAAAAGCGGCGTCCGCCTTTTCAGGTATGGAGGCAAGTTTGGAAAAGATGCCCGAGGTCACTGATCAGCCGGATAAGCCGGAACAAAAAGAAAAAAACGGTTTTGACGTAAAGACCGAGCTTTCGAAGCTTCCGAAAAAGCCCGGTGTTTATATCATGCACGATTCCGCGGATACAATTCTGTATGTGGGCAAAGCAGTGAATCTTCATAACCGCGTCCGCTCGTATTTCCGTGCGAATATCGGCAGAGGACCCGCGATAGACCAGATGGTAAAGCAAATCGCGTATTTTGAGTATATTGTGACTGATTCGGAGCTGGAGGCACTTGTACTCGAGAATAATCTTATCAAGGAGAATCGTCCGAAATATAACACGATGCTCGTTGATGACAAGACGTATCCGTATATAAAAGTCACGGTAGGTGAGCCGTATCCAAGACTTGTTTTCTGCCGCACGATGAAGAAGGATAAGAGCCGGTATTTTGGCCCGTTTACGAGTGGGGACGCAGTAAGGAACACGATAGAACTGCTGAACAGGATGTTCATGTTAAGGGACTGCAGCAGGAATCTCCCGCGTGATGCGGGCAAGGACAGACCCTGCCTTAACTATCACATGAAGAGGTGCTGCGCACCGTGCATTAAGGGAAATGTATCAGAGGAAGAGTACAGATCCAGGATAGAATGCGTCCTGTCATTTCTGTCGGGTGATCACAAATCAGTAGTGGACATGCTGACGGAAAGAATGAATAAGGCATCTGAGGAGCTTGATTTTGAGGCCGCGGCGAGAGACCGCGATCTTATAAGAGATGTAATTTCAGTCACGGAAAAACAGAAGATGTCAGAGAGCATAGGAGAAAACCGCGATATTCTCGGAATTGCGAAGGAAGAAGAAAACCCCGATGCAGACGCTGTGATACAGACTTTCTATGTGCGCGACGGCAGGCTCATAGGAAGAGAGCATTTCTATATGACGCATGTCGGAAGTGTGCCGAAATCAGAAATTCTCTCTGACTTCATAAGGCAATTCTACGCAGGAACCCCGTTCATTCCAAAACAAATCATGTTGCCTGAGGATCTGGATGACAGAGCGGTCATCGAAGAGTGGCTGACATCAGTCAAGGGACAGAAGGTCACACTGGAAGTTCCAATCCGCGGCCAGAAGTCCAAACTGGTGGCTCTTGCAGAAGAGAATGCCGCACTGATACTCGGCAAAGACAGGGAGAGACTGAAGCGCGAAGAGGGCAGAACGATCGGTGCTGTCAGAGAAATTGCATCGCTCATTGGAATAGAGAAGGCAGACCGCATGGAAGCATATGATATTTCGAATATCAGTGGTTTTGCCAACGTCGGTTCGATGGTAGTCTATGAAAAAGGAAAGCCCAAACGCAGCGATTACAGGAAGTTTTCCATAAAAACAGTGTCAGGGCCAAATGATTACGCGTGTATGCATGAAGTCCTCACCAGACGTTTTGAGCATGGTCTTGAAGAGAAGAAAGAGCTTGAAGAGGAGAACAGGACAGAAGAATACAGCAAATTTGCAAAATTTCCGGATCTCATCCTTATGGATGGCGGCAAGGGTCAGGTCAATATAGCGCTGGAAGTTCTTGGAGAACTCGGACTTTCAATTCCGGTCGCCGGCATGGTAAAGGATGATGATCACAGGACGCGCGGGTTGTATTATAACAATATTGAAGTGCCGATCGATGCACGGTCAGAGGGCTTTATGCTCATAACAAGAATTCAGGATGAGGCACACCGTTTTGCGATAGAGTACCACAGGTCGCAGCGCAGCGCGGCACAGACAAAGTCTATCCTTGATGAGATACCGGGAGTGGGTCCTGCAAGAAGAAAAGCACTCATGCGGACTTTCGCCTCTGTCGACGAAATCAAGAAGGCGGATGTGGCAGAACTTGTGAAAGTGCCGGAAATTGACAGCCGGGCGGCGCAGCAGATATACGAGTTCTTCCACAGCTGCTGATGAATTCTGCTTAGGATTATGGTAATATTGGAATGCAGTCAGTGCCGCGGCATAGCGGCGGAAACGGAGAACACATGGCAAGTATTCATTTATCTATAGTCGCGGAGCATATGAAACTTGAGAATCTGACTCCCGATATCGACATTTCTAAAATACGTATCCTTCAACCTGACATTAACAGACCTGCGCTGCAGCTGGCAGGATTCTTCGACCATTTCGAAGCAACAAGAATGCAGATAATAGGTTTTGTCGAGTATTCTTACATGGAAAGCATGGCTCAGGAGCGCAAGGATGAAATATATGACAAACTCCTCTCGCTGGGTGAGCCCTGTGTTGTGTTTTGCAGGGAACTAAAGCCGGATGCGACATTTATGAAGTATGCGAAAAAGTATAAGGTGCCGATTTTTCTGACCAAGAAATCAACAAGCGCATATATGGCTGAGGTAATCCGCTGGCTCAACGTAAAGCTGGCACCGTGCATCAGCATACACGGAGTGCTTGTGGACGTTTACGGCGAAGGTGTACTGATAACAGGCGAGAGCGGCATTGGTAAATCAGAGGCGGCCCTGGAGCTCATAAAGAGAGGCCATCGTCTTGTGTCTGATGATGTAGTGGAAATCAGAAAGGTCTCTGATGAAACTCTTATTGGATCGGCGCCTGATATAACAAAGCATTTTATTGAACTTCGCGGCATCGGCATCATCGATGTCAAAACTCTTTTCGGTGTATCAAGTGTAAGAGATACGCAGAACATAGACCTGGTGATACAACTCGAGGATTGGGATAAAGATAAGGAATATGACCGCCTCGGGCTTGAGGAAGAATACACGGAATACCTTGGCAACAGAGTCGTCTGCCACAGGATACCGATAAGGCCGGGCCGTAATCTGGCAGTTATCTGTGAATCAGCAGCTGTCAACCATCGTCAGAAAAAGATGGGTTATAATGCCGCACAGGAACTGTATAATCGTGTTCAGAAATCACTGACACGCAAGAGAAGTGATGATGATCTTGATGAAGAGTGACACATTACAGATTTGACATGAGGGAGAATTGAAATGGGCAAGTGTGTATTCGGAGTTGATGTGGGAGGAACCACAGTAAAGATCGGACTTTTCGGCGTAGATGGTGTCAGAACTGAAGTGTGGGAAATTCCTACACGCACAGGCAACAACGGAAATGACATCCTTCCAGATGTAGCAGAATCTATAATGGGGAAGATGGATCAGCTTAAGATCAAAGCCTCGGATGTGGCAGGCGTCGGAGTTGGAGCGCCGGGACCTGTAGACATTAAGGGAATAGTTCACAATGCCGTTAATCTTGGCTGGGGAACAATGAATATTTCAAGTACGCTGGGCGGACTTCTCGGCGGAATAAAGGTGGAAGCGGGAAATGACGCAAACGTTGCGGCCCTCGGTGAGCAGTGGAAGGGCGGCGGCCAGGGCTTCAGTGACATGATAATGGTGACACTTGGAACAGGTGTCGGCGGAGGAATCATTGTAGATGGCAACCTTGTTGCCGGCGCTACTGGTGCAGGCGGCGAGATAGGCCATATGCATATAGAGGATCATGAGACAGAGAAATGCAACTGTGGCCGCGTGGGATGTTTTGAACAATATGCTTCTGCTACAGGCGTTGTCAGGATCGCAAGAAAAGTTCTTGCATCGAAAGATGATGACAGTTCACTTCGAGATGAGAAAACAATTACTTCGCGGGTGATTTTCGCAGCGGCGGCAGCAGGAGACAAGCTGGCTGATGAGATCGTCCACAGATACGGATATTATCTCGGGAAAGGTCTTGCTGTCATAGCAACAATTGTAAATCCGGAGATAATTGTTCTGGGCGGCGGTGTCTCGAAGGCGGGTTCGGTACTGATAGATCTGCTGAAACCTTCATTCGAACAATATGTTTTCCCGGGGGCAAAAGATACGGGATTTGCACTCGCAACACTTGGAAATGATGCCGGCATGTATGGTGCGGCAAAACTGGTCCTTTGATATGGATGATATTTACAGCGTATTGCCTGCGGATCAGATAACAGAGAATGAACCGATGTCGGCGCACTGCTCGTTCAGGACAGGCGGAGCGGCGGATCTGTTCATAAGAGTGAACAGTGCTGATGAACTGAAAGCGGCGCAGAAATGCCTTAAGGATGAGGGAAAACCAATGTTCCTTCTGGGGCGTGGCACAAATATCCTTGTAGGTGACGGCGGATTCAGGGGAGCGGTTGTCACGATGACCGCTGATCACGCAGGAAGTATCTCTGCTGCAGGCGATGACAGACAAGGCCGGATTGATGAGCTTTGTGCAATAAAGGCAGACGGAAACAGGATTTTTGCCGGTGCCGGAGCTACACTCGCTGCCATAGCGGCGGCCGCGCGTGACGCGGCACTGACGGGACTTGAGTTTGCGTCAGGAATCCCCGGTTCAGTGGGTGGCGGACTTGTGATGAACGCCGGGGCCTACGGCGGAGAAATGAAGCAGGTGGTAGTTTCAGCAAAGCTTCTTATGAGTGATGGCAGTACAAAGACGCTTTCCGGTGATGAAATGAAATTCGGATATCGTATGAGCGTGCTTAAGGATAACGGAGCGGCGGCATTGAGCGCGGTGTTTGAGCTTGAACCTGATGACCCTGAAACAATAACGGATCGCATGAGAACACTGGCAGCAAAGCGCAGAGAGAAGCAGCCACTTGAGTATCCGAGTGCGGGGAGCACATTCAGACGGCCGGAGGGTCATTTTGCCGGAAAACTCATCGAAGAAGCGGGGCTTCGCGGTTTTGCAATAGGCGGCGCAGGCGTCTCAGACAAACATTGCGGATTTGTGATAAACAGGGGATCTGCAACATCAGCTGAAATAAGGGCCGTCATAGAAGCCGTGCAGAAGAGAGTATACGAGAACAGTGGAATAAGGCTTGAGCGTGAAGTTATATTCCTGGGAGAATTCTGAAATATGCAGATAGTTATTGTTACAGGTATGAGCGGTGGTGGTAAAATGACCGCAATCAAAATGCTTGAAGATCAGGGCTATTACTGCGTGGACAATCTGCCGGTGAGACTGATCGACAAGTTCATGGAGCTGATGTCGGCGCCGGGCAGTGAGATAACAAAAGCCTGCATAGGAATCGACGTAAGGTCAGAGCAATCATTTGATTATGTGCTCGATGTTTTGCGGACTCTCAAGGAGAAGGGCTACGAGTACCAGATCCTTTACATGGACGCTTCAGATGAAGTGCTGATAAAGAGGTACAAGGAATCGCGCAGGGCTCATCCGCTTTCACCTGATGGAAGAGTCGAGGATGGAATTGAGAAAGAACGCCGCATCCTTAAAGATATCAAGACCAAGGCAAATTATGTAATAGATACATCGAACCTCCTGACAAGAGATCTTAAGGAGGAACTCGTAAAGATATTCCAGGGCAACAAGAAATACAATTCTTTGATGGTGTCTATCATTTCGTTCGGATTCAAGTATGGAATTCCGACAGATGCGGATCTTGTTTTTGATGTAAGATTCCTGCCAAACCCATACTATATCGAGGCAATGAAACATCTGACAGGTGAGGACAAAACTGTACACGACTATGTCATGTCGTTCCCGCAGACGCAGGAATTCATGAAGAAACTTGTAGATATGCTGCAGTACCTTATTCCTTATTATGTAAAGGAAGGCAAGAACCAGCTGGTAATAGCAGTGGGTTGTACGGGAGGCCAGCATCGCAGCGTAACGATCGCAAATGAAATATATGCGGCGCTCAAGGATCACGGTGACTATGGAATAAACCTTGTACACCGCGATCTGTCAAAACATAATTAATCGGAGGGATGGTGAGAATTTGTCTTTTTCTTTGGATGTGAAGAAGGAACTCATCCCGATCATTCCAACGGCGAGACATTGCAGGATCGCCGAGCTGTCAGCAATCATGCAAAATGAGACAGAGCTCTCCGGAGGGCCACAATACCGCATTTCTGTTACCGGTGACAACGCTGACGTTATCAGAAAAGGCTTTACATTGCTCAGGAAAACAATTATCATCAACAGGAAAGCTGCCGGAAATACAGACATTACTGCAGAATCAATATTTGATGAAATTGAGGAGCAGTATTCGGGCGGGCAACGGGTATTTATGACGGGCGGTTCAGATGAGCCGGGAACGCAGATACTCGAGATGCTGCGGCTCATAGAATCGGATGGCAGCATAAGAAGTTCAGAAAAAGGTGTGAATTCACTCCTTATAAAGAATGATTGTTGCAGAAGGGCTTTTCTGCGCGGAGCGTTTATTTGTATTGGCTCCATGAGTGATCCGGCAAGAGAGTATCATTTGGAATTCGTCTGTGGGACCGGAACTCAGGCCAATCAGATCTGCGGGATACTAAGAGAAGAATCTTTCAGAGCAGGAATAGTAAAGAGAAGAAAGAGTTTTGTCGTTTATCTCAAGGATTCGGAAGAGATAACTGATCTCCTTACCATGATGGGAGCACACGCAAGCGTCATGAATATGGAGAATCAACGAATATATAAGGAAATTGCCAATCATGTCAACCGACAGGTCAATTGTGAGACATCAAATCTGAAAAAAACAGTGACTGCGTCGGGCAAACAGATTGATGACATAGAGTATTTGAAGAAAAACGGCGGTTTTGGAACGCTTCCGGATACGCTCCGAATGACTGCTGATCTCAGATTAAGATACAGGGATGCGACGTTGCAGGAACTTGGGGACATGTCGGATCCACCGATTGGAAAATCCGGGCTCAATCATAGATTGCGCAAGCTCTCTGCAGCGGCAGATGCTCTTAGAAAAAACAGGCCGTCAGGAAATAGTTAAAGGCAGAAGCATGTATGACTTACTTACTTATAATGGGAAATAATGTGTTGGGGGCAATACATTGTCCGTGTTATAAGGGAGGTAATCAGGAATTATGATAAGTAAATTGATGACAGTAGAAATGCCGAACGGTCTTGATGCAAGACCTGTGGCAGAACTGGTTCAGATGGCAAGTCGTTATGTGAGCACGATCCATATTGAATCAGGAACTATCAAGGTCAATGCAAAGAGTATCATGGGAATGATGACACTTGATCTTGACAACGGTCAGGCTGTGACAGTCGAAGCCGACGGAAAAGATGAAGACGATGCTCTTGACGGCATCGAAGGATTCCTTAAGGGCACAAGAACAACGGATTGATCGCAACACTATATTTCGGACTGAGGGGTCTCTTCATACGCTTCGCATGAAGCGGATGGGGAGACCTTTGTGTATTGTTACAGAATAATGCTCAGACATAAGGAAATTATCATGGGTACGGAATTGACAGATGGAAACAGGAAAATATATATGGTATTCAATCCTGTGGCAGGTATGGGCAGGATAAAAAACAATCTTGCTGATATTGTTGAAATATTCACAAGAGCGGGATACGAGACAACAGTGCGCGCCACAGGCGGCAGAGGAAATGCACTGAGTATTGCACGCGAATTTAACAGGAAAGAATACGATTTATTTGTCTGCTGCGGCGGTGATGGTACACTCGATGAAGTGGTGAGCGGAGTCATGGAAAGAAATGACAGGACGGATGGCGAACATGTCAGGGTGGGATATATTCCGGCGGGCTCCACGAATGATTTCGCCATGAGCCTGGGAATACCATCTGATATGAGTGAAGCGGCCAAAGTAATCGTTAACGGCAGGGACGTGATGTGCGATATTGGGGGTTTTAACAAGGACCGGCATTTTGTATATGTCGCGGCATTCGGCCTCTTTACTGACATCTCTTATACTACGCCGCAGGATCAGAAGAATATGTTTGGACATTCAGCATACATAATGCGTGTTCTGCCGGCTCTGCTCAAGATGAATCAGATGCATCCATATCACATACGCGTGACATCGGATGACAGGTTTTTTGAGGATGATTATGCAGTAGGGATGGTAACGAATTCGCGATCAGTCGGTGGTTTTGAAGGAATCACAGGAAAACACGTGGATCTCCAGGATGGACTGTTCGAGGTCACCATGATCAAAATGCCGACAAATCCTATTGAGACGAATCAGATACTTCAGAGTCTCCTTCAGAGCGACCTGGGGCACTGCAGCCTTATAACACATTTTAAAACATCAAAACTTGTGGTGGAGTCAGAAAAGGAACTCAGCTGGACCTGCGACGGAGAGTACGGCGGAGCACATGAGAAGGCAGTGCTGAAGGCATTGAGACAGGAATTGTGCATAAGGGTTCCGTTTGATAAGAATGAGAAACTTCAGGGTTAAAATCAACAGGGACTGACAGCCTGGGAGCGGGAACTTCAGCGGGCTGAAAACCGAGTTTTGACAGAAGAGACATTGAGGAAATGTTCCCGGCATCGACAATAGCGTCAATACGAACGAAATCAAACTATCTGAATCCAAGGTCGAGGATGGCACTGCAGGATTCGTATGCAAAGCCATTACCGCGGAATGATTCGGAGATGTAATAGCCAAGTTCAGGCACAGGATCTCCTGCAATATTGCAACTTGTTTCAGAATATGGTACAGACAGTCGGTCTTCATAGATGTCAGGGAAAACCGGATCAGGGAATGAGAGCCCGGCTATACCTATGACAGTTCCGGTTTCCCGAAGACAGACAGCCCAGTTGCCAAATTCATAAAGATGATAGACGTTTCGGATATATGCGTGAAGAAGATCCCGGATAGTACCGCGTGGATCTGCAATGTCATCGGGCCGATCAAACGACAAACTAAGAAACTTCCCTGACTCACTGCTTTTACCAAGTGACTGAATGAATCTCAGGTCTTCCTCTGATTCAGAGAATTCACGAATGATCAGCCTTCCTGTGACTGCGACTTCCCATGGAAGACCGGCACATCTGGCGTATATTCGCCTGAAGTCATCAGGCCACACTTCGGCGGGGTCATCAACAATATAGGGTGTGCTCTCGGGATCAAAATCCGCAGCATTGACACCTGCATGAAGCCAGCCTGCAGCAAAACGATTCCGGGCTCTGAGCTCCAGGACTCCGACCTCGCTGTCTGCGAGAATGAGTGTTTCATCGGCGGGAGTAATGAGAACAGAAGCTGTGCCTTTTTCCAAATCTGACAGGAGGCACCAGGAAGAAGCAGAGAAATCTCCGCCCACAGAAGAGCAGATGCGCGTGACATCACTGATGGTTTCATGTATTATATTCGGAGCGGCGGTCAGATCATCGACCACAAAGTGTACAAAGGAAAGCATGTTTCGATTGTAGCACAAAAGCCGACACACAAATAAATCTGATCACAGTTAAGGAGTCGCATGTGCGATTCCAGGGCATGGACGAAGTAAAGAATACATCATCATTAAGGAGAGAAAATGGCAGAGAATTTAAAGGTTACGATTAAAATGAAAGATGGAAATGTGATGAGCGGTGAGCTGTATCCGGATGTGGCTCCGATCACGGTGGCAAATTTCAAAAAACTCGCGGATGCGAAGTTCTATGATGGACTGATCTTCCACCGCGTCATCCCTGGATTTATGATTCAGGGCGGAGATCCTGACGGAACAGGAGCAGGCGGCCCCGGCTGGGAAATAAAGGGTGAGTTCGCATCAAATGGCGTAAAGAATGACCTTAAGCATAAGCGCGGTGTTCTTTCTATGGCACGCACAATGGCACCGGACTCAGCAGGAAGCCAGTTCTTCATAATGCATGCTGATGCGCCACACCTTGACGGTGAGTATGCGGCATTCGGACAAATCACTGAAGGACTCGAGGAGCTTGATGCAATAGCTGCTGCAAAACGCGACTGGAGCGACCGCCCTTATGAGGACCAGGTCATTGAGACTATTGTTGTTTCATGAGCTGATAATATGATAATTCGGTTGCGTGAAAATGGTCAGTAATAAGGTATCACTTACGATCATGAGTGTAGAATCAGAGTTTTCCATTCAGATGTAAGACGGTCAAGACTCCAGGCAGCATTTGCAGGACTTGATGAAGGCAACTGCACTGCGCTGATGCCGGTCATGCCGGCACTGTATTTTTCATAGAGCCGAAAGGCTGTGGCACCATTTACAAAAATCCTGGTGACGGAACTGTGGTCAAGAATGAGACGCAGATCCGTCACTTTTGCGTTTCGGATACTGCTGTCGGATGAACCTGTGATATCACATTCATCAATGACATCCCAGAGAGCGAGATGATGAGCGAGGATCATTGCCTTTTTGGCTTCAATATCATCGTTTTCAGGAACAGGTTCACCGTATATTGCGGCGATGATCTTCCAGAATCTGTTCTGCGGGTGACCGTAATAGAAGCGCTGCTCCCTTGATTTGACAGAAGGAAAGCTTCCAAGAATGAGACTTTCGGAGTGCTCGTCAAAAAGCGGCCCGAAATCTTTATGTGTGAGATGAGTGTATTGTCTTTTCATATGGCGTCAATATCCCTGAGCTTGAAGAGTGAATACTTCTCAGTGAAGTCGTCTGGCATTGGAGCTGTGACTTTCACTTCTTCCTTCGTAAAAGGCTGGATAAACTCCACTGATGCGGCGTGGAGGAGTGCGCGCGGAGCACCGCCACTTTCTGGGCCAAGACCACCATAAAGCGTATCACCCAGTAACGGATGACCGATGGAAGCCATATGGACTCTTATCTGATGAGTCCGTCCGGTTTCAATGTGGACGCGAAGCAGAGTGATCATTCCATCGCCGATGCTGCCATATGGAACACAGCCGAGTATTTCGTAATTTGTGAGCGCACTGTCGCCGCATCCTGTTGGTGCAATCTGCCGCTTCAGCAGAGAATCAGGTGCTTTTTCAATCGGACTGTCTATATGCCCCTCTTTTTTATTATCAGGAAATGCCCCCTGAACAATAGTAAGATAATTGCGCCTGAACAATTGATCGCGGCGCTCTGCAGCCAGACGCCCTGAAGTTGCCCTGTTCTTCGCAAAAACAAGTGCGCCGGATGTTTCTTTGTCGAGACGCCCGGCTATCCGGCAGGATACATCCAGTCCTTGAGACTGGTAGTGCCAGGCGAGGTAATTGGCGAGGGTATCTTTGTGATGGCCGTGGGTGGGATGTACTACAGATCCTGCAGACTTATTGATCACCACAATATCCTCATCCTCATACAGGAAGGTGATAGGGCCTTCTACGGGCGGAACCTTATCAGTATCTGATGCCGTGTCTGAAAGAACGAGCCGGAGAGTCTGTCCCGGCGCAATACGATCCTTTACTGTCACTGACATTCCGTCTGCCGTGATCCCTCCGGGCATGAATTTGGCGCGACTGATCTCATGACCAGTCACGTGAATTCGATCTTTCAGTATCAGGTTGACAAGTCCCCCGGCGGTAGACTGAAGATCATCCGCACGGAGGACATACGTAAAAATTTTATCCATAATTTGAACAGAAAATGATTGTGCCTTTATGAGCAGAGCTTTGCGACGACCTGATTTATGAGCTTTCCATCAGCCTTGCCCTTGAGTTCAGGCATTACTGATTTCATTATCATTCCCTTATTCTTGCCGGCGATGAGGTCTGCATGATTATCAGAGATATATTTTTCGATGTCTTCTGCAGACATCATTTTCGGGCAGTATTCGGAAATTACGTCATAACGGAACTGATATTCTGCCTTAAGCTCAGTGCGCTCATCGGGGCAGGTATCAAGTTGTTCTTTGGCGGCACGTTGCTCCTTTATGAGAGCTGTGGCAACCATATCTTCCGGGATGTTATCTCTGCAGCCTGCATCAATGCCGGCTTTCTTCACTGCGGAATACAGTGTTGCAAGAGCTTCCTTGCGGGGCTTATCGCGATTCTTCATCGCGGCTATCATATCATCATGTACCTTTTCGAGTGTCATTATGTCCTCCATGCCTGAGCACACTTGTAAAGTTTTCTTCTGCTCAGAAACTATTAAAATTATAGCGCGGTTTGCATGCAAAATACAAATATCGTTACTGCTCACAGGTGCGCCAAGACTTAAGTGATAACTGCTCACAGGTTTTATGCCCTGAAATGTACTACTGGATGGTTTGAATTATCGTTTTACCTGTGAAATCCGAGGGCTATCAACATTCGCGGGTAAAGTAGTGAGCCCGGCATAGACATATGCGATAGGGTTACCCGCGAAATAGGGTAGAACATCAGATTCGCGGGTAAAGTAGTGAGCCCGGCATAGACATATGCGACAGGGTTACCCGCGAAATAGGGCAGACCATCGGATTCGCGGGTAAAGTAGTGAGCCCGGCATAGACACATGCGATAGGGTTACCCGCGAAATAGGGTAGACCATCGGATTCGCGGGTAAAGTAGTGAGCCCGGCATAGACACATGCGACAGGGTTACCCGCGAAATAGGGTAGACCATCAGATTCGCGGGTAAAGTAGTGAACCCGGCATAGACACATACGACAGGGTTACCCGCGAAATAGGGTAGACCATCGGATTCGCGGGTAAAGATCTGGACAATACACAGT
>JAQWCI010000134.1 GCA_028706005.1 Lachnospiraceae bacterium
AGTGGGCGCGTTCCGGCTTCAGCAACAGATAGGCCACAAGCTGAATGGTTTTCGGTGCATTGATGATCTGCTCGGTCAGCGTACCGCCTGCCGTGCGGATTTCCAGGTCGCGGAAGAAACTGATATAGACGTCATAGGTCGGCTCCATCGGGTTCATGGCCTCGATGATCTTCTCACGTTCCATGACATTCTGCTGGGCAAGCGCGCGGTGAAGGACATAGGCGAAGATGTACAGCGCTTCCGGCCGCTCCAGATATCTCGACGGATTGCGGATGACAAGAAAGCCGGTCGGTGCCGGAGAGAACGGGGATGCCAGGATGGCTCTTGCATCCAGGCGTTCATACAATGCAAATTCTGCCGGATTGGATTCCATGATTTCAGTTGTATCCGTGAGAACAATAGGCATGGCGCTGTGCATGGATTCCAGCCAGCGCGGCATGACCTCGGCATCCTCCAGTCCGCTCAGTCTGTAAAGCGTTCTGTCGGTTGCGCCTCCCGCGCGGAACCAGCAGACCGGCCTCCACAGGCAGGTATCCATATCGATGTCCATGACGCCGGCCCAGTCCCCGCCATAGAACTCACATACCGTTTTCAATGTGACATCAATGATCTCCTTCGGATCATCGGTCTCATGCAGTGTGCTCTCAAGAACGGTTTCAACACGATCCTTTTCCACACAGTACAGCAGGTATTCATCATCATACTGCGCCAGTTTCTCCGGAATCCGGCGCGCCCTTCCATTTTTCTTAAATAAGCCTGCCATGATATCCCTCTCCTTTCTCGGACCAACAGCAGATACATTTCCCAAACGAAAAAAAGCACAGTCCGCCAGTGTATGATACCGGCAGTCTGTGCTGCAATGATTCTATATCAGCTATCCCAAGGATGAGGTCAGGTGTTCTGTTTCAAAAGGTTATCGAATTGTGTCGGTGCGCTCAGCAATGTTGCAGGCTCTATTTCCAACGCATCGGCGATGTTATAGAACACCTCAAGCGAAAAGGATTTGGCTATACCCGCAGCCTCGATTGAACTGATAAGAGAACGACTGACTGACGCACGTTCTGCCAGCTGCTCCTGGGACAGGCCGCGATACTTTCTGAACGTTGAAATGGTTATGCCCAGCTGAATGAGTCTGTCCCGATTCTTGAGGCTCATTTCCTTGTCCATGTTCACGCACCTGCCTTTCGTCTTATCTTGTATATATATTTTACCGCGAATAGGCGTATTTTTCTGCACCTGTACATGAGCGTATGCTCACAATTAAGAACATACATCCTTAAAAGCATACGAATTATCTTTATTTCACGCATTTTTTCACTCTCCAAGTCAATTTGCATACAATTTCTATTGTTTCTGCAATGACCGGAGGCGACCGGCAGGGAGTGCGTTTATGTTGCATGGAGTATGCGTTCGGCATCAGGCCGCAGGTATGCGGGCAAAAAAATAGCACAGCCACCGTAGCAGTGACTGTGCAGGGTAAGTCCTTTGAATGTATCAGGTGTGTGGAATTGTGATTTTTTCGATTGCTGTTTCGCTGCCATCAACGGTCATCATGGCGAATGTAATCTCCTGATCGAACCGGCGCTTGCCGCAGCTTCCCGGGTTCAGCCAGAGGACGCCATCCACCATTTGCTCGGCGTATTTATGAGAATGACCGTAGATCACCACATCCGCGTCGTACAGATCTTTTGCCACAAATTTCTTGTTATGCACCACAAAGAATCTGCTTTTCTCAATCTGAAAGGTCAGGCTTTCCGGTATGTTCTCTGCCCATTCTTTATCGTTATTGCCGCGAACAACGTAGAACGGCACGATTTCCTTCAGTCGGTCAATGATTTCCGGCTTGTTGATGTCGCCACCGTGAATGATTACATCGCAGCCGGCGATTCTGTCCAGTACTTCCGGGCGAAGCAGGCCGTGCGTATCCGAAAGAACTGCTATTTTTGTTGCCATCTGCTCAACCTCCCGGCAGTGATTTTTATTCTGCTATCAGGTAAATCTGCTTGTCATCAAAACAGATTTCGGCAGTGTGATTGTAGATCAGAATCATATCCCGCATTTTCTCTGTGAACACACCGGTCCCCGGATTGCTGATTTCCGCAAATGCTTTTACAACATTCCGTTCCATGCCGACAGCATTGTTTTTCAGTCGTTCGCCACTATCCTGCAGGAATTCATCAACCTGTCCGTCCTTGATTTTCGGAATACTGCCAATCAATCTGCCTACGGCATTACTGGCGCTTCCGATTCCCTTCAATAGATTTGCCTCAAGTGCAGAATTCCCCAGTCTTTCCAGGTATTCAGAACACTTGCCATACAGATCACGGTATGTCATGGAGAGCGATTCGATTTCTCCCTTGATTCCGGTGATATACTCTTCCTTGAAGTTACCGCTCAGCATGATTTCCAGAAGGGAAGCCAGTGAGAAGGTGTACAGGGATAGCCGATAATACTTGAATTTCTTCAACAGGTCTTTCAATGTGGATTTTACTTTCATCTGTGCGACAACCAGTTGTTTGGAATTCAGCACTTCCGTGACCTGTTTCTGAAAGGACAGCATGTTTTTCCTGGCAGTTCTCTGCAAATCCAGAACCATCTTGTGATTGCTCTGAAGATAGTGCTCGTTGTCCCAGTTGTATTTGTATTTACCGATCATGCTGACCAGCGTCTCGACATCTGCTTCAATCTCTGATTCTTTCTCGATCTCAAGAAATGTGAGAATCTGCTTCTGCATTTCTGCAATGCTGTCAAGTTTCTGTTCAATGGAGAACAGCGCAACCGCCATCAGCATTGTAGCAGGGTCAATCGGCATCGTGGCTGTGCTTGTTGCAGTCAACGGTCCCGCAGACTGGAGCTGCGCAAATTTTGATGAACCATCGGCACATTTGAATGCACCCCAGAAGTTTCCGTTCCGTGCAACCTTCAGCGCATCGCCAACCCCGGCATTTGCCAGATAATATAGTCCCTGTGCATTCACCGTTGTCGTCTGCGTCACGGTATGTAGCGCCGGAATCAGCGAAGATACACCAGCCCCCAAAGTTGCAAGCTGTGCGATGGGCATACTGAATAAAGCCTTCGCCGGAAGCTCTGAGCGTGTATCCATCAGGATGCCATTTGTGATTTCAATAAGATCTGCCTGATGAGGAATGACTTCGTGCCCTTCCGAAGGACTTTCCGTGCCATCTATTCGCGTAATTTCTCCCATAGTATAATCCTCCCATTGTGCTTTTACTGAGCCGATGATATTCGCCTCATAAGAGCGCATGTTTTTTTCGCGAACCCACTTTGAAGATTCCTACTGCTTTTTGGTACGCTTCGGCTCATTTCTCCGGGAGCTCGTCAGCTGATAGCTGAATTCAATCAGTTCTTTTATCTCATCATCAGCTGACGGTCCGCACAGCAGTATCGAAACCCATTTTTCCTTGTTCATATGGTACGCAGGGTAGAATCCCGGCTGCATCCGGAGCATACCAATGATGGTCGGGTCACATTTCACATTCAGGACATCAACCATACCGGTTTCGTCCATACCCAGCTTAGACCGGTTCACTTCAATAATGACGCCATACCACTTGTTGTTATCTGTGTGGCGCAGGACAGCATTCCAGTCGTTCCACGGATAATCCGGCTCCGTACCATAACGCTGCCTGCACCAGTCGAATACTTCTTGCCTGTTCATACAATCACCATATCATGGAGATCATCTCAGAACTTTGTTAAGCAGTTCCTGATAGCTATCAACATGATCGTATGTAACAGCTCCATTTGACAGCTTGGAAAAGAGCTTTTTGGCACAGTCGATCTTTGCTTTTTCTATCGGGCGCAGATTCAGGCTCTCCATTGTACCCTTTGTTTCTGCCACAAAGTAGATATGCTTGACCATTCCTTCGTGGAACACAATGGCCCAGTCCGGTGAATAGTGACCAACGGGAGTCGGGATATAGAACCCTTTGGGAAGCTTTGCATAGATGAAAACTTCCTCAGCACCATCCAGATTCTCCGCAAATTTACGCTCAACACTCTTTTCTGCCAGACCATCCGTGAATACATAGTCCTGAATGGCTTTCTGCGCGCGGTATGCCTTGTCCATCGTCAAAGAGGATTTTTCGGCAGTGAAGATGCTGCTGTCATAGCTACCTTCAATCGTATCATAGGTAATGTGCTCTACGATCATGGTGGCTTTCTGCTCTCTAATCAGCCGGATCACCTTGGTGATGAATTCCTCCGGATTGTTTCGATACATTGCAAACGTATCCGGACGAATACCCTGCAAAATTTTAGCCACTGTGCGCCGTGTTAAGACGGTTCCTTCAGCAATTTTTCCGATCAGGTCATAGGTCACCTGGCTGGTATGCGCGTGTTTCAACGTGGTAGTTTTACTTTTGGCATCGTTGAAACTTGAACCTTCCCGCACCATATCTGCGCTGAGTACATCCTTCTGACCGGCATAAGTAACCGTATATTGCAACTGACTTACATACAGCTCGTTGTCAATATGGGCAATAGCCTTGGAAATAAGCTCATCGGAATCAAAATCCACGGTGTAAGCATACTTGTGGTTGATTGTTTTCCAGAGCTTCTGAAATTCTTCTTTTTCAAAGCGCTCATTCAGCGGATTATCCAGAACCTTTGGCTTATTCCCGTCCTCAAACATCTTCTTCAGCAGGCTGTCGTCATAGATCGCCTGCACCAGAGCATGAACACCTTCTTCAATCGGCTTCAGCACTTCAGGAACGGGGGCAAGGGTGTTGTTCTGGACATCATCCCGATAATCCTGCGTCACGCGATCTTCCTCATCCACATAATTGTTGCGAACGAGGTACTGATAAATCGCACGCGCCTGCCGATCATCCACCTTAATCGGCTTACCGTCGATCTTAATAGATTTCCCGGAGAAATACTCAATCGTTGCCTTGGTGGGACGATCATACAGGACATCCTTAATCTGCTTCTGGAGGTCAGAAACAAACGGCGCATAGCTTTCGCTGGCAATGACGGTGAGGACATTGATTTCATGGACTTTATCGCCCAGTGTTTCCGCATCCATGCGATTACCCGCCTGATTGACGCACAGGCGCAGACCTCGGCCAACCTCCTGCCGCTTCTGTGTGGTGCTGTCACTGTGCTTCAGCGTACAAATCTGGAACACATTCGGGTTGTCCCAGCCTTCCCGCAATGCAGAGTGTGAGAAGATAAACCGCGTCGGCTCCTCAAAGGACAGCAACCGTTCTTTGTTTTTCAAAATCAGATCGTAGGCCGAAATATCATCAGACATATCCGTGCCACGTTTCACAGAGCTATCCACGCTACGACCGGTCTTTTTATCAATGCTGAAGTAGCCGCGATGCACCTCATGGACATCGACAGCATCCAAATACTTCATGTAGTCAGCATCCAGAAAGTTGCGGTACTCGTTCAGAACAGAGATGTACTCCTGCTCGAAGATTCTTCCATATTCACCGAGCTGTTCATTCCCATCTTCGTCATACTGGCGGTATTTCGCCACTTCATCAATGAAGAACAGAGACAGCGTTTTGATTCCCAGCTTGAACAGTTCCTGTTCCTTCTGGAAATGAGAAATAATCGTCTCACGGATTTGCACCCGGCGCATATCCATTTCCGATACATCACCGGTTACATCGCCCTTGCGCAGCTCGTCGCCGTTTGTAAAAGTTACGACTCCGGTAAACGGGTCAATTTCCGAGATCACAAAACCTTTATATTGCTCCATTTCACCGGAGATATAATACAGATTATCTCCCACACCCAGCGTGCGGAATTCACGCTTGCTTCCGGTCTTGTGCGCAATCTCCATCTCCATCCGTGCCATAGGGGGATTTTTCGCGCTCAGAACAATATTTTCAAGATAGAGATACTTATCTGTTCCGCGCAGATTCCTGACCTCAAAGCCCTTGACCTCGATTTTCTTGACCAGGCGCTTGTTATAGGCATCCAACGCATCCAGCACATAGACCAGATTGTGCTGTTTTGCGTGGGTTGCAGAATAGTTCAGCGTGAAAAGGGGGTTAAACCGTTTCAGCGCTTTCTGGGTGGCAGAATCTTCTTTGCCCATCTTTTGCGGCTCGTCCAGAATCAGAATCGGTCTGTTGGCGGCAATGACGTCAATGGGGCGTCTTGAGCCGAATTCGTCCCGTTTGGTATAAATGATACGCGCAGCAGCATCGCCCTTGCGGCCTTCCACATTCTTATCTTCATTCATGGAAGCTGCAAAAGCCTGGGTATTGATAATCATCACATTGATGCCGGAATTGCTGGAGAAGGCGTCAAGCTGATTCAGATTGCTGCTGTTGTAAACGAAGAATCGGGCTTTCTTGCCGTAGCGCTCCATAAAATGGTCAGCGGTAATCTCAAAGGTCTTTTTAACGCCCTCACGGATTGCAATACTCGGCACAACCACAATAAACTTGCTCCAGCCGTAGCGCCGGTTCAGCTCGAACATGGTTTTGATATATACATAGGTCTTGCCGGTGCCGGTCTCCATCTCCACATCCAGCGACACCCGGCCAAGGGGAGCCACCAGTGCGTCAGACTGATGAATATTGCTCTCCTGCTGCAAATTGCGGATGTTCTGAAGCAGCTGGGCATCGGTCAGCTGGAGTGCTTCGTTTTTATATCCGATTTCGGACATCAGATCCTCAAGTTCAAGCTGAGTATCATCTTCCAATCCCGGAAGAAGTCTCATTTGTCCGCTCATATTGGAGAGCGATCCTATATCTCGCATATAGGAAGTGCTGGCGGTATAAGGTTGTCCCTGAAAT
>JAQWCI010000135.1 GCA_028706005.1 Lachnospiraceae bacterium
GCCTATGACATTCGATGCGATCAAGATCGGTCTGGCATCTCCGGAGAAGATCAGGGAATGGTCGCACGGTGAGGTAACAAAGCCGGAGACAATAAATTACAGAACTCTCAAGCCCGAGAAGGACGGCCTGTTCTGCGAAAAGATCTTCGGACCCAGCAAAGACTGGGAGTGTCACTGCGGCAAATATAAGAAGATACGTTATAAAGGTGTAATCTGCGATCGCTGCGGCGTTGAAGTTACAAAGTCGAGCGTTCGCCGTGAGAGAATGGGACACATTGAACTGGCTGCCCCTGTATCACACATCTGGTACTTCAAGGGAATACCGAGCAGGATGGGTCTTATTCTCGACCTGTCACCGCGTATCCTTGAGCGCGTGCTGTATTTTGCATCATATATCGTGCTCGACAAGGGTGACACTGACCTTGAGTACAAGCAGGTCATGAATGAGAAAGAATTCATGGAAGCCCGCGAGAAATGGGGCAACAAGTTCAGAGCAGGCATGGGAGCAGAAGCTGTCAAAGAGCTCCTTATGGCTGTCGATGTAAACAAGGAACATGATGAGCTTCTTGAGGAAATGCAGGATGCGACAGGTCAGAAAAAAGCCCGCATCATCAAGAGATTTGAAGTTATCGAAGCTTTCCGCGAGTCTGGAAATGAGCCGAGCTGGATGGTTCTTGACTGTGTTCCGGTAATTCCTCCGGATCTTCGTCCCATGGTACAGCTCGACGGCGGTCGTTTTGCCACATCAGACCTCAATGATCTGTACAGAAGAATAATAAACAGAAATAATCGTCTGAAGAGACTCCTTGAACTCGGCGCACCGGACATTATTGTCCGCAACGAGAAGCGTATGCTCCAGGAAGCTGTCGATGCTCTTATCGACAACGGCAGAAGAGGACGCCCTGTAACAGGACCCGGCAACCGTGCACTCAAGTCTCTTTCAGATATGCTCAAGGGCAAGAACGGACGTTTCCGTCAGAACCTTCTCGGCAAACGTGTCGACTATTCCGGACGTTCAGTTATCGTCAACGGACCTGATCTTAAGATTTACCAGTGCGGTCTGCCCAAGGAAATGGCTATCGAGCTGTTCAAGCCTTTTGTTATGAAAGAACTTGAGCAGAGAGGTATTTCGCAGAATATCAAGAATGCCAAGAAACTGGTCGAGAGACTCGATCCGGTAGTCTGGGATATTCTTGAAGATGTAATAAAAGAGCACCCTGTTATGCTAAACCGTGCTCCCACACTGCACAGACTCGGCATTCAGGCTTTCGAGCCGATACTGGTCGAGGGCAAAGCAATAAGACTTCACCCGCTTGTATGTACAGCATTTAACGCCGATTTCGATGGTGACCAGATGGCTGTCCATCTTCCGCTGTCAATAGAGGCACAGGCTGAGTGCAGATTCCTTCTGCTCTCGCCCAATAACCTTCTTAAGCCGTCAGATGGCGGACCCGTGGCTGTTCCTTCACAGGATATGGTCCTCGGTATCTATTATCTGACACAGGAAAGAGAAGACGTAGTCGGTACAGGTCATTATTATCACAACCTCAATGAGGCTATACTGGCTTATGAGAACCAGGACTGCACACTTCAGAGCCGCATTCATGTGCGTATTACAAAACAGATCCCCAGTGGTGAGACCATCACAGGAACTGTTGAGAGCACACTCGGAAGATTTCTTTTCAATGAGATCATTCCTCAGGATCTTGGCTTTGTAGAGAGAACAAAACCTGAAGATTACCTGCTTCCTGAAATAGACTTTATGGTCAACAAGAAGATGCTCAAGAAGATAATCCAGGCGATAATAGATACCCACGGAACCTTCAAGACAGCTGAAGTCCTTGATCTTATCAAGGCAATCGGATACAAGTATTCAACAAAGGCAGCAATGACTGTTTCAATCGCAGATATCATCGTTCCTCCTCAGAAGAAGGAACTCCTTGAAAGAGGCCAGGATACTGTCGATCAGATCTCCAAGAACTACCGCAGAGGTCTTATAACTGAAGAAGAGCGTTACAGAGCAGTTGTTTCGACGTGGACAGAGATAGATAACGAACTCACAGATGTTTTGCTCAAGTCGCTCGATAAGTACAACAACATATTCATGATGGCTGATTCCGGAGCCCGTGGTTCCAACCAGCAGATCAAACAGCTGGCAGGCATGCGCGGACTGATGGCAGATACACAGGGCCGTACGATCGAGCTGCCCATCAAGTCGAACTTCCGTGAAGGTCTTGACGTACTGGAATACTTCATGTCAGCTCATGGTGCACGTAAAGGACTTTCCGATACAGCACTTCGTACTGCTGACTCAGGATACCTTACACGTCGAATGGTCGATGTTTCGCAGGAGAACATCATTCGTGAGCAGGATTGCTGCGAAGGAAGAGAAGAAATCCCCGGCGTGAAGGTGAGAGCTTTCATGGACGGCCGAGAGACAATTGAAAGTCTGCAGGATCGTATTACAGGCAGATATTCATGTGAGGACATCAGGGACAAGGACGGCAATCTCCTTGTTAAGAAGAATCATATGATCACACCGAGCAGAGCCAAGGCAATAATGGCGAACGGCGTGAATGAGAAGGGTGAGCATATTGAAGAGGTCAAGATCCGTACCATATTGACCTGCCGCTCACATCTTGGAATATGTGCCAAGTGTTACGGCGCCAACATGGCGACCGGCGAGCCTGTTCAGGTAGGTGAGGCAGTAGGTATCATAGCTGCACAGTCTATCGGTGAGCCCGGCACACAGCTCACAATGAGAACATTCCATACCGGCGGTGTTGCCGGCGGAGACATCACACAGGGTCTTCCCCGTGTCGAGGAGCTTTTCGAGGCACGTAAGCCAAAGGGACTTGCGATCATCTCAGAGTTCGGCGGCAATGTACAGATAGTAGATAATAAGAAGAGCCGTGAAGTCGTAGTAACAAATGATGAGACAGGCGAGTCCAAGAATTATCCTATTCCTTACGGCTCACGTATCAAAGTCATGGAGGGACAGAGCATTGAGGCAGGTGATGAGCTTACAGAGGGCTCAGTCAATCCTCATGATCTGCTCAAGATAAAGGGCGTCAAGGCAGTTCAGGACTATCTGCTCCGCGAAGTACAGAGAGTTTATCGTCTGCAGGGTGTTGATATCTGCGATAAGCATATCGAAGTCATCGTGAGACAGATGCTCAAAAAGGTCCGCATTGACGTAAAGGGCGACACAGAATTTATGCCCGGCAGTCTCATTGATATTCTCGATTTCGAGGATACGAACGAGGAACTCGTTGAAAAGGGACTTGCACCTGCTGAGGGCAAACAGATAATACTCGGCATCACAAAGGCAGCACTTGCGACAAATTCATTCCTGTCGGCAGCGTCATTCCAGGAGACGACAAAGGTACTTACCGATGCCGCTATCCACGGAAAGATCGATCCGCTGATCGGACTTAAGGAGAACGTAATAATCGGTAAACTCATTCCTGCCGGAACCGGCATGAAGAGATACCGCAACACCATCCTTTCGACCGATTCTCAGATGCCTGGGACCATAGACGTCGACAGCGAGATGCTGAGTGACGGATCAATTCCGAACGACGATCCCAACGCTGTCGTGGATGAAGATGAGAAAGAAACGGCAGATGAAGGCGTAAAAGTCTCAGCCGCAGTGTCGACGGAAGAAGAGTCAGAGAACAACGACTGAGACGACTGAGGCCGGATTAAGACCAAAGAAGTAAAATCTCTTGTTGACAAGTAAAAACACGTTCAATATAATAATACGGTGTGGCTTTGCAAAGCCGCACCGTATTTTTTGCGCTCACTCATTGTGACGCGCAGAACAAATATTAGAAGAAGGAGGTGGAATAGAATGCCAACATTTAACCAGTTAGTCAGAAAAGGACGTCAGACTTCAGTAAAGAAGTCAACAGCACCTGCACTTCAGAAGGGCTACAACTCGCTTCACAAGAAAGCGACAGAAATCAATGCTCCCCAGAAGCGTGGCGTTTGCACAGCTGTTAAGACCGCAACCCCCAAGAAGCCTAACTCTGCACTTCGTAAGATCGCCAGAGTTCGCCTTTCTAACGGAATCGAAGTTACATCATACATTCCGGGAGAAGGCCACAATCTTCAGGAGCACTCGGTCGTTCTGATCAGAGGCGGAAGAGTCAAGGATCTGCCCGGAACAAGATACCACATTATCCGTGGAACTCTTGATACAGCCGGCGTTGCAGACAGGAAACAGGCTCGTTCCAAGTATGGCGCTAAGAGACCGAAAGCTGGTAAGTAATAGTTATTCCTGAATTGAAGATTGTTTAGTGTTGGATTCTATTTCGCTTATAAGTAAGATAGAAAACACGACACGAACGCAGTTTCATTCGTGAGTACCTGTGAATTATCCAGACGATTGCATCGTATGATAAGGAGGGAAGAAAGTGTCACGTAAAGGACATATTCAGAAAAGAGAAGTCCTCGAAGACCCCTTATACAACAACAAAGTCGTTACCAAGCTGATCAATGCCGTCATGTATGATGGCAAGAAGTCCGTAGCGCAGAAGATTGTATATGGAGCTTTCGCAAAGGCAGAAGAGAAGACAGGCAAGCCTGCAGTAGAAGTTTTCGAAGCAGCGATGAATAACATCATGCCCGTTCTTGAAGTAAAGGCAAGACGTATCGGTGGTGCCACATATCAGGTTCCTCAGGAAGTAAGACCTGAGAGAAGACAGGCACTTGCTCTTAGATGGCTCGTTGATTACTCTCGCAAGAGAGGTGAGAAGACCATGGAAGAGAAGCTCGCAGGAGAGCTCCTGGATGCGTTCAATAACACGGGCGCTTCCGTAAAGAAGAAGGAAGACATGCACAAGATGGCAGATGCAAACAGAGCGTTCTCACATTACCGCTTCTGATCATCAACCGACCACGTGCACATATCTTAGGAGGAGAAACCTGTGGCAGAGGAAAGACAATATCCCCTGGAGAGAACCAGGAACATCGGTATTATGGCACATATCGACGCCGGCAAGACAACTCTTACCGAGCGTATACTGTTCTATACCGGTGTAAATTATAAAATCGGTGAGACATACGAAGGCACTGCGACCATGGATTACATGGCACAGGAGCAGGAACGTGGTATCACCATCACATCAGCGGCAACAACCTGCCACTGGACATTACAGCAGTTCGGCAAAACAAAGCCGGGCGCCCAGGAGCATCGCATCAATATCATTGATACTCCAGGCCACGTAGACTTTACAGTCGAGGTCGAGCGTTCACTTCGTGTTCTTGACGGCGCTGTCGGTGTCTTCAGTGCAAAGGAAGGTGTCGAGCCTCAGTCTGAAAACGTATGGCATCAGGCGGACGGATTTAATGTTCCGCGTATGGCATTCATCAACAAGATGGATATCGTAGGTGCTGATTATTTTCACGCGGTCGAGCAGATCCGTGACAGACTGAAGAAAAACGCAATAATGATTCAGATCCCGATCGGAGCAGAGGATGCCTACATGGGTCTTGTCGATCTGTTCGAGATGAAGGCTTATATTTACAACGATGATAAGGGTGAAGATATCACTGTCGAGGATGTTCCTGCAGATCTTAAGGAAATCGCTGACAAGTATCACACCGAGCTTGTCGAGAAGGTCTGTGATCTTGATGACGACCTTATGATGGAATATCTCGACGGCAAGGAACCCACGATCGAGGCCATGAAGGCAGCACTGCGCAAGGCAACCTGCGAGTGCAGAGCATTCCCTGTATGCTGCGGTTCAGCTCATAAGAACAAAGGCATTCAGAAGCTCATCGATGCTGTAATCGAGTTCATGCCTTCACCTATCGATATACCGGCTGCAAAAGGCACGGATATGGATGGAAATGAAATTGAAGTAGAGTCAACAGATAACGGACCGTTCGCGGCTCTTGCATTCAAGATCGTAACTGATCCGTTTGTCGGAAAACTTGCTTTCTTCCGTGTTTATCGCGGCAAAGCAAATGCCGGCTCATATGTACTTAACAGCACCAAGGACAATAAGGAACGTCTCGGACGTATTCTTCTTATGCACGCTAACAAGCGTACTGATCTGGATGAAGTTTTCGCAGGTGATATTGCTGCTGCTGTCGGTCTCAAGAACACATCGACAGGTGACACGCTCTGCGACGAACAGCACCCTCTGATCCTTGAGTCCATGGAATTCCCGGATCCGGTCATCGAGCTCGCAATTGAGCCCAAGACCAAAGCCGGCCAGGCTAAACTGGTCGACGCTCTTCAGAAACTTTCAGAAGAGGATCCTACTTTCAGAGCTCACACGAATTCAGAAACAGGTCAGACAATCATCGCCGGAATGGGCGAGCTGCATCTGGAGATCATTGTCGACAGACTTCTTCGTGAGTTCAAGGTGGAAGCTAACGTTGGTGCTCCGCAGGTCGCATACAAAGAAACATTTACAAAGAATGTTGACCAGGAGTACAAGTACGCCAAGCAGTCAGGCGGTCGTGGACAGTACGGACATTGTAAAGTAAAGTTCGAGCCCATGGACGCTAACGGTGAGGAACTGTACAAGTTCGATAACGCTGTAACAGGCGGTAACATCCCGAAGGAGTACATCCCCGCTATCGGAGAAGGTATTGAAGAAGCGATGAAGGCCGGATCACTCGGCGGCTATCCTGTTGTCGGTATCCATGCGACTGTATATGATGGTTCTTATCATGAAGTCGATTCATC
>JAQWCI010000136.1 GCA_028706005.1 Lachnospiraceae bacterium
CATGCGACCTTCATGCCGAAGCCGATCTTTGGCGTGAACGGTTCAGGTATGCATATCAGTATGTCACTCTTCAAGGACGGTAAGAACATCTTCGCTGATCCTGAAGGGGACAAGGGGCTCTCTGATGATGCTTACCACTTTATCGCCGGTGTCCTCGCTCACATAAAGAGTATGGTCGCAATAACAAACCCGCTCGTCAATTCATATAAGAGACTTGTTCCCGGATATGAAGCACCGTGTTATCTCGCATGGTCAGCTTCGAACCGTTCAGCGCTGATGCGCATACCGGCGGCCAGAAAACAGGCTACCCGCATTGAGCTCCGCTGCCCTGATCCGGCCTGCAATCCTTATCTCGCACTCGCTGTCTGCCTCGCTGCAGGACTCGACGGTATTGAGAAGAAAATGACACCTCCTGATGAGATCACGGACAATATTTTCGAAATGACAGAGGATGAACGTGAAAAAGCAGGAATCGATTCACTTCCCGGAAACCTCAGTGATGCCCTTGATGAGCTCGAAAAGGATGATCTCATGAAGGAAACGCTCGGCGAACATGTTTATACACAATACCTTCTCGGCAAACGTAAAGAATGGGATGAATACCGCACACAGGTCACAAGATGGGAAATTGCCAACTACATGGTGACCTACTGATTCTCCGAAGAAGGAGGGTAATCAATGATTCGAACAGTTGTAGCTATTACAAATGAACAGCTGCGCGGTTCGGTCGCCGATATTCTGAAACGCAACGGCATCAATGTACGCATGTCATGCAGAACAGCTCTTGAGGCAATCCGTTCTATCCGCAAAATGGGTGGCGGCGTAGTAATATGCTCTTCAAGATTACCTGATATGACAGCGGATGACCTGAGCTATGAACTCAAAGGTCAGGCTTATCTTCTTGTCCTTGGCAGACCTGAGTCACTCAAATTCTGTGACGATGAGGATATCTTCAAAGTTCCGCTCCCTGTCCACAGCGATGAGCTGTGCGGAAGTGTGAGGATCCTTTTACAACTTGATGAGCGGCGTGACAGAGCCGGCGTCCCCGAAAGGTCAGACGAGGATAAGGAAGTAATCATTGAAGCCAAAGAATACCTGATGCAGCACAATGAAATGACCGAAGAACAGGCGCACCGTTTTCTCCAGAAACGCAGTATGGAAACATCCACACCCATGGCTGATGTGGCAAAACTAGTACTCTATAACGCAGAGTAAGGTAAGCAATATCCTGCAGGGCATCCGCGGTCACAAAATGGATGCCCTGATTTTGTTTTTTCATTCAAATTATCCATGCTGGTTTATAATAAGGAATATCTCATGACCCGAAAGGCATTATATGAGCAGATTCACGATTTTCCCCGAAGGCGACCGCGCGCTTGTCGCGGATTTCGGAAACATTATAGACGAGAAGATAAACGATGAGGTCAACTCGCTTGCATCAATGATCACGGCTCAGAAAATATCCGGAGTCAGTGAGCTTCTTCCCACATATCGTTCACTCGTTGTCTTCTACGATCCGCTTGTTCTCACTTACGGTGAACTCAGGGCGCAGCTTGAGAAGATGGATCCGGATGAAGCATCAGCTGATGTCTCCACACGCGAAGTCCTCGAAGTGCCCTGCTGCTATGAGGAAGAGTTTGCGCCTGACCTTAAGGGTCTTTCAGACCTGAGTGGTCTTTCAACCGACGAAATAATCAAGATCCACAGCGGAATCACCTACAAGATCTACATGCTGGGCTTTCTTCCGGGTTTCGTCTATCTGGGCGGTCTTGACAAAAGGATCGCGGCGCCACGCCTTGATTCCCCGCGCACATCAATACCGGCTCGCTCTGTAGGCATAGGAGGTTCACAGACCGGCGTATACCCTATAGCTTCCCCCGGCGGTTGGCGGCTCATCGGTTCTACACCCCTTGAATTCTACGACCCGTCCAGGCAGGATCCCATCCTTTGTCACGCCGGAGAATATATTCACTTTAGTCCTGTGTCAAAGGCGGAATACACTGATATTCGCAAAGAGGTAGCTATGGGTGGCTACATTCCAGTAATAAATACAATTCATATAGAAGACTCTGCTGACAGAAGTCTTATCTCTGCGGAAGGGAGCACCGGAAATGAGCAATAAATCATTTATCCGCATATTAAGCGCCGGTCCGCTCTGCACTGTACAGGACGCAGGCCGCTTCGGCTATATGAAATCAGGCGTCGGCACATCTGGCGTCATGGACCTTAGAAGTTATGCCGAAGCAAATTACCTCGTCGGAAATACTGACAGTATATCGACGTCGTCAAACAGCAGCACTATAGCAGCCGCTGTCCTCGAGACAACACTCTTCGGTCCCACCATTGAGTTTACTGATCCGACGATCTTTGCTCTGACCGGCGGCGATTTTAAGGCAAAACTCGACTCGTCTCCCGTCGACCGTGGTCGCCCGTATATCGCAGGTCCCGGGCAGAAACTTGTTTTGAACAGTGCCGTTTCAGGCATTCGAGGCTACATCGCATTTCACGGAGGAATAGATGTACCGACTGTTATGGGCTCCCGCTCCACAAATCTCAAATGCCATATGAGCGGATATGAAGGCCGGCCTGTAAAAGCAGGCGATGAGCTTCCTCTGGGAGAAGGTCTTGAAATCTCAAAGGTCTCCGGGGTATTCACACGTTTTGCCGCCCCTGCAGAATATCAACATGAGATTACTGTCAGAGCCATAAAAGGACCGCAGGATGATTGTTTTGCCGATGAAGCATTTACGGCTCTCGAATCTTCACAATATTCCGTCTCTGAAAAGAGTGACAGAATGGGCATAAGGCTTGTAGGTCCTGAGCTTAAGCATCTCGGCAAAGCCGACATTGTATCTGACGGAATTGTTTTCGGATCCATACAGGTTCCGGCAAACGGCCAGCCCATCGTCCTGATGGCCGACCATCAGACAACAGGCGGATACACAAAAATCGCCACAGTTGTGAGCGCTGATCTCCCGTTCCTTGCTCAGGCAAGGCCGGGCGACATTGTGAAATTCAGGCTTGTATCAGTTGATGAAATTCAAAGAGAACTTCGGAATAAAGCCAAATAGCACATAATGTTGTATATATGTAATTAATTACGTAAACGAAAATCATTTAGTGAAAGGAATTATCATGAATTACGCTACTATGAGACCATCTGATGTCCGTGCGCTGATACGCGCCGGGAATATTGCTGTGCCGACCACAGGTATGTGTGATGGATACGCGCAGGCGAACCTCGTTTCTCTTCCGAAGGAACTCGCATACGATTTTCTTCTTTTTGCGCAGAGAAATCCCAGATCCTGCCCCCTTCTCGAAGTGTCTGACGTAGGAAGCCGTGAGCTCCATGACATTGCTTCCAATGTTGATATTGCCCGTGATATCCCCAGATACAGGATCTATGAAAATGGCGTCATGGCAGGAGAATACACGGACGTTTCCGGCTTCTGGAGAGATGACCTCGTAAGCTTTCTCATAGGATGCAGCTTTTCGTTTGAAGGCGAGCTTCTTCAGGCTGATATCCCTGTGAGACAGATAGAGGAGCACTGCAATGTTCCAATGTACAACACAAATATTCCGTGCAAGAGTGCCGGTGTTTTCCATGGTAATATGGTTGTTTCAATGCGCCCCATCCCGCACGATCTCGTTGCAAAAGCAGTCCTTGTTACAGGCGCGATGCCCAAGGTCCACGGCGCTCCTGTGCAGATAGGCAACCCGGAGCAGATTGGCATCACAGATCTCGAGCATCCTGACTACGGTGATATGGTCACTATACGAGACGGCGAAGTCCCTGTATTCTGGCCCTGCGGCGTGACACCACAGGCCGTTATCATGAGTTCAAAGCCGGAATTCTGCATCACTCATTCACCCGGGCATATGTTTATTACGGATGTGAAGAATGTGAATCTTAAATACTGAAGTTAACACTTATTGAAAAGGGACAAATATATGTGCAAGGTAGATCTCAATTGTGATATGGGTGAGAGTTTTGGCAATTATGTCTGCGGACAGGACAGCGAGGTCATTCCGTTCATCTCATCCGCAAACGTGGCCTGCGGTTTTCACGCATCTGACCCGAGTGTGATGTCAGATACAGTAAAGCTCGCAAAAGCAGGCGGAGTCGCTGTCGGCGCCCACCCTGGTTATCCTGATCTCGTAGGCTTTGGAAGAAGGAACATGAAGGTTTCAGCCAAAGATCTGAAAGCCATGGTCCAGTATCAGATAGGAGCGCTGAATGCCTTCTGCGCCGCCAATCATGTCAAGCTTCAGCATGTCAAGCCTCATGGCGCGATGTACAACATGGCCGGTAAGGACGAAGCTCTCGCAGCTGCTATAGCCGAAGGGATCTATGAAGTCAGCCCTGATCTCATACTGCTCGGTCTCTCAGGCAGTGAACTCATTACGGCCGGTGAAAATACAGGCCTGCGCTGCGCAAGGGAAGTCTTCGCAGACAGAGCATATGAGGAAGACGGCTCACTTGTCGCAAGAACAAAGCCGGGCGCTATGATAACAGATGAAGATGAAGCCATCGCCCGAGTTGTTTCCATGGTCAGAGACGGTCATGTGACAGCAATCACCGGCAAAGAAATTGAAGTACACGCCGACTCCATCTGCCTGCACGGCGACAGTCCAAAGGCCGTGGCTTTTGCGAAAAAGATCCGTGAAACGCTTACCGCCGAAGGTATAGAGATAAGACCCATGTGGGAAGTCATACTCTGAAAAAGGATGCAAAACAAATGAGCAGCAAAATTGAAGAGATAATCTTAAGACACTCTCAGCGCGGGATGACCGAGCTCAGGAAATATACAACAGATGATTATTGTCATGCGGCGGCACGTGAAATTCTCTCATGGAGTAAAGGAAATATTGTGCTCACGACAGGTTTTTACGTCGCAGGTTTTGCCGAGACAGACGGGCCTTCAGGAACTATGGTAATGGCAAGTGTCCTGCACGAGCTTGGTTACCATCCTGTCATCCTGACTGACAAATACTGCAAGAACTTCTTTGAGCCTGAGGATATTGAGGTCGTCTATATGCCTCTTGATGCTGACGATGAATACTGCGATGAATTCCTGCGCAAGTATAATCCGGTCGGAATGATATCCATCGAGCGCTGCGGAATAAACACAAAAAATGATTACGCAAACATGCGTGAGATCAGTATAAAAGACAACACTGCACCATGCGACCGCGTCTTTGAGCTGGCTCTGGGCAGGATTCCCACTATCGGCGTAGGCGACGGTGGAAACGAGATAGGCATGGGGAACATGGCCGACATAATAAGTCAGAAACTTTCTCTGACTCCGGCACGTGTCAAAGTCGGTAACCTTGTCATTGCCTCCGTATCAAACTGGGGAGCATACGGTATGGCCGCATGCCTGGAAGAGCTGACAAAAGACAAACTTTTCCCGTCATACCAGTCAATATATGAATTCATCTGCCGTACAGTCGCCATCGGAAGCGTCGACGGCGTCACACATGAAAGAGTCGCTCATGTTGATGGCTATGATGCGTCGGTTGAAAAAGAAATAATTGAAGCACTGATTGCGGATATCAGATAACTGTGTCAGAATAATCCTTATCAAATGAATGAAATTCACCATTTAGAAAGGACTGAAAAACATGAAACTGCTTATGATGATGTTCGATGGCTGCCCTTATTGCGCGCAGGCCAGGTCGTGGATGAATGAGCTCTGCAAAGAGGATCCCAGATATGCTGCTGTCTCAGTCAAAACTGTTGACGAGCATCTCGAACCTGAATTTGCTGACACGCTCGATTATTACAATGTCCCCACATATTTTCTGACTGACGATGAGGGAAAGATCATCCGCAAGCTCCATGAAGGAGCTGCCACAAAAGAAAAGATCAGAGCCGTATTTGACGCCGCACTCTGATCGCAAATGTATTTGGTGCACAACTAACTAAAAAAGACATGCTCTGCTTTCAAAGCAAAACCATCTGGCTTTGCAGCGATTGCACGGCATGTCTTTTTTGCGTATCAGGTCCTCAGGCTTCTTCTTTGAACTGATCCTTACCTACTCCGCAGAGCGGGCATGTCCAGTCATCCGGGAGCTGTGCAAATGGAACCTTTTCCTTGCTCTCATCATAAACATACCCACATACTTCACATACATATTTTTTCATCTCTCTTATTCTCCTTCTACCTGACCATTACCTGTTGGCCTTATGCTATATAAAGCCAAAGCTTCCTGGTGCAAATGTAATACGAGAATAATTATATCCTCAACTCATATGTTTTGCCATAAATTTGCAAAATTCAGGCGACCAGTTGTTTCAGTTTGTTACTGTTCACAGGTATGCTTGCGTCGGCTGTGGTTACCGGTCGCGCTTCTTTACCCGCGAATTCGACGGTCTGCCCCATTTCGCGGGTATGCTTTCGTCGGCTGTGGTTACCGGACGCGCTTCTTTACCCGCGAATTCGATGGTCTGCTCCATTTCGCGGGTAACCTCGCAGAAGCCTCACTTGCCAGACTTGTTTTCTTACCCGCGAATTCGACGGTCTGCCCCATTTCGCGGGTAAACCCGCAGAAGCCTCACTTGCCAGACTCGGTTTCTTAACCC
>JAQWCI010000137.1 GCA_028706005.1 Lachnospiraceae bacterium
GCGAGGCTGCACTATATGGCCCCGTGGTCAAGTGGTTAAGACATCGCCCTTTCACGGCGGTATCATGGGTCCGAATCCCGTCGGGGTCATTGCATCAGGAAGCTGCATTGAGAATATGCAGCTTTTGCATTATCATCAATAGAATACATGGTGACATAGCCAAGTGGTAAGGCACGAGTCTGCAAAACTCCGATGCGCCGGTTCAAATCCGGCTGTCACCTTAATGAAAAGTCCGGAACTTCAAAGGTTCCGGACTTTTTGCGTAATGAGTATGGATGTAATTTATTATGTGGATATTACTATTACATTCCGAAGAAAATCTTGAATCCTATTGCAATAAGTATTGCGCCGCCGAGAATAGAAGCTTTGCCGGCGAGCCTGGTGCCAAATTTCCGCCCTATGACGAGACCGCCAACACAGATAATAAAAGTGACAACAGCAATTATCAGTGATGCAATAAAGGCCATAGAGACTTCGTAGTTTGCAATCGTAAAGCCGACAGACAGAGCGTCAATAGAAGTGGCTATGCCCTGAATAATAAGAGTAGTGATTGACAGCCTTTTACATGTCTGCCCATCATCCTTATTTCTGATACCTTCTATCAGCATCTTGCCGCCGATGTAAAGAAGTAATATCAATGCGATCCACGGGATGAATTTCTGAAATCCGGTAAAAATCTGAGCAATCGTGTGTACGCAGATCCATCCTATCATCGGCATTGCAAATTGAAAACCGGCGTAAACACCTGCAATTGCAGATTGTCTCCTGCGACCCATACAAGGTTCGGCAAGACCATTTGCAAGTGAAACTGAGAATGCATCCATTGCAAGACCTACGCCAAGCAGGCTGCTGTTTATAACAAAATTAAAATTCATTTCAATCATTGATCATCCTTCTTACATTATTTTGAATCCGAAATGAATATTGAAACTGAGTCAATCGTATTCATCGTATTTTTCCAGAAAGCTATGCTTCTCACCATGTAATTTCCAGCCCAATATCTTGTTAAGTGGAATATTTTCCATCGATTTGAAGATGTTGGCTTCGATATATGGATTTGTTTTCTTGATTTCGGCGATAAGCATTTTGGTTTCAAGACGCTTAGATGAAGATTCAGTATCTTCACCTGCAGCGTTGCACTCTTCCGTAAATTTGCATGCGCATCTGAGGAAAGTGAGTCCGTTATAATCTCTCCAGTGAATGATATCGGCTTCGCGTATCAGATACATTGGTCTTATGAGTTCCATACCCTCATAATTCGTGCTGTGCAGTTTTGGCATCATGGCCTGGAACTGTCCCGAATAAAGCATACCCATAAGCAGAGTTTCAATGACATCATCATAATGATGCCCGAGTGCGATCTTATTGCAGCCGAGTTCTTTGGCTTTTTTGTAAAGAAAACCGCGGCGCATACGGGCGCAAAGATAACAGGGGGACTTGTCGATATTGTAAACAGAGCTGAAAATTGTGGTCTCGAATACTGTTATCGGTATTCCCAACAGAGCAGCATTCTTTTCTATAGCAAGCCTGTTGGCCTCGTTGTAACCTGGATCCATCACAAGGAAAACAAGTTCGAACGGAAACTTTTTATGGCGCTTGAGCTCCTGAAATAGTTTTGCCATACACATGGAATCTTTGCCGCCTGAAATGCAGACAGCAATTTTGTCTCCCGGCTCGACAAGCTGATAATCAACGATTGCTTTTACAAAAAGACCGAAAAGATCCTTCTTGAATTTGCGGCTTATCGACAATTCTATGAGTTTGCGGCGCTCGAGGTCGGCAGGAGTAATTCCACCGGCCATGCCATCATTTGAACTGCAGTTGTTTTTGTCAGTAGTTTCCATTTGGCCATCCATATCTGAATTCTTTTTCAAACATTGACACTCATTATATATAAAGCTGATTTGTTTGAAAAGCATATTCCTTAGTATTCATGTGCCCTTATCATGGTATAATCTTGAAAGTGATGTTGGCACAGGATATAGGCTGCATCTGACTTGGTCATCGATAGGAATCAACCAGAAAGGACAAAGTAAAAGGCTTGAGCGAAATACTGACAGTTCTGAATAATTACCGTGGAACCGGCGCTCTTCTCATACTTTATGCGGCAGCGCTGGTCTATCTTTTTGTTCGCGAAAAAGATCGTACCATGCGTGCTCTGTTTGTCTTTATGCCGCTCACAATTCTTGTCCTTTTCATACTGCCGCCTGTATACAGAATATATTCCAGATTTGAGACGGAAACTTATTATCGCATGCTATGGCTCATACCTATGAGCATTACCATATTTTATGCCGGACTCAGGATATCAGTCTGCAGACTGAAGAAATTCTGGCCGGCAGGTGCCGCAATAGTCGCCGCTGCAGTAATTCTCTGCGGAAACTATGTGTATGATAACCAGAACATTCTCGCGGCGGAGAACAGTCAGCATCTGCCGCATCAGGTCATAGATGTCAGTGATTTCCTTCTTGATGACAGCGGCAATATCCAGCTCAAGGCCGCAATTCCTGCGGATCTTGTTCAGTTTATCAGACAATACACTTCTAAAATTGACATGCCTTACGGCAGGGAAATGGTGGTCTCCCAGTGGGATTACTGGAATCCTGTTTATGAAGCTATGGAAAAGACAGACACAGTAGATGTGGTAACGCTTGTGCAGGCAACACGCGACGCCAAGTGTAATTACATTGTCCTTAATGCTTCAAAAGCCATAGAAGGGGATTTCTCGGACTATGGAATAGAAGATATCGGGAATGTCGACGGATACGAAATATATAAAGATCCGGAAGTCCCTGTTATTGATTATTCGGTGTATTACGACGAGAAGTGATTGTGAGTGCCGAAGCTGTTTATAATATGACTGAAGAGGCTGAAAAAGTAAGGTAGCGATTTATGAATTTCAATTCTTATATTTTCATTTTTGCTTTTCTGCCGCTGTGTCTTGCCTGCTACAGAATTGTGGCGTCGCTGCATATTGGCAATGATAAAAACAAAAAAGGGACACTCTTAAAGCTGCTTCTCACAGCTTTTTCTGTGGCTTTTTATGCATACGCATCGGTGAGATCATTGGTGCTTATAGCTGTCAGTCTTGCTGTCAATTACTGTTTTATTTCTGTTTCTTCCGGAAGGCAGCTCAGCGCAAAACAAGTTAAGGCGTTGAAGGCAGTCTGTGTTATTTTCAATCTCGCAGTCCTCGGGTATTTCAAATACTACAATTTCTTCATGGGCTCCGTATCGTGGTTCATGGGGCACGATTACACGCTGAAGAGCATTCTGCTGCCACTCGGTATCAGCTACGTAACATTCCAGCAGATATCAGTTGTCATAGATACGGCAAATGGAGAGATAAGAAAAGCCCCGCTTCTTGATTATGTACTTTATATCATGTATTTCCCAAAAGTGCTGTCTGGTCCCATTGCGAATTTTGAGGAAATGGAAGAACAATTCGCGGATATAGCTGAGCGCAGCAAATGGAATGCTGAAAGGTTTTACAGGGGAGCTGCGTTACTTATACTCGGCATGGGGGAAAAATGTATTTTTGCTGCATGGATGTCGAACGCGGTGAACTTTGCTTATGACAATGTAGCAACTCTTTCATTTGGGGAGGGGTTGCTGTGCATGTTTTGCATGCCGCTGTCGATGTTCTTCGATTTCTGCGGATACTGCGATATGGGCATGGGACTCAGCCGGATGTTCGGAATAGAACTTCCCGTTAACTTCAGAAATCCATTCAAAACACTCACGATCGTCGCTTACTGGCGCAACTGGCATATAACGCTCACGAGATTCATGGGCAAGTATGTTTATATTCCGCTGGGCGGCAACCGCAAGGGGAGAGCCCGAATGTGCGCGAACATGATGCTTGTTTACATTCTGAGCGGACTCTGGCATGGTGCCAACGCGACTTACATATTATGGGGCGCACTTAACGGCCTTATCTATGTCCCGGTAAAGCTCGCTGAGGATGCCAGGAAACGAAAGGCAAAACAAGCTGGCCGGACATACATACGCGATGATTTTGGCCTGAGGCTGCCTCCCGTAAAAAGGTTTGCGGCGCGCCTTGGCAACTACATCGTCAACTCTATGATGTTCATTCCATTCATGGCTTCATCGCTCGCAGAGGCGGGTGTTTACATAAAGTCCATGTGGAGCAGCCTTGTAACAGCAATCAGCTCGGGCAATGCGCTATCTGCTTTTGCAATAAGGGAAGATTATCTTAAGGTATTCGAGACTGATGAACTATGGTATGTTCTTAAAGGCCTGCACATAGCTGCGCATTCATTTGCACCGGCATTGTGTATGGTGGTTATTTTCGGCATAACGTTCGCAGCTGCAATGCTCTCAAAGTCGGCGCAGGATATAGCTGCAAAAATGAAAATAAATGTAAAGAATGCCGTACTTCTTGGGGCGCTGCTCTCGTGGTGCATCCTTACATATTCTCAGGTAACGACATTCATTTATGTGAATTTCTAAGCATTCAGAGAAAGTTTAAGGTTCCGGCATCAGAATAATGAAAAAGAACAATAATAAGATCGATAAGACCAATAAGAAAACTAAACATCCTGTAAGAAAAGCAGCGGTCGCACTTGTTTTGACGGCGGGGCTGTTGCTGGGAGCGACGGCGGGAGCGGTCATCTACGTTGATCCGTTCTTCCATTACCATGTGCCTCTCAGTGATTTTCCGTATATAGTGGACAATCAGCTCTCACAGAACCCGGGAATGGCAGAGAACATGGAGTATGACAGCGTGCTGTTGGGAAGCTCGATGACGTTCAATTATGACATGAGCTGGTTTCGGGACGAGTACGGGCTGGACACGATAAAACTAAGTTACAGTGGGGCTTATCCGCGGGATATTTACAATATTTCCTCAATTATTTTTGATGGAAAACATGATGTCAAGCAGGTGTTCCTGGGGGTGGATGTTTTCTCATATATGGCGGAAACGGATGACGTGAAGTTCCCCATTCCGGAGTATCTTTATGATGATAACGTGCTCAACGACGTGAATTATTGTCTGAACAAAGACGTGCTTTTGCAGTACATTGTAAGGCCGGTATTTAATCCGTCTCCAACCAATCTGGACACGGTGTATTCGATGTCGTGGCTCACTGAAGATGATTACAGCAAGGAGAGTGTCCTGTCTTCTTATGTTCCGTCTGACAGGGTGGAAGAGGAGACGCCTGCAGATGCTTATCTGGAGAATACAGCCGCCAATATGGATGAGAATATCTGCCCGTTCATAGAGGAAAATCCTGACACCGTATTCACGGTTTTCTTCCCGCCGTACAGTATCCTGTTCTGGAATGATGTTCAGCTGGAAAATCACCTGGAAGCGACGCTGGCGGAATACAGACTCATAGCGGAAAAGTTTTTGCAGTACGATAATGTGCGGCTTTACTGTTTTCCGGTCGAGGATGTAATAACGACGAATCTCGACAATTACACTGATTACACGCATCACAGCCCGGAGATAGCACACAGGCTGCTGGAATACATGGAAACAGGTCATGATGAGATAAAGACACTGGACGACATGGACAGTGCGATCACAAAGATAAAGAGCATAGCTGTGAATTACGACTACGATGCATTGTTAACATCATATTCGGAATAATCCTTATCGATTATCTTTGTTACAAAGTGATGAGCAACAAGGGCTCTGCCCGCTTCGTTGAGATGGACGTTGTCAGTGAGATATTTTTTGTAATTGGTCTCATTGATCGATCCGTAGTAGTTGTCAATAAAGGATGAACCGGTGGCTGTACAGATATCGATGCCCTTTGCCCAGTATGTCGGGAGAGAGCCGTTTCCGAGATCATATGTGTCGCCGCTGTGATAATTGCCGTCATCATCTACATATTCGGCATATGTCGGTGACAGGAATACCAGGCGTATATATGGATACTTTTCATTTATGAGCTCAAGAGAACGCTTCATTGAACCTGTGTAGGTCTGAATGTCATCATCATTGTTGTTGTTCATGACAGGCGACTCCGTAAAATAATCACTGGCGTCATACATGAAAGCAATGATATCGACTTTGTCGAAATCGACATTTTCAAGTGTGCTCACGGAGTCTGACCAGGCTGAACTTTCAGTGTGAAGAGCCGCAGCATTTTCAAGAGCTGTATAATCGTTAAGGTTTATGGCATTGGCAACATAATACATATTGAAGACATCATCGACATCGGAGACATCATAAAGAGCATTTATGCATGCAACTCTCGATGAGGGAAAACCTGCGCTGATGACTTCGACTGAGGCGGTCGAGGACTCCGCATATGTTTTGACCTGACCGGCAATACCTTTTTCACCTGTGTCATCTGATATGGGGTCGTCTCCCAGAAAAAGGATCGTCGTCACACCATCATCCTCGCGCCCTGCAAGGTCGGCAGGATCCTGTGCGACGATGACATCCTGAACTTCAACATCGAATGCTGTTGCGGACTGCGTAGTATCAACTTCCTGTTTT
>JAQWCI010000138.1 GCA_028706005.1 Lachnospiraceae bacterium
AAGCGTTCCCGCGAGATCCTCGCCTGGGCTGAGAATATAATAGTCAAGCATGACTCGCAGTCCGATTGACTGGCCTGTATCGGTCATGCATAAAGAAAAAGCGCATGACCGGCGGTACACGTCAATCGTTCCCGCGAGATCCGCACCTGGGCTTTATTCGAGAAGAAGCTGATTCAGTTATATGCCAAATATGAGGTAAACGCAAATGAATAACGAAACACAGGAAATCACATACAGTTTCGAAGAATTCCGGAAAATGTTTCACGTGAAACATTTTCGGGATGAGCTTAAAGGTATGGGAATTGAACTTTCTGATGCACAGCTCGAAAAGTTCTACTTGTATTATAAGAACCTGATTAAGTGGAATTCAGTGATGAATCTGACCACTATAACTGAGCTGGATGATGTGTTGACTAAACATTTTCTTGATAGTCTGTCTATTGTGAAGGCATATGATATTGGAAAGCTCAACAAAGGAGTAAGCATTATTGATGTTGGAACAGGGGCCGGTTTTCCCGGACTTCCACTTGCAATTTGTTTTGACAAATGCAAGGTTACATTAATGGACTCGCTGCAGAAGCGGATCAAGTTTCTGGATGACACGATAGAGCTGATAGGAGTGAGCAATTGCAAAACTGTTCACAGCAGAGCTGAGGATCTTTCAAGAGATAAAGCATATAGAGAAAAGTATGATCTTGTGTGCCCGAGAGCTGTTGCCGATTTGAGGACACTTTCCGAGTATTGCCTTCCTTTTACAAAAGTAGGCGGAACATTTGTAGCATATAAATCAGCTGAGGCGGATGAAGAAATTTCAAGCGCGGCTCATGCGATAAAAACTTTGGGCGGAAAATCTGCGGAGACAGATAAATTCGAACTGGGCGATTCCGGGATGGGCAGAACGCTGGTAAGAGTAGACAAGACAAAACTGACCTCGCTCAAGTATCCGCGCAAAGCCGGAACACCGCAGAAAGAACCGCTGTGACACATGTTTCACGTGAAAAATGTTTCACATGAAGGCTATATTACCGTTTATGTTTCACGTGAAACATGTATGGATTCGAAGCGGCGTCTGTGCTATATTTAATGTCGGCGCGAGTTATAACCGCGACAATATATAAACGGGAAAAAGAAAGCTCGGAACATAAAGCACGGAATATAAAGCACAGAACATAAAACACAGAACATAAAACACGGAACATAAAACACGGAACATAAAACACAGAACATAAAACACGGAACATAAAGCTCGGAACATAAAGCACGGAACATAAAACAGTGTAATAGAAGCTTTTGTGAAACTTCAGAAGTGCCTGAATGATTGTGAGGTATCGGATGGGAAGAATAATTGCAGTGGCAAATCAGAAGGGTGGAGTCGGGAAAACGACAACGACTATCAATCTTTCTGCGGCAATAGGCGAGAAGAAGAAACATGTGCTGGTCGTAGATATTGATCCGCAGGGCAATACGACAAATGGATTCGGAATCGATAAGTTAAATCTCGAGAACACGGTCTACGAAGTTTTGCTTGATGAGTGCACAGCCAAAGAGGCTATTATAAAGGATATAGTCGATGGCGTTGACCTCATGCCGGCCAATGTGAATCTCGCCGGAGCGGAGATCGAGCTGGTGAGCAGCGATAAGCCAAGCGCCAACATATTAAAGAGCGCGCTCGATTATGTGAAAGATGAATATGATTATATTTTCCTTGATTGCCCGCCATCACTGAACATTCTGACAGTCAACGCGATGACAGCCGCTGACACAGTGCTCGTTCCGATACAGTGTGAGTATTATGCGCTCGAAGGTCTGAGCCAGCTCATCACGACAATAAACAGAGTGAAGAAGAAACTCAATCCGTCTCTCGATATCGAAGGAATTGTTTTCACGATGTATGACAGCAGGACAAATCTTTCCACGCAGGTCGTACAGAATGTCAAAGAACATGTCAAACAACACATATATCAGACGATAATTCCGAGGAGTATTCGTCTGGCAGAGGCACCGAGCTACGGCGAGCCAATCACGGTCTATGATCCCAAATCGGCCGGAGCCATGGCATACAGCTCACTTGCGGACGAAGTAATATCAAGAAAGGATCTGTGAAGAGATGACAAAATCAAAACACAAGGCACTTGGAAGAGGTCTTGATACATTATTTCAGGACAGCCCGGATGAGACAACCAATGAAGGAGCCGGCAAAACAAATGGCAGAGCCGGTTCCCGTAAAGCTGCCGGAGCGAATACAGGGGCATTATCCGGAACAGGAACAGGTGAGGAAGAGGCCACTGGTTATGTGAAGGTGCGTATCACCGAGGTAGAGCCCAATAAATCACAGCCCAGAACGAATTTTGACAAAGATAAACTGGAAGAACTGGCAGATTCGATCAAAACACACGGTCTCATGGAGCCCCTTATCGTTCAGAAAAGAAATAATCATTATGAGATAATTTCCGGCGAACGCCGCTGGAGAGCAGCAAAACTTGCAGGACTTAAAGAAGTTCCGGTCATTGTTCAGGAGCTCTCAGAAAAGGAAATCCTGGAGTGGTCTCTGATTGAGAATATACAGAGAGAAAACCTGAATCCTGTCGAGGAGGCAAAAGCTTATCAGCGCCTTATCGACGAGTTCAGTCTGACACAGGATGAAGTTGCCGGCAGACTTTCGAAGAGCCGCACGGCGGTCACTAATACGCTGCGACTTCTCAAATTATGTAATCAGGTTCAGGCAATGCTTGTAAATGGAAGATTATCAGCAGGACATGCGAGAGCACTCATAGTTGTCGAGGATCCTGAGGATCAGTACAGAATTGCACAGGAAATTGTCAGGAATAACCTGAGTGTCCGCGATACAGAGAAGCTGATCAGAAAATACATGAAACCGGCTGACAAAGATAAAAAAACGGATAAACCTGACGAATCACTCGAAGCTATCATGCGCAACCTTGAGACAAGAATGAAGGATTCCCTTGGGACAAAGGTCAAGATCAACTCAAGGAAAGATAAAAGCGGCAAGATCGAGATCGAGTATTATAATCACGAAGAACTGGATCGCATCACTCAAAAATTACTGAGAAAATAGAGACAGTAAGAATTACATCTCCAGAAGTTTATGAGGATAGAGGTTTATATATGAATGGATTGATAGAAGCAACAGGACTGTCGGGAGTCAACGCGTGGACAGGTGTTTTGATACTGACAGTCATATGCGTGATATTACTTGTTTTGCTGATAGTAGAGATAATGAAGGTGAATAAGCTGTCGGCGAGATGCGACAGCTTCATGCGCGGCGCGGATGGCAAGAGTCTTGAGAATGACATCGACGCGATGTTTGATGAAAACGAGAGAATCAGAGATGATCTTTCCCGCTGCGGCAGCCAGATTGATAACATCTATTTCAGACTCAAGAGTTCAATACAGAAGGTCGGTGTGGTAAAATATGATGCGTTCTCACAATTGGGCGGCATGCTGAGTTATGCGGTGGCACTGCTCGATGAGACAAACAGCGGCGTGATGATAAACTCAGTGCACAGCGCTGACGGCTGTTATTCATATATCAAAGTGATCAGGAACGGAAAGAGTGACGTGGATCTGGGCGCTGAAGAAGAGCAGGCGCTCGCGAACGCACTTTCAGGGTTCAGAAAGAAACAGTAATCCTGGAGCAGAAAAAACATGTGCGGACAGACATGTATAGTTATAGAGGGAGGATATTGAAGCTATGCTGGACATCAAATTTGTAAGGGAAAACCCGGAAGCAGTAAAGGAGAACATAAGGAAGAAGTATCAGGATGCAAAACTTCCTATGGTCGATGAAGTCATAGCAAAGGACGAAGAGGCAAGGAAAGCCCAGGTCGAGGCTGATTCGCTGCGTTCAGAGAGAAATACGATCTCCAAACAGATCGGCGGTCTCATGAAGGAAGGCAGGAAGGACGAAGCGGCGGCACTCAAAGCGCAGGTCGCAGCGGGGGCGGAACGCCTTGAAGAGCTCAATAAGATTCAGGAAGAAGCGGCAGAAATCGTAAAGAAAGATATGATGGCGATACCGCAGATGATTTCCCCGGACGTTCCGATCGGCAAAGATGACAGCGAGAATGTGGAACTCAAGAGATTCGGAGATCCGGTCGTTCCTGACTTCGAAATACCGTATCACACACAGATCATGGAGGGTTTTGACGGAATAGACCTTGATGCCGCGGGGAGAGTCGCGGGCAACGGATTTTATTACCTGAAGGGCGACATTGCAAGACTTCACTCATCTGTTTTGTCTTATGCGCGTGATTTCATGATTGGAAAGGGATTCACATATTGCATTCCACCTTTCATGATTCGCAAAGCAGTTGTAGACGGCGTCATGAGTTTCTCGGAAATGGACGCAATGATGTACAAGATAGAGGGCGAGGATCTGTATCTTATCGGAACTTCTGAGCACTCGATGATCGGCAGTTTCATCGACCAGATAATTCCAGAGAAAAAGCTCCCGGAGACCCTGACAAGCTATTCACCCTGCTTCCGCAAGGAAAAGGGCGCGCATGGCATAGAAGAGAGAGGTGTTTACCGTATCCATCAGTTCGAGAAGCAGGAAATGATAGTTGTCTGCAAGCCCGAAGAATCTATGGACTGGTATGAAAAACTCTGGAGATTCACAGTCGATCTGTTCCGTTCAATGGACATTCCGGTAAGACAGCTGGCATGCTGCTCCGGAGACCTGGCAGATCTTAAGGTGATTTCCTGCGATGTCGAGGCATGGAGTCCCAGACAGAAAAAGTATTTTGAGGTCGGAAGCTGCTCGAATCTGGGCGATGCCCAGGCAAGACGCCTCAGGATCCGCGTTCAGGGCGATGACGGCAACAAATACCTCGCTCACACACTCAACAATACGGTAGTGGCATCACCGAGAATGCTGATTGCACTGCTTGAAAACAACCTTCAGGCGGACGGATCAGTCCTGATTCCCAAGGCTCTGCAGCCATATATGGGCGGTCAGACAGTGCTGGTGCCGAACAAAAAGTAAGTTATGGGGAGTTTTACATTTGAACAGATATTTCAGAGCAATCGGGTTATCTGAGAGGGTCACAGTGTCAGGAATGCAGACACTCATAAATAAGGTCCTTTCAGAACCGGTCTACCGCGCATATACCACAAACAGTGACAAAACGCTGCTTGCCGAATTCAGGACTGAATACGGCAAGGGTTTTGGCGTGTCAGTTGTAGGCGAATTCGACGATGATGACAAATTCCGTTATTCGTACTGCTACCCATATGTGACATCTGATATCATCAGCACCGAGCAACAGGTCACGATCGAGCCGAGACTTAGTGATGACATGTTCGCAGGCGTCTGCGATGATCTTAAAGTTGGCACCACGATCATTTTCCGTCTTCAGAATGTGATAGATTGCGTGAAAGACTCAGAATCAATTGGCCGCAACGTAGCAGATCTTACAGGCAAAACATGTATGCTCGCAGCTCTCTCAACGGAGGGAACGATCATGCTGCCGGTAGCCAAAACGCCAAAAGACATTCAAATCGGAAGGCGGAAGATGGCTAACCGAACGAGACTTATGCGCAAGGCCATGAATGGTGACGACGACGCGATGCAGGATCTGACAATGCAGGATATGGATACATATGCGGCCATATCTCACCAGTTGCAGACCCAGGATGTTTATACCATCGTGGATACTTATTTCATGCCATTTGGTGTGGAATGTGACCTGTATTCAGTGATGGGCGAGATCGAGGAATGCGAAAAAGTGGTCAATAATGTGACAGACGAAAGCCTGTACCGTTTACTTGTTGACTGCAATAACCTCAGATTCGTTGTTCAGATAAACTCAAAAGATTTATTCGGCGTGCCGGCCGTCGGCCGCAGGTTCAAGGGCATTGTCTGGATGCAGGGAAGTGCTGTTTTTTCTGATAATACGAATGAAGATTACGGGGATTCAGCGGATGCTGCAGATGCTTCCGATAAATCGGATATGCCGGGGGAAGATTCCGGAAATCAGTCGAAAGACAGTGACGACACCGAAAAACTGTGATAATATAACACATGCATTGTATTATGTTTGGGTAGCTCAGCTGGATAGAGCGTCCGCCTCCTAAGCGGAAGGTCGGGGGTCCGAATCCCCTCCCGAACACTTCAGAAAGCCCTATTTTACGGCATTTGTCGTGAAATGAGGCTTTCTGTTTTTTCCACATTACACCCCTTATTACACCATTCTTTTAAGTCCTCTTTCACAAAATCTTTCAATCAACAATCAAAGTTTGGATCGCAAATGATCACTTCAAAAAACAGGTAAAGATCCTGAATTTAGAAATGTAATAAATTACATAGTATGCAAAATGTTCGTAAGCGTCAAATTAACAGCGTATAGGATTCCTTACCTCGAACTGATATTATCATAATAACTGCACCTATCCTAAGCCCGGGAAATCATTTCGTTTCCCGGGCTGTTTCTATGCGACTTCGGATCTT
>JAQWCI010000139.1 GCA_028706005.1 Lachnospiraceae bacterium
GCCATCACCCTTAAGAGGCGCGCCGCACACAGGGCAGGTCGCAGGCGGCAGGTCATTTCCGGTCTTGAGTGCGTAGTCCTTTACAATATCTGAGTCAAAATCCGAATACTTGCATTTAGGACACCTGTAGTGCGGGGCCAGAGGGTTCACCTCGGTTATGCCGGCCATAGTCGCTACAAACGACGAGCCGACCGACCCTCTCGAGCCGACCAGATATCCATCCTCGTTTGATTTCCACACGAGCTTCTGGGCAATTATGTACATGACCGAGTAGCCGTTCTTTATTATTGAAGAAAGTTCCTTCTCAAGCCTGTTGCTGACTATTTCAGGCAGGTTGTCACCGTATAGTTCGTGAGCTCTTCTGTAGCAGATCTCGCGAAGTGTCTCATCAGAATGCGGAATTACAGGAGGGCATTTATCGGGACGGACAGGTGAAATAGCTTCTATCATGTTCGCGATCTTCTGCGTATTAGTAATGACGACTTCTTCACACTTCTTCGGCCCGAGATATGCGAATTCCTGCATCATCTCATCTGTTGTGCGCAGGAACAGCGGAGCAGGTGCCTCATCCGTCATGCCCATTCTGTCCTGAAGTATGGTCCTGTAAATCTGATCCTCCGGATCCTTAAAATGGACGTCGCAGGTCGCGCATACTGTTTTGCCGAACTGCTCTCCGAGCTTCACTACACGTCTGTTCAGGTTTCTTAAATCTTCCTCATTATTGAACGCCGGAAACCTTTTTCCACCATCCTTATTGACTTCGTCGACAAGAAACCGATTATTTGCAGTCGGCTGGATTTCCAGATAATCATAGAACCTGACGATGCCGGCGATTTCTTCCTCAGACCTGTCATCTATGATTGCCTGCATCAGTTCTCCCATGACACAGGCGCTGCCGACTATGATCCCTTCGCGGCGCTTTTCGAGCAGGCTCTTCGGGATCCTCGGTTTCCTTGCAAAATACTTTATATTGGATTCGCTGATCATCCTGTAAAGATTTGTCCTGCCTGTCGAGTTCTTTGCAAGAAGGATGCAATGGTTCATCCTCAGATGGCTTATTACCTCCGGATTGCTCTCGCCAAGCTTATTCAGATCACCGAAAGTGTGCACGCCGTCTTTATCAAGCATAGGCAATAGCCGCACGAAGATCTCCGCCGTGCAGTAAGCGTCCTGATCACCTCTGTGATGCTGATCAAGAACAACACCCAGCTCTTTTGCCACCGTGTCCAGTCTGTAATTTGCATGGCCCGGCAATTCCGCCCTCGCGATGCCGACGGTATCTACCCAGCTGTAATCGAAAGGAAGTCCGGCATCATGGCACTTGCTCTTTATAAATCCACAGTCAAAACTTACATTGTGCCCGACAAGCACCGCTCCGCGGCAAAACTCGAGGAAACGCGGCAGCACTTTATCTATGGTGTCTTTCCCCTCTACCATGTCATCGCTTATGTGCGTGAGCTGTGTAATCCTGTATGGAATCGGTCTCTTTGGATCAATGAGCTCTGAAAACTCATCCAGTATGGTTCCGGTCAGGATTTCCGGATCACCGGCTGCATCTCCATCAATTTTCTGTCTCTTTACTTCTACCTTGTACGCCCCGATCTCGATAATGCTGTCTTTTTCAGAATTGAATCCTGTTGTCTCTATATCAAATACAACATATCTGCAAGCGTCTATTCTGGTGTCCGGCATGGAATCAGTTCCGAGAAAGGCGACCGGCTTCATATCGTCCACAAGATAGCATTCTACGCCGTATATCACTTTGAAGAACTTCTGGGCATCAATAGGTTCTAGCCCGCTCTCCCTGCGCTTCGCATTCTCCGCAGACAGCATGTCCATACGCACATGTTCAGCATCCGGAAAAGCCTGGATATTGCCGTGGTCCGTTATCGCTATGGCCGGCATTCCCCACGCATAGGCCTGTTTCACAAGATCCTTGCACTCGGAGACACCATCCATGTCGCTCATCTTCGTATGGCAGTGGAGCTCAACTCTTTTTGAAACATAATTGTCCTGTCGCTTTATTTCAAATGAAGGGATCGACATTATGCCCTGCAGTGAATCAATGATGACCTCGTGATCGTAGCTATCCATCCTCGATATGCCACAGACCTTTACGAATCCGCCTTCCTTCAGCCCGCCTAAGAACTCATCCGCGTATTCCGTGCCGATGAAAATCTTACAATAGACCGAATCCGTAAAATCAGAGAGACAAAATTTCACTATGGTCTTATTGTTTCTGATATCGCGGCGGTCTATCTTTGTCACCTTGCCATGAACAGCTATGCAGCTATTGTCATCAACTATATCTGCCATCGCTGTGAGCTGAAGTTTTTCATCTATATCTCTGCCGTAAAGGACGTCCGGATTGTCCGTGCGCTTGTAGCCTTTCATAAATTTTCCGCGCCCACGCTCGCCACGTCCGCTCTTTCCATAGCTGGTTGCTGCGTTCCCGTCGCTTACCGGTCTGCTTTCTGGTCTGCTTACTGATTCTCCCTCTGCCTTGCCCGCATGGTTATCCGATCCGTTCACTCCGGGATCTGCTGCGCCTATATTGTCAGGACTTGCTGCCGGTTTCGCAATCGGTACCCACTCTTCTTTCCTGACGGCCTTTGTTTTCTCAGCTGCTTCATGGAAACTGATATTAATGTTCGCAGAAATACCGCAGCGCTCCGAGAATACTCTCTCAAGGAAATCTCTTATCTCTCCGCTCATTTTCCGTGCAAAACAAGAGTCTTCTATACTTATGTCTATCTTTGAATCTGAAGGATATGTAATCTTCGCGTCACGGAACATAGCCTCTGCCACGTGTGATACAGACGCAAACTCCACCACGAGACTGTCGTAATACTCATGCATCAGTCTCTCCGGCGTGTATTGATGTGAAAGCGCATATCTCTCGCAGATATACACTTCTGTTCCTGGCTCTGCAAAGACCTGACGTTTCAGAGCATTCTGCATTGAAATCACATATTTTTTGTGTATCAAATGATCAGAGCGCATCGTTACTTTGTAACGGCTGCGCTCTGAATTTGTCGATAGTCTTTCGACAGTTGTCTGCTCAAAAACGTCATAGAGACTTCTGTCTACCTTCAGTCCCGGGAATGCCTCAAAAAAAGATCTTGCCATTGTTTACGCTCTCTGATTATTCCAGTTGTCGAGTTCTTCCTTAAGTGTCTCCAGCAGCTTATCCTCAGGGACCTTTCTTACTATCTGTCCCTTCTTTATCAGCAGTCCTTCTCCATCTCCGCCGGCGACACCGATATCAGCTTCCTTTGCTTCGCCTGGTCCATTAACAGCGCAGCCCATAACTGCTACCTTTATGTCAAGATCAGGGTAGTTCTCAGAAAGTTTTTCAACCCTGTTTGCAAGGCCGATCAGATCTATCCTTGTGCGTCCGCAGGTAGGGCATGATACCACTTCTATGCCACCCTTTCGAAGACCGAGCGTCTTCAAAATAAGTTTTGCCGTGCGCACTTCTTCTACCGGATTGCCTGAAAGGGATACACGGATCGTATCTCCTATACCTTCATTTAATATAATACCGAGTCCTACTGATGACTTTATGTTGCCACTCCAGAGCGTCCCGGCTTCTGTGATACCAACGTGCAGCGGGTAATCTGTTCTCTGCGCGATCAGCTCATGAGCACGCACGCAGGTGAGGACATCAGAAGACTTTATGCTTATGACTATCTGATCATAATCGCATTTCTCGATCATATGCACTTTATCAAGTGCGCTCTCAACAAGGCCTTCAGGTGTGACTCCGCCATATTTTGCTACAAGGTCACGCTCGAGAGATCCGGAATTGACCCCTACACGTATCGGCACTCCATGCTCTCTTGCCACCTTCACTACGGCATCAAGTTTATCCTCTCCGCCTATGTTGCCCGGGTTAATGCGAACCTTGTCGGCACCATTCTCTATAGCCGCTATTGCCATTTTGTAATCAAAATGAATATCCGCAACAAGCGGAATATGGATTCTCTTTCTGATCTGTCCTATGGCTTTCGCCGCTTCCTCAGTGGGACAGGTGCAGCGGATTATGTCACATCCGGCCTTCTCGAGTTCGAGGATCTGAGCCACAGTTGCCTCGACATCCTCAGTCCGTGTGTTTGTCATAGACTGGATCTGTATTGGATTGCCTCCGCCGATAGATCTGTCTCCTATGCGGACTACTCTTGTTTTGTCTCTGTATGCCATGTTTGCCTCTTCTGTTTTTATGCGCGGAAAAACCGCGAAATATCGTTGAACATCACAAATACCATCAATATCATGAGTGCTACGAACCCGATAAAGTTAACATATCCTTCTTTTTCCGCTGAAATAGGTTTTCCACGTATTGCCTCAATGATGTACAGAAGGAAACGTCCGCCGTCAAGTGCCGGCAGCGGCAGCAGGTTTATGATCCCCAGATTTATTGTGAGGAGCAGCGTCAGATTCATGAAACTGAGCACCATCGTCGGTATTCCGTAAGGTTTTGTCGCGTTGTATGTATCATCAACTGCCTTGACTATTCCTACAGGTCCCGAAACATCATCCGCTGAGAAATGTCCGCGGAAAATCAGACCGATGGATTCCCAGGTCGCGCGGAACCAGTATTCGCACTCATAATATCCGTACTGAAAGACCTGAAGTGCATTGCATTCAATTTGCTCTCCGCTCCCCATGAGACCTATGTAATAGCGGTCATCTTCCCCAGAATACTTTGGCGTGAGCACTACGGTCTTCTTTGCGCCGTCTCTTGATATCTCGATCGTCATTGTCTCGCCGTAATTCATCATAGATTCGAGACTGACTTCACGGTAAAGATGTATGCTCTTTCCGTCGATCTTTGTTATCCTGTCTCCGACTTCAATTCCGGCCTCAGATGCCGCTGAATCATCCATTAGTTTCTGGACTACCGGAAGGTCAGAACCGCAGAAAGCGACTATTATGACAGCCAGGATAAATCCGATGATAAAGTTGGCAACAGGGCCACCCAGGACAGTTGCTATCCTTGCCCCTACGCTCGCGTTTGGAAATGAATGTTCATCCATTTCCTTTTCCTGCCCGTCCACGCCGTACATTCCGTCAAAAATGCAGGCTCCGCCGAAAGGAAGGGCCTTTATGCAGAAGTCTGTTTCGCCCCTCTTCCTGTGCCAGAGCGTCGGTCCCATTCCGATATCAAATTCATTTACACGGATGCCGTTCCTGCGCGCTATTATGAAATGTCCAAATTCGTGTGCGATGACTATGACACTGAAAATAAGAAGAAAAATTATGATACTTATAAAAACTGACATGTTTCCTCCATGCCTGAGCGTAGTTCGCTTATGCGATCACTCCAGACCTTACGAATTCACGGGCTTCCTGCTCTGCCAAAAGGATCTCCTCAAGTGACGGTGACTCTGTCACTTTATGGTGATCCATAGCCCCCTCAATGAGATCATATATATCGAGAAAATGTATTTTTTCTTTCATGAACAATGATACTGCTTCCTCGTTCGCTGCATTGAAAACAGTCGGCATGCTCCCGCCTGCAGCGGCAGCTCTGTATGCCAGAGGAAGTCCCCTGAATGTATCGGTGTCCGGCTTTTCGAAATGAACATCACCGATTTCCTCAAGGTCAAGTTCCGGAATGTTCATCTCACGTCTGTCCGGATAAAAGAAAGCATATTGTATGGGGAGATGCATGTCCGGGTATGCGAGCTGCGCCATTATGGCGCCATCTACATACTCGACAGCCGAATGACAAATGCTCTGCGGCTGGACAAGGACTTTAACCCTGTCCGCTTCTACGCCGAAAAGCCAGCTGGCCTCCATGACTTCAAGTCCCTTATTTACAAGGCTGGCTGAGTCTATTGTGACCTTGCTGCCCATGTTCCAGTTAGGATTGTTAAGTGCATCCTTAACTGTCATATCCGCAAGTTCCGCCCTCTTCCTGCCACGGAATGTTCCACCTGAACATGTCAGAAGTATGCGCTTTACCCTGCCCCGCGGTTCTCCGTTCATACACTGAAATATCGCGCTGTGCTCAGAGTCCACAGGCAGGAGCTGCACTCCCGCTTTTTTTACAGCTGGAATAATGAGGTGACCTGCTGTAACAAGTGTCTCCTTGTTGGCAAGTGCAATTGTTTTGCCTGCTTCTATTGCAGCAAGCGTAGGTCTGATACCTATCATTCCCACAACGGCGTTGAGAAAAATATCGCTGCCATCCAGCTTTGCGACTTCAATCAGGCCGTCCATTCCGGAGGTCACTCTCACCGGCAGATCTTTTATTCTAAGCTTAAGATCTTCAGCACTTTTTTCATCATAAAGGCAGACAAGCTCAGGGCTGAACTCTCTGACCTGCTTTTCAAATGCTGTTACGTTATGACCC
>JAQWCI010000140.1 GCA_028706005.1 Lachnospiraceae bacterium
ATATAATTCATGGTCCTATTGAAAAAGACTCTATGATAGAGGTTAATAAGGTGGTCTCAATATTATGAATCATCGTGATTATGTTATTCTTAAAAAAGTGGTCTCGGAAATAGATATAGCAACAGAATTACTGGGAAACGAAACGCTGGAATCATTTTCCGGTGATGAACGTACAAAACGTGCTGTTGCAATGACAGTAATAAATGTTGGTGAATTGGTTAAGTCACTGACAGAAGAGACAAGACTCAAGTATAACGATGTTCCATGGAAACAAGCAGCGGGGTTTCGTGATGTTGCAGCACATAAATACCAGACACTCAGAATTGGAGATGTGTACGAAACGCTTAAGAAAGATTTCCCGGTTTTCAAGAAACAGATTCAAGGTATTATTGAAAATTGCGATTGACACTGGTAACCACCTGTGCTAAATTATTACACGCAAGCCGAAGACAGCAGGTGCCGAAAGGCGTAAGTTCCGAAAGGACGCCAGCCGAGGAAAGATCTCATTCTGAAGATTATCGCCTCCTGTCTTACAGCAGGAGGCTTTCTTTATTTTGAAACCTCTTTCGGCAAATCATATAAGGAGGAAAACATGGCAAAGGTAGAAGAGAAGCAGCCCGTCGTTAAGGAAATAGCAGAACGCATCGACGGTGCACAGTCACTCGTACTGGTAGACACCCGTGGTCTTACCGTTGTACAGGATACAGAACTGCGCAAAGCTCTGCGTGCCGAAGGCGTAAGCTTCAAGGTGTACAAGAACACAATGATGCATATCGCATTCGAAGGCACAGACTTTGCAGGACTTGACCAGTTTCTGGCAGGCCCCAGCGCAATGGCAATATCCAAAGAAGATGCGACTGCACCGGCAAGAGTTATTGCAAAGTTTGCTAAGGGCAATGACAAGCTCGAGATCAAGGGTGGTATTGTTGAAGGAAAGGTCTACGATGCAGCTGGTATAGCTGAGATCGCGAAGATCCCTTCAAGAGAGACACTTCTTTCCAAGATGCTTGGAAGCCTGCAGTCACCTGTGACCAACTTCGCTCGTGTGATTAAGCAGATCGCAGAGAAGAAGGCGGAAGGCGCACCTGTAGAAGCAACAGCAGAAGCACCTGCACCGGCAGAAGCCGCAGCAGAGACAGCACCTGTAACAGAAGCATGATCGCAGAAATGATCGGCTGATAAGCTGATCCATAGAAGCAATCGACAAAATTGAAATTAAACTAAAATCATATGGAGGTCTAAAATGGCTAAATTATCTACACAGGAAATCATTGATGCGATCAAAGAGCTTTCAGTTATGGAACTGAATGATCTTGTAAAGGCTTGCGAGGAAGAGTTCGGTGTTTCCGCAGCAGCAGGCGTTGTAGTTGCAGCAGCTGGCGCTGGCGCCGGTGAAGCAGCTGAAGAGAAGACAGAGTTCAACGTAGAACTTACAGAGATCGGCCCTAACAAAGTTAAGGTCATCAAGGTCGTACGTGAGATCACCGGTCTTGGACTTAAGGAAGCTAAGGATCTTGTTGACGCAGCTCCGAAGAACATCAAGGAAGCAGTCGGCAAGGAAGAAGCTGAAGAGATCCAGAAGAAGGTTGAAGAGCAGGGAGCTAAGGTTACTCTTAAGTAATCGGCATCTGATTATTCACTATGAAAGAAAACGGTGTGGCACAAAAAGCTGCACCGTTTTTATATTTGCTGTTGACTAAAGGGTAATGGTTGAGGTAAAATAGCGTTCGCATATCCTCAGTGAAATTATGCGCTTTTTTTAGCGCGCACTATTTCATTCAGATCGGAGAAACAACGTATTTGCGCCATTTGTTGGGTTGCAGCGCTTGTTTTGACGTTTCATATTTGGTATGTGATTTAGATGCACGTCTACTAGAATCGGAGGAGAAGATGGATAAAAACAGGATGCGTCCTATCGGAAGCGGCAAAAGTCAGAGAATGAGTTTCTCCCGTCAGAAAGAAGTACAGGAGATGCCCAATCTGATCGAAGTTCAGAAATCTTCGTATCAGTGGTTTCTTGATCAGGGTCTTCAGGAAGCTTTTGACGACATAAGCCCAATCGAGGACTACAGTGGGCATCTTAGCCTGTCATTCACGAGCTACAAGCTCTGCGAGGATGAGAAGAAATACTCTATTGAGAAGTGCAAGGAACGCGACGCGACATATGCGGCTCCGCTCAAGGTCAAAGTGCGCCTTTATGACAAGGATAATAACCAGGATATAAAGGAGCAGGAGATCTTCATGGGTGATATGCCCATAATGACAAGGACCGGAACCTTTGTAATCAACGGCGCGGAACGTGTTATCGTTTCACAGCTGGTACGTTCTCCCGGCATTTATTACAATATCGACAAGGATAAATTCGGTACGAAGCTGTATTCCTGCACAGTCATCCCTAACAGGGGTGCATGGCTTGAGTATGAGACTGACGCTAACGATGTCTTTTATGTAAGAGTTGACCGCACCAGAAAGGTGCCGATCACAGTGCTTATCCGTGCGCTGGGATTCGGGACTAATGATGAGATCATCGATCTCTTCGGTGATGAGCCGAAACTTCGAAGCAGCTTTTCAAAGGATCCGTCAGACAGCTACGAATCAGGACTTCTCGAACTATATAAGAAGATCCGTCCGGGCGAGCCCCTTTCAGTGGAGAGTGCAGACAGCCTTATCAATGCCATGTTGTTCGATCCCCGCCGCTATGATCTTGCCAAGGTCGGACGTTATAAATTTAACAAGAAACTCGCACTCAGGAACCGCATTAAGGATCACATCCTTGCAGAGGATGTTGTCGATGAGGCAAACGGCGAGATAATGGGCAGCAAAGGCGATATGGTGACAGCTGAAATGGCTGACGCTATTCAGAATGCTGCAATTCCCTATGTGTGGATCCAGACTGAGGAGAGAAATGTCAAAGTCCTTTCAAACCTCATGGTCGACATCACACACTTTGTCGACTGCGATCCTGCGCAGCTTGGAATCACAGAAGATGTGTATTATCCGGCACTCCGCGAGATTCTGATCAAGTATCAGGACAATGAGGATCCGGAAGCTCTTGCAGATGCACTCAGAAAGAGTGTTCACGAGCTTATACCAAAACATATAACCAAGGAGGATATCCTTGCTTCCATAAACTACAACATGCATCTCGAGTACGGCATCGGCAATGATGATGATATCGATCACCTTGGAAACCGTCGTATAAGAGCTGTCGGCGAACTGCTTCAGAATCAGTATCGCATTGGACTCTCACGTCTCGAAAGAGTTGTACGTGAGCGTATGACCACGCATGATCCCAACCAGGAGCTCACACCTCAGTCACTGATCAACATTAAACCTGTTCAGGCTGCGGTCAAGGAATTCTTCGGTTCATCACAGCTGTCACAGTTCATGGATCAGAATAACCCGCTCGGCGAGCTTACACATAAGAGAAGGCTTTCAGCCCTCGGCCCCGGCGGTCTGTCAAGAGACAGAGCAGGATTTGAAGTCCGAGATGTCCACTACACCCATTACGGACGTATGTGCCCCATCGAGACTCCTGAAGGTCCCAACATCGGTCTTATCAACTCTCTGGCATGCTATGCGCGCATCAACAAGTACGGATTTATCGAGGCTCCCTACCGCAGAGTAGATCAGTCTGATCCTGAGAATCCGCGCGTAACTGACGAAGTTGTCTATATGACAGCTGACGAAGAGGATAATTATCATGTGGCTCAGGCATCGGCAAAACTTGATGCTGAGGGACACTTTATAGAGAGAAACGTTTCAGGACGTTATCTGACAGAGACTTCCCAGTACCCCAAGGATCAGTTCGAGTACATGGATGTTTCGCCCAAGATGGTATTCTCAGTGGCGACTGCACTCATACCGTTCCTGCAGTCGGATGATGCCAACCGTGCTCTGATGGGTTCCAACATGCAGCGTCAGGCAGTTCCGCTTCTGACAACGGAATCTCCTGTAGTCGGAACAGGTATGGAAGTAAAGGCTGCTGTTGACTCAGGCGTCTGTATAGTCGCCGAGAAGGCCGGAACAGCTGAGTACGTTGATGCCACGACAATAAGAGTAAAGTACGACGACGGAACAAAGGATGAGCTTCATGTCCAGAAGTTCGCACGTTCGAACCAGAGTAACTGTTACAACCAGAGACCTATCATTTCGACCGGTGATCATTTTGACAAGGGACAGGTCATAGCTGACGGTCCTTCGACCAGCAACGGCGAACTTGGTCTCGGCAAGAACCCTCTCATCGGATTCATGACATGGGAAGGTTACAACTACGAGGATGCTGTCCTCATCAGTGAGAGACTTGTCAGGGATGATGTCTATACATCAGTCCATATCGAGGAGTACGAAGCTGAGTCGAGAGACACAAAGCTCGGACCCGAAGAGATAACAAGAGATGTGCCGGGCGTCGGTGAAGATGCACTCAAAGATCTCGACGAATACGGAATCATCCGTGTAGGCGCAGAAGTCCGTGCAGGTGATATCCTGGTCGGCAAGGTCACACCTAAGGGCGAGACAGAGCTTACCGCAGAAGAAAGACTTCTCCGCGCAATATTCGGAGAGAAAGCAAGAGAAGTAAGAGATACTTCGCTCAAGGTTCCGCACGGCGAGTATGGAATCATAGTTGACACAAAGATATTCACAAGGGAGAACGGAGACGAGCTTCCGCCAGGAGTCAACCAGGCAGTCCGCATCTATATCGCACAGAAGAGAAAGATATCTGTCGGTGATAAGATGGCCGGCCGTCACGGTAACAAGGGTGTTGTTTCAAGAGTTTTGCCTGTTGAGGATATGCCTTACCTTCCCAACGGCAGACCGCTCGATATAGTTCTTAACCCTCTGGGCGTGCCTTCACGTATGAATATCGGACAGGTACTTGAAATTCATCTGTCCCTTGCGTCAGCAGCACTTGGGTTCAAGGTATCGACACCCGTTTTCGACGGTGCATCCGAGGAAGATATCCAGGATCTCCTGGAGATGGCAAACGACTATGTGAATAACTCATATGGTGATGATGCATGGAAAGCATTTGAGAAGAAGTGGGGCGGGCAGGCAGGCCCTGAGGTCATGAAATATCTCTGGGATAATCGTGATCACAGATCTGTTTGGAAGGGTGTTCCGCTCAATGGATCCGGCAAAGTCACGGTAAGTGACGGACGTACGGGCGAGCTTTTCGATGGCCCTGTTACGGTAGGACACATGCATTACCTCAAACTTCATCACCTTGTTGACGATAAGATCCACGCTCGTTCAACCGGTCCTTATTCTCTGGTCACGCAGCAGCCTCTGGGCGGCAAAGCTCAGTTCGGCGGACAGCGTTTCGGAGAGATGGAAGTCTGGGCACTGGAAGCATACGGCGCGGCTTATACGCTTCAGGAAATCCTGACAGTCAAGTCGGATGATGTAATCGGTCGTGTCAAAACATATGAGGCGATCATCAAGGGTGAGAACGTTCCGGAAGCAGGTATCCCCGAATCGTTCAAGGTCCTTCTCAAAGAGCTTCAGGCTCTGGCACTTGATGTCAGAGTGCTCAAGGATGACGGATCGGAAGTAGAGATCACTGAGAATATTGATTACAACGGTGATTCAGAGTATCGTTTCGAGATGCAGAACAACTTCCGTGACTACAATGGTTACGATGATAATGAAGCATCACAGAATGGTTTTACCAGCAAGGAATTTAACGAGAACGGTGAGCTGGAGGACAGCAAGACCGCTCCTGCGCAGACGACAGATGATTCAGATGCAGATGCTGAAGACGCTGTAGGCAGCGCGGATGACGACTCGGAAGACGATAATGATAATGACAACGATGAGTCATAAACCGATTCGGTAATACACGAATAATTGCAAACCGCGAAAGCGGAGGAATTGAGGGTAAAATGCCAAGTAAACAGCAGAATTATCAGCCTATGACATTCGATGCGATCAAGATCGGTCTGGCATCTCCGGAGAAGATCAGGGAATGGTCGCACGGTGAGGTAACAAAGCCGGAGACAATAAATTACAGAACTCTCAAGCCCGAGAAGGACGGTCTGTTCTGCGAAAAGATTTTCGGACCCAGCAAAGACTGGGAGTGTCACTGCGGCAAATATAAGAAGATTCGTTATAAAGGTGTAATCTGCGATCGTTGCGGCGTTGAAGTTACAAAGTCGAGCGTTCGCCGTGAGAGAATGGGGCACATTGAACTGGCTGCCCCTGTATCACACATCTGGTACTTCAAGGGAATACCGAGCAGAATGGGTCTTATTCTCGACCTGTCACCGCGTATC
>JAQWCI010000141.1 GCA_028706005.1 Lachnospiraceae bacterium
ACACATGATAATCATCAGGGCCTGATTCAACAGAATGCTCAACAGGCTTTTCGCCGGCAGCTCCAGGGCAGCTCTCGGGCAGCTCACAATCAGCTAATTCATATACTAATTTCAATATACGGAGACAAAACAAATGGCAAAACAAGATTTTCTGACAGGCAAGAAACATCATAAGGTTCGCACAATTCTGATTATTGTCGGCATAGTTGCAGCGGTAGTCGGGATCACATTCTGGAAGGATGTTTTGCCGGGAAGCCTTCTGGACAGGTGGTTCAGGCAGACCTCGGAGACAGAGGCCGGCGTTATGACGGCGCAGGCGGTCGTGACTGATGTTGAGCAGATATATGCGACTTCAGGTTCAATAACGAGCAATGACAAAGAGACTGTGAACGCGGAGTCTTCGGAAGGCGGATCCACGACAGGTTACGTTGTATCAAAAGTCAATGTTGCAGTAGGAGACACCGTGGAAAAGGGCGATGTCCTCTTTACGCTTGATATGTCGCAGTCCGAGGCAAAACTTGAGACTGAGCAGAAGAAGCTGGAACTTCAGCAGAGCGCCAACGAAATCGACACGAATGCAGCAAGCCGCAAATATGGTGAGGCACAGGAAACATCAGGGCAGCAGAATGCGACTGATACGAGAAAGCTTCAGCAGAGCGCGGATGATGTCGACTGGTCGATAGTTGATGACACAGAAGGGTCAGCAGCGGTCAAGTATTATATTGATGAAGAAGAAAAAGCCAAGATCGCTTATGAAAAGGCCTTTTCCACATTCCAGGATATTTCAGCCAAATACGATACACTGACGGCTAACAGCGACACAGCGACTTATAATCTGAGCAAGTATTCTGCTGAGAACCCTTCATCTGCGGGAACGAGCGGATCTCCAAGCACTGATTCCAAGTATTTAGATCTCATTAAGGCTCAGACACTTGCTGCGGCGGAGCTGGCTAATATCAAGAACGATTACACCAATGCGCAGACAGACATGACAACTAAGAAGACCACATATGATGCAGCCACTGCTACAAGGAAGACGGCCGAGTCCACGCTTTCTACAAATGATAAGGCAATAACAAGCACATACAGGGCGCTCCTTGATCAGGCTGATACAGCTCAGACGAACTCGAGGACCACGTATGAGGCGGAGCAGAGTCAGGCGGATGCCGTGGCAAAACAGCAGATTGCCAACGAGACAAGCACGCTTGATTCGCAGCAGAACATAAGCCAGTATCAGGAGAAAATATCTCTCAATGAAGTCGTGTCTCCGATAAGTGGAACAGTCACGGCGGTAAATGTTCTTGACGGGCAGATATACAGCGGACAGCAGGCTATTGTCGTGCAGAATACTGACACGATGAAAGCGACGGCCGATATCCCTGAGGCGAAGATCGCCGATATAAAGGAAGGTACAAAAGTCAGGGTCACTACATCAGCTACCGGGAGCCAGACACTTGATGGAACAGTATGCTTCTCTTCACCGGTTCCAACTACTGATGCCGCGAACTCAGCGAGCGGAAGCTCTCAGACATCAACATCATCAGCCAAGAGCAAGGCGGCTTCATATCGTGTTGATATTGATCTCGGAAACGTGGGCGACAGGCTGAGGATCGGAATGTCATCTCAGATATCGTTCATTCTTGACAGCGATTACAATACGCTTGCGGTGCCCAAAACATGTGTAAACGATGACGGTATGGGCGGTAAATATGTTTTGCGTGTTACCGGGGATGGCTCAGATACAAGTCAGACTGAGCAGGTCGCAGTCGAGACAGGTGCAGAGGGTGACTATTACATCGCGATAACAGGCGGAGGATTGAACGAGGGCGACACAGTCATAGATAACGGTGAAGACACCGGGACAACTGGCGGCGCAGCTGGCATGCTGACTGGAGTATATTGATGCTTTTTCACAAAAAGAGAGAGACAGATACAACTGAAGATAAGGCAGGCAGCAGAAATGATGCTGACAGTAAGGCCGGTGTGAACAGCAAAGATGATGATATTATCCGTGAAGTGGAAGAGCAGACATCGGCGGAAGCTGACAGCAGTGAAGTCATCGGTGATGCGGCTTCAGATGCCGGCAGTGGAAGTGCTGCGACGCAGGGAAAAGGCAATGAATTAATACGCCTGAATAATATAAAGAAGGCGTATTATATCGGCACAGAGAATGAGCTTGAAGTTCTTCATGGCGTGACCCTGAATGTTAATGAAGGTGAATTCACATGCATAGTCGGTGAGTCCGGCTCAGGAAAATCCACACTGATGAATACAATTGGACTGTTGGACCGGCCTACATCAGGCGAATACTTCATTCGCGGTATTGATGTGGCAAAAATTTCAGATGACGATCTTTCACACATAAGGAACAGACAGATAGGATTTGTTTTCCAGACTTATAATCTCATAGCAAGGACATCGTCGCTAGATAATGTCGCAATGCCGATGCTTTATGCAGGAGTGCCGCTTAAAGAAAGGCGTGCCAGAGCGGCGGAACTTCTTGAGCTCGTCGGCATGAAGGAGAGGATGAATCATGATCCTTCTGAACTGTCAGGAGGGCAGAAGCAGCGCGTTGCCATAGCGAGGGCTCTTGCAAATGATCCGGCTATCATTCTCGCGGACGAGCCGACAGGCGCGCTTGATTCGCAGACGAGCCAGACTGTTATGGATATTTTCCACAAGCTTCACGAGGAGCGCGGGTGCACGATCCTTATGATAACTCACTCCAATAAACTGGCGGAGGAGTGCGACCGCATACTTACGCTTGTGGACGGACGCATCACAGGTGAGAGAGCCGGAACAGAGGCTCATGAGTACGCAGCAGCCAAAACTGCCACAGATGACGGAAAGACCGCTACAGAGTCAATTCTTGAAAAAGACTGACGCCTGTTACATGAGATGACGGAAAGACCGCTACAGAGTCAATTCTTGAAAAAGACTGACGCTTGTTATATGTTTTGCACATGAGAGGGTAGCATGATTCTTGAGAATATAAGGCTTGCGCTTCACAACCTTGCAGCCAACAAAATGAGGACTTTTCTGACGATGCTCGGTGTTATCATCGGAATCGCAGCGGTCATTGCCATACTTACACTTGGAACATCCACCACAAAACAAATGGAGAAGCAGCAGGCTCAAAACGGCGCCAATAACATAAGTGTGTATGTGTATAACGGATCCGGGTCTGATGAAGTTTACTGGTTTACAGAAGATCAGATGACCAAGCTCATTGATAAGTTCGGAGATCAGATCGAGGCAATAGGCATCTCCAATTATGCCAACGGAGGCAAGGCGTACACGGATCCCGCCAAAATGGATACTGAATACAGTAATTGCTATAAGATGGGCGTGAATAACGGGTATTTTTCAACAGGCAATGTCAAAATGGTGGCAGGCAAAACATTTTCAAACGATGCGCTTGTAAACGGTTCGAACGTTGCTGTCATTTCTTCGCTCATGGCAAAGCGCCTCTTTAACGGCGACAATGACAGCGCAATAGGCAAGCAGGTCATTGTGCCAAATGGAGATGATGTCACGAATTATACGGTCATAGGAGTCTATAATTATGTAATCAGTTCTTATGACCTGAAAAGCGGAACTAAGGAAGAGGATATTTCGACAGATCTGCTTGTGCCTTTCCTGAATGTTGCAAATGCAGCAACTGACGAATATTCACAAAATGTAACCAGCTTTACGATTCAGGCCAAGGCAGGAGCTGACGTCATCAGTATGTCGTCAGATATCAAAGATTATGTAACATTTTTGTTTAAGGATAAAGAAAGTCCATCCATCGGGGTTTACAGTGACAAGGAAATGATCGAGGAGAACAAAAAAGAACTGCAGAAGCAGACAACGACTACCTCGCTCATCGGAGCAATTGCTTTGCTTGTCGGTGGTATTGGCGTCATGAATATCATGACTGTGACCATAACAGAAAGAACAAGAGAGATCGGAACAAGAAAAGCTCTTGGGGCGCCTAACAGCGCGATAAGGATGCAGTTCATAATAGAAGCAATCGTTATGACGAGTCTCGGCGGAGTAATTGGTCTTATCGTGGGAATAATCGCAGGTGGAATAGCGTGCAAGCTGCAGAGCCTGCCCCTGTATGTTCCATTCAGCTCAGCGGCGCTTGCAGTCGGGGTTTCACTGGCCATCGGAATCTTCTTCGGGTATTACCCGGCCAACAAGGCAGCGAAGATGGATCCCATTGACGCACTGCGATACGAGTAAAAAAGCGTCCTGTAAAACGTGGACGCTTGCGAGATTATGCGTAGCATAATCTCTGGGTAGATGGAAGAGTTTAGTAAAATTAAGCGTCCTGTAAAACGTGGACGCTTGCGAGATTATGCGTAGCATAATCTCTGGGTGATGGAAGAGTTTAGTATATTTAGCGTCCTGTTTCGAAAAGTCTGTAATATCTGATGACTTTTTTCGTCGAATATGGTTTAATTGACAACGGTAGAAACCACTGATCACATAGTGATCGGTTCACAATAATCCCTGAAAGGAGATCTACAATGATATATTCAAGCGAAGTAAAGAATATGTGCGTCGTTCACCAGGGCGTGCATCACGGCGCTGCTCCGATTCCGGAAGAAGCAAAGTGGGTCAAATCCAAAGATGTAAAAGATATTTCCGGTTACACACATGGTGTAGGCTGGTGTGCTCCCCAGCAGGGCGCCTGCAAGCTTTCTCTTAACATAAAGGAAGGCATAATCCAGGAAGCTCTTGTTGAGACAATCGGCTGTTCAGGAATGACACATTCAGCAGCAATGGCAGCTGAGATCCTTCCCGGACTTACAGTACTCGAAGCACTTAATACTGACCTTGTCTGCGATGCCATCAACACAGCAATGAGAGAACTTTTCCTTCAGATCGCTTATGGCCGTTCACAGAGTGCTTTCTCAGAAGGCGGACTCCAGATCGGTGCAGGTCTTGAGGACCTCGGCAAGGGCAATCGCTCAATGATCGGAACAACATACGGAACACTCGAGAAGGGACCCCGTTATCTCGAGCTTACTGATGGCTATATCACAGACCTCGCACTCGACGAGAATGATGAGATCATCGGTTACAAGTATGTCAACTTCGGCAAGATGATGGACTTCATCAAAGCCGGCGATGATGCTAATACCGCTCTTACAAAGGCATCAGGCAAATATGGACGCGTAGGCGATGCGGTCAGATTCATTGACCCGCGCAAACAGTGAGAAGGGGGTGTAGACAATGGAATTATTTGAATCTTATGAAAGAAGAGCGCCGCAGATCCTTGCGACACTTGGCAAATATGGAATCTCTTCAGTAGAAGAATGCAAAACAATTACAGAGGCTGCAGGTCTTGATATTTACCATCTTGTAGAGAACATCCAGCCTATCTGCTTTGAGAATGCAAAGTGGGCTTACGTAGTAGGCGCTGCTATCGCAATCAAGAAGAACTGCAGAACAGCTCCTGAAGCTGCAGAAGCTATCGGTGAAGGTCTTCAGTCATTCTGTATCCCCGGATCAGTTGCTGATCACCGCCAGGTCGGTATCGGACACGGCAACCTCGGCAAGAGACTGCTCGAAGAAGAGACAGAATGTTTTGCATTCCTTGCAGGACATGAGTCATTTGCAGCAGCAGAGGGCGCTATCGGAATCGCTGAGAAGGCTAACAAGGTCCGTAAGAAACCGCTTCGCGTTATTCTTAACGGTCTTGGCAAAGATGCAGCAAAGATCATTTCAAGAGTTAACGGTTTCACATATGTTGAGACCGAGTATGATTATCAGGCCGGCGAACTCAAGGTCCTTTCAGAGACATGCTATTCCAAGGACAAAGACAGTGCACGTGCGAAGGTCCGCTGCTATGGCGCTGATGATGTACAGGAAGGCGTAGCTATCATGTGGAAGGAGAATGTCGATATTTCCATCACAGGAAACTCGACCAATCCTACAAGATTCCAGCACCCTGTAGCAGGCACATACAAGAAGGAGAGACTCGAGAAGGGCAGGAAGTACTTCTCAGTTGCATCAGGCGGCGGCACAGGCCGTACACTTCATCCGGATAACATGGCTGCAGGTCCTGCTTCTTACGGATTTACAGATACAATGGGCCGTATGCATTCAGACGCTCAGTTCGCAGGATCAAGCTCAGTTCCCGCTCACGTTGAGATGATGGGACTGATCGGAGCCGGCAACAACCCGATGGTCGGCATGACTGTTTCGACAGCAGTATC
>JAQWCI010000142.1 GCA_028706005.1 Lachnospiraceae bacterium
ACTTCAGGAAGCACTGGACAACGGAACAGTGAATAAAGTCATGGTCTGTCAGATGGATATAAATGAGTTGAAACATGTAAATGATACGCACGGTCACATGAGGGGTGACGGATTCATAATGGCCACCGCGGATGCTATCGTCAAAGCCTTTGGCGGCGTGGGTACCTGTTTCAGAGTCGGGGGAGATGAGTTCACGGTCTTCATTGCGGCGGATGATGCAGATGAAAAGTTCAGTCGGTGCTATGAAGAACTTGTGAAATATGAAAAGGATTATAACCGCAATTCAGATGATGGCATCGAGCTGCATATTGCATGCGGCAGCGCATTGGCTTCCATTCAGAACAAGCTCTCCCTAAGGCAGGCGGAGAATGCTGCAGATGCGGAAATGTATAAGAATAAACGCAAAATTAAGGACGAGGCATGAAAGAGTACGAAATTATTCGCAGCGCCCGGCGCACTTTGTCAGTCGAGGTAACAGTGAACGGCAAAGTGCTGGTGAGAGCGCCATATCGCGCGACGAGGCGCGATATTGAAGAATTTGTCATAAAAGAGCAGGATTGGATCGAAAGACATGTCGCAAAGATGAATGAGAGACGGCGGCAGCGCGAGAGTATGCCGGTGCCTCGAATCGGGGCGGATGAAGTTCATGAACTCGCAGCAAGAGCACTCAGCGAAATTCCTCCGCGTGTCAGGGCTTTCGCGACGGAAATGGGAGTTACTTACGGACGGATAACAATCAGGAATCAGAGGACGCTTTGGGGGAGCTGCAGCTCGAGGGGCAACCTCAACTTCAACTGCGTGTTAATGAAGACACCGGTTGAGATCCAGGATTATGTAATCGTTCATGAGCTCGCTCACAGAAAGCATATGGATCATTCGCCGGCCTTCTGGGCTGAGGTGGAAAAAGTCGTCCCGGATTACAGGGAGCGCAGAAAGTGGCTGCGCCGCAATGGCGGACAGTATATTGAAGGAATGAAGATGGGGAATAATGTCTGACATTTTTCTTAACTTTTCGGGAAATGCGTGGATTATCGGGTATTGGTGATACAATCAATAAAGTGAAACGAAGCAGACACAATTGCCTGCAAGTCGCGCGCCGCAGGCCGTGAAAACAAATGGCACTGTCGCCTGGCGCAGCGTAGATGAAGCAAAGACAGCTCCGTCATGAAAGGATACTATGAATGAAGTAAAGCCACCCAGGAAGCCACTTCTGGGTTTTGCAGTCGGCGCTCTTGTGCTGATACTGCTCATGAATCTCGTGATGGTCCCACAAATCAATGAGATGTCAATAAAGGATGTCGACTACAGCGAATTCATGCAGATGACGGAGAATAAGGAGATAGGTTCCGTCCAGATAGAAGAGAGCACCAATGAAATATTATTCACCAACAAAGACGAGTCGCAGGTCTACCGCACGGGCATGATCAGTGACCCTGATCTTGTCACGCGCCTCTATGACAGCGGCGCGTCATTTACAGGCACGATCACTGAGCAGCAATCACCCATCATAAGTTTCCTTGTTGCATGGGTGCTTCCGCTTGTTATTTTCTGGCTTCTCGGAAGATGGCTCTCCAAACGCCTTATGAGCAAGCAGGGCGGCGCAAATTCCATGATGTTCGGAATGGGCGGCGGTTCCAACGCCAAGGTATATGTCAAATCTTCAGACGGCATCAAATTCTCAGATGTAGCGGGCGAGGATGAGGCCAAGGAAAACCTGACAGAGATCGTCAATTACCTCAAGAACCCCAGCCAGTATCAGGAAATCGGAGCCAAGATGCCCAAGGGCATTCTTCTCGTGGGCCCTCCAGGAACCGGCAAAACCATGCTGGCCAAGGCGGTAGCAGGCGAAGCAAATGTACCGTTCTTCTCCATGAGCGGTTCAGAATTCGTTGAAATGTTCGTAGGTATGGGTGCTTCAAAGGTCCGTGACCTCTTCAAACAGGCCAAGGAAAAGGCACCCTGCATTGTCTTCATAGATGAGATCGATGCCATAGGCAAGAAACGTGATTCATCAGCACTGGGTGGTAACGATGAGCGCGAACAGACGTTGAACCAGCTCCTCACCGAGATGGATGGTTTTGACAGCAATAACGGCGTCATAATTCTTGCTGCGACAAATCGCCCTGATTCACTTGATCCGGCATTGACACGCCCCGGACGTTTTGACAGAAGAGTTCCGGTAGAGCTCCCTGATCTTCAGGGTCGTATTGACATCCTTAAAGTTCATGCAAAGAACATCAAGATCGCTGAAAACGTCGATTTCGAAAAGGTCGCTCGCATGGCTTCCGGCGCATCGGGAGCCGAGCTCGCCAATATCGTCAACGAGGCGGCACTTCGCGCCGTCCGTGATGGACGCAAATTTGCGAGCGAGGCTGACCTCGAGGAATCAATAGAAGTCGTAATCGCAGGATATCAGAAGAAGAACGCTATTCTGACTGACAAGGAAAAGTGGACAGTTGCATATCACGAGATAGGGCACGCGCTCGTCGCGGCAAAACAATCGAATTCCGCACCTGTCACCAAGATCACGATAATACCACGCACATCAGGTGCACTCGGCTACACTATGCAGGTCGACGAGGGCAATCATTACCTCATGAATAAGGAAGAACTCGAGAACAAGATCGCAACACTCACAGGCGGAAGAGCCGCGGAAGAACTTGTTTTCTCGACTATTACTACTGGTGCCTCGAATGATATAGAGCAGGCGACGAAGCTTGCCAGAGCCATGATCACTCAGTATGGAATGAGCAGGAATTTTGACATGATGGCGCTCGAGACCGTGACCAACCAGTACCTCGGCGGCGACACATCGCTTCAGTGCTCGACTGAGACAGCGAACGAGATCGACCGCCAGGTCGAAGACCTCATCCGCAGACAGCACACCAAGGCCGTAGATATACTCACAGCAAACCGCGACAAACTTGAAGAACTTGCAAAGTTCCTGTATAAGAAAGAAACAATCACAGGCGAGGAGTTCATGGAAATACTGAATAAAGAAACTCCTTCGCTTACAGGGCAGGATGGCGATGGAAGATAATAAGGATAAGGAAACTGAAGAGGCCTTATACAGTTCGCTACATGATGAAGGAGAACATCACCACCACCATCATCACAGCCAGAGCCAGAGTCACAGCAAGACAAGGGTCTATTATGATGCAAAAGGCAGGATGCATGAGCGTCACGTGATAGAGATACACAGACATCACCACCACCATAGCAGGAAAGGAACATGGAAGAAGGTGCTGCTCGTCATTGGTGTAGTGATTCTTGCTCTGTGTGCAGTGACGGTTGTTGCCTGGCGTGTAATGGATACAATGGGTGCAAGAACGCTGCACAGTAGTGCTACAAGTGCTGCACCTGACCTTTCACAGGCCAAAACATCTGAAGACGCGAAGGATGAGACGGCATCAACTGAAGCGACTGTACAGCCTGAGAACTGGCAGGCAGGGTGGGTCAGGTATAACGGAAAAGTATATGAGTACAATTCGGATATCATGACATTCCTCATCATGGGAATAGATAAAGAAGGAACTGTGAGCGCGGGCAGCAGCGGAGTTGACGGTGGCCAGGCCGATGGACAGTTCCTGCTTGTTTTGAATCCTGATACGAAGAAGATGCAGGTGATCGCAATAAACCGCAATACCATGACAGATGTGGACGTTTACGACGAGGATGGGAATTTTGTCGGAACATACAATCTCCAGATATGCCTGGCGCACGGATATGGTGACGGAATGCAGCAGAGCTGTGAACGGGCAGAGAAGTCGGTATCAAACCTGTTCTATGATCTTCCGATAAATGGATATATTTCGCTTAACATGGGTGGAGTGGCAAATCTCGTTGATGCAGTCGGCGGAGTCACTGTGCCACGCATCAAGTATGAAAATGAAAAGCTGGTATATGGCGATGACCAGACGCTTAGCGGAGCGCAGGCTTACAGTTACATACGTTCGCGCGGTGAGGATTATGACAGCGCTTCGTACAGACTCGAGAAGCAGAAGGAGTTCCTCAAGGCGTTTATCACGTCTGTAAAGGCAAAAGTCGTGAAGGATCCGACTGTTGCAATAAGTCTCCTGAACGTAGCTGGCAAGTATATCGTTACGGATGTGGATACGAATGAAATCACATATCTGGCAGGACAAATCGGGAGCTATTCTTTTGACCCGACTATATATGCTCTCAAAGGCAAAACTACACCGGCGGAAGATGGAACAACAGGTCATGAGGAATTTGTCTATGACGAGGATGAGCTGTACGATTTGATGATGAACATATTTTATAAAGAGGTGGAGCAATAGAATTGCCGAAGCAAGTTGCTTATCAGAAGTTTTGGATAACAAGGCCAACAGGGTAGTGTATTAGAAACCCTGTTGGCCTTTTTGCGCGAATATCATTCAGACTGTACTTGCCGGATTCAGATGTGCAGACTGTCAGGGCAGCCCGATTGGTAATGCCTTTCGGTGAAAAGTTGTGCGCGAAGCGCACTGACAAGTTAAAGAGCACAACCGGGATAGCCACGGCTGCCCGATTGGTAGTGCCTTTCGGTGAAAAGTTGTGCGCGAAGCGCACTGACAAGTTAAAGAGCACAACCGGGACAGTCACAGTCTTCCAACTGACCATTTCAAGCCGGAAAATAAATATTTAAAAGCTATCGAATATAATATCGGCGGATGGTATCATGGATACATGCGCCCTGACTGGTCTGAAGATTGGCAGGACGCAATAATCTATGCATACGGAGCAAATGGATGCCCCGTTATAAGGAGAGCAATGATTGAAATAACAGGGGTTACGTTATACATATTAATATTCATAGGCCAGGTAATTCAGGTCATGGTGAGCACGCTCCGTGTCATATTTATGTCCAAGGGACAAAAACGGATCGCAATAAGTCTGACGTTTATTGAGTATGGACTTTATGTGATCATATTCAGCTCGGTACTTTCTAATATGTATGCTGATCCTTTCAAAATCGTGGTCTACATTGCCGCGACAGCATTGGGCATTTATTGTGGAATGCTGATCGAGAACCGTATGGCAGTCGGGCTTTCATCAATGCAGGTGATTTGCAGCAAGCAGCACGTCCAGACTCTGGGACAGGCACTTCGTGAACACGAATTCGGAGTGACTATCTTCGATGGTCACAGTGTGGACGGGACAGAGCGAAGTATGCTGTTCGTCCAACTTCGCAGGAAACGCGTTGCCGAAGCAGTCAGGCTGATCCACGAAATCGAGCCCACAGCAGTTGTCTCACAGACTGAGGCACAGACAATCAGCGGTGGATATATCCGCTAAGTGAAATGAGAACCATTGCCAGTTGTGGTGGATTCCTGCGGCAGTGTCTCCTGGAAATCGATAATCAGAAAGCTGTTGTTATAGGTGTATGGGTTGCCAAAACAAGCAAAGCATAAAATACTGAGGATGGTAGTCCAATGTGACTGAAAAAGGAGAGTGCTAGGAAGAAAAGAAGTGTTCCTGTTCTTGTTATAAAAATATTTTTTGTTTCTTTACTTATTGTCGCTGTCGCTTTGCCGGCTGGCTGGTTTACTGTTGCTGTAGGAGCCGATCAGGATCTGACAATTACCGGAGGTTCGATAATCACTTCGAGCGATACGGCTCCGGCAGAAGATATTCCCAATGACATTTATTATACTATGACTTCCGGAAAGCTTTTTGTGTACACACAGGATTCTACAGCGTATTTATATCAGGTAGACGACAACACGATTGCTCTTGGCACAAACGTCAATCCGTATACTCCAATGCCGATAACAGAAGGCAACATGATTACTTCAAGTGATGTGGCCGTGGACGATGCACCTGCTGCTATTACTTCAAGTGATGTGGCATTAGATGACGCACCTGCTATGATTACTTCAAGTGATGTGGCATTGGATGACTTACCTGTATATAAATCCGGAATTGATTTTGGAAGTAATAATGGTGAACTTGTAAGTGCAGTTTATGGCCAATGCGCAGTGATAACGCTTAGCCCGCAGGCAAAAAAGGAAGGCATTGTGTTGGTGACTGACAGAGATACCCTTCTCAATGCAACGCAAGATATGGCTGGAGGTCTGATAAAATCTGTCACTCCTGCAAATACAGAATATGAAGGATTCGTAAAGAGACTGGAACAAATTGCAGTTGAGGAGAGC
>JAQWCI010000143.1 GCA_028706005.1 Lachnospiraceae bacterium
GGTTGAAGCTGTAATACAGCTTGTGAACAAAACAAATCCCAGAGCCATTATGGTGATCAAGTCGACTATTCCCGTCGGGTATACAGAGTCGGCAAGAAAAAAATTCGGCACGGACAATATTCTGTTTAGTCCGGAATTCCTGCGTGAATCAAAGGCGCTTTATGACAACCTGTATCCGTCGAGAATTATAGTAGGCTTTCCCAGGCAGGATAAAGCAAATGACGATCATGATGACAGAATGTACAATGCGGCAATGACTTTTGCATCTCTTCTGAAAGAGGGAGCAATTAAAGAGAATATTGATACACTTGTGATAGGACTTACTGAAGCCGAGGCAGTCAAGCTTTTTGCAAATACTTATCTGGCTCTTCGAGTGAGTTACTTTAATGAACTGGATACTTATTCGGAGATGAAAGGCCTTAATACGAAAGACATCATCAACGGTGTATGTCTTGATCCAAGAATAGGCACACAGTATAACAATCCGAGTTTCGGATATGGAGGATACTGCCTGCCAAAGGATACCAAGCAACTTCTCGCAAATTATTCGGATGTTCCGGAAAACCTTATTCAGGCTATAGTGGACAGTAATCGCACAAGAAAAGATTTCGTTGCCGAGAGAGTGCTCGAAAAGGCAGGCTGCTATACAGAATCTGCTCAATATGATGCTGAAAGGGAAAGAAAGATCACGATAGGTGTGTATAGACTGACGATGAAGAGCAACAGTGACAATTTCCGTCAGAGTTCTATCCAGGGCATCATGAAGAGGGTAAAGGCCAAAGGTGCAGAGGTAATCGTCTATGAACCATCTCTCGAGAATGGAAGCACCTTTTTTGGGAGCGAGGTCGTAAATGACCTTGAAAAATTTAAGACATGTTCAGGCTGTATAATAGCAAACCGCTATGATAAATGTCTGGACGATGTTAAGGATAAGGTCTATACAAGGGATCTATTCATGAGAGATTGACACTCAAAACAGAATAGTTGCAATAAGATTGAAAACTAAAAAAACAAAAGAGCCGGAATTCATTATTACAGTGAATTCCGGCTCTTTGTTATCAGCAGTTTTTAAAAATCAGTTCTTGGCTTTATTCTCGGCACTGATTGCAGCACGTTTTCTCATGCGGGGGTCAAGGATCTTCTTACGGATCCTGAGGCTCTTGGGAGTGACTTCGAGAAGTTCGTCTGTATCAATGAAATCGATCGCCTGCTCAAGAGAAAGGACCTTGGGCGGAACAAGACGGAGAGATTCATCAGATGAAGAAGTACGTGTATTGGTGAGATGTTTTGTCTTGCAGACGTTACAGAAAACATCTTCGCCCTTGCCTGCCTCACCGATTACCATACCGGCATAGACTTCAGTGCCCGCAGTGATAAAGAGGTTGCCGCGCTCCTGAGCCTGGAACAGACCGTATGTAACAGCAGTCCCTGCCTCAAATGCAATCAGCGATCCCTGATTGCGGTATGCAATCTCACCCTTGAAAGGCTCATAACCCTTGAATATTGTATTCATGATGCCGTTGCCCTTGGTATCAGTAAGGAAAGAGTCATGATAACCTATCAGTCCACGTGATGGGATTTCAAACTCAAGACGGGCAAAGCCATTATTGGCTGTTCCCATGTTTACAAGGTTGCCTTTCCTTTCGGAAAGCTTTGATATTACAGCACCAGAGAACTCATCCGGAACGTCTATATAGCAGTATTCAATGGGCTCAAGCTTTTTGCCCTTTTCGTCAGTCTTGTATATAACTTCTGCCTTTGATACAGCAAATTCGTAGCCCTCGCGGCGCATGGTCTCAATAAGGACGGAGAGATGAAGCTCACCTCTGCCTGACACTTTGAATGTATCTGTTGTATCAGTATCTTCAACACGGAGCGAAACATCGGTGTTGAGTTCGCGATAAAGACGGTCACGCAGATGCCTTGATGTGACGAATTTTCCTTCGCGGCCGGCCATGGGAGAATCATTTACCACGAATGACATTGAAATCGTGGGCTCAGAAATCTTCTGGAACGGTATGGCGACCGGGTTCTCAGGTGCACAGATCGTATCGCCGATCCTGAGGTTCTCAATGCCTGAAACTGCGACTATAGAACCTACGTGAGCTTCAGGAACTTCAATCTTCTGAAGACCTTCAAATTCATAGAGCTTGGTGATCTTGACTTTGTCGAGTTTATCAGGATCGTGGTGGTTTACAAGAACGCATTCCTGACCAACTTTAAGAATTCCGTTGTCAAGACGCCCTACGCCTATACGTCCTACGTATTCGTTGTAATCTATAGTAGAAACGAGCATCTGTGTTCCTGCATCGGGGTCACCCTCGGGTGCCGGAATGTAATTGACAATGGTCTCAAAGAGCGGCTTCATGGAAGATCCTGCTGAACCGAGATCAAGCGTCGCGATTCCAGCTTTGGCTGATGCAAAAACAAACGGGCAGTCAAGCTGTTCGTCGCTTGCGCCAAGGTCCATCAGAAGCTCGAGAACTTCATCAATGACCTGAGTCGGACGCGCACCCGGACGATCGATCTTGTTAATGCAGACTATGACCGGAAGATTGAGGCTCATGGCTTTGCTGAGAACAAAACGTGTCTGGGGCATAGGTCCTTCAAATGCGTCAACCACAAGGATAACGCCGTTGACCATCTTAAGGATACGTTCAACTTCGCCGCCGAAATCGGCGTGACCTGGAGTATCGATGATATTGATCTTTATTCCGTTATAATTGACAGCAGTATTCTTGGAAAGTATTGTTATGCCGCGCTCACGCTCAATGGCGTTGGAATCCATGACACGGTCAACTACTTCCTGATTGGCTCGGAACACACCGCTCTGTCTCAGAAGCCCATCGACCAAAGTTGTTTTGCCATGGTCAACATGGGCAATAATCGCAACATTTCTTACATCTTCTCTTTTCTGAATCATAAATACTCCTCAATCTGTGGACAAAACACATATACATAAGTAGCTTCACAAAAACTCAATAAGTATATCACCACACCATGTACGTGGCAAGCGAAGCTTTTTGAGATCAAAAATAATTCCGCCATGGAAGTAAGTATGGTAGAATAACTTGCATAGGATTTCGATAAGAAAGGTCATAAACAAATGAGCAGGATCATATTAAAGTTAAGTGGAGAAGCGCTGGCCGGAGATAAGCATCAGGGTTTTGATGAAGCACAGATAAGGCCGCTTGCCAAACAGGTAAAACAGCTTATTGATGAAGGAAATGATGTCGGCATAGTTACCGGCGGAGGCAACTTCTGGAGAGGCCGCACAGGCAACGAAATAGATCGCGTCAAGTCAGATCAGATAGGCATGCTGGCTACTGTTATGAACTGCATTTATGTATCAGAGATCTTCCGCAGTGAAGGAATGATGACTTCAATACTCACACCGTTCGAAATAGGCGGGTTCACAAAACTCTTTTCAAAGGACAGGGCAAGCAAGTATTTTGCACACCACATGGTAGTATTCTTTGCCGGGGGCACAGGACATCCTTTCTTTTCGACGGATAGCGGTGTTGTACTCAGAGCAATAGAAGTCGATGCCGATTTCATACTTATGGCAAAGAATGTGGATGGAATTTATGACAGCGATCCTGCCCTGAATCCGGGCGCAAAGCGTTTTGACACGATATCAATAGATGACGTTATTGCAAAGGATCTCAAGGCACTTGATATGACAGCATCGATACTTGCGAAAGAGAATCATATGCCGGTGCGTGTGTTTGCACTTCAGGAAGAGAACGGAATAATCAAGGCAGCATCAGGAAAGTTCAACGGCACCACGATAACAGTTCAGTAAGACCATTTGTTTTGCACAGCAAATCAAATAATGTTCCTATACAGGAGGCTACTATGGAAGAACAACTTAAAGAGTATGACGAGAAAATGGCACACACAGTTGAGTTTCTGAAGACTGATCTTCAGTCGATCAGAGCAGGCAGAGCCAACCCGCATGTCCTTGACAAGATAAGGATCGATTATTACGGGACACCGACACCGATCCAGCAGGTGGCAAACGTGAGTGTACCCGAGGCACGTATCATAGAAATAAAGCCCTGGGATAAGACAATGATTAAGGAAATCAATAAGGCGATTCTTGCAAGCGATGTTGGCATTACACCAATCACGGATGCAACTGTTGTGCGCCTTGTTTTCCCGGAACTCACTGAGGATCGCCGTAAAGATCTTTCCAAGGAGATCCGCAAGAAGGGTGAAGAGGGTAAGATCGCAATAAGAAATATCCGCCGCGACGGAAATGACGCTCTTAAGAAACTCACAAAAGAGGATGTTTCGGAGGATGAAGTCAAGGATCTTCAGGACAAGCTCCAGAAGCTTACTGACAAGTACGGCAAGGAAGTTGACGCTGTTATCGATGTGAAGATAACGGAGATAATGAAGGTCTGATCGATAATTGGCAGAATCATTCAGGCGACAGGAAAGAATACGCGGCAGGCATTCACAAAATGGATGTCTGCCACGTTTTACAGAAGAAGGTGTTTTAATTGGAACAGGGAAATAATACGCAGGAATTAAAAATCCCGGCACATGTTGCAATCATAATGGATGGGAACGGGCGCTGGGCAAAGAAAAGAGGACTTCCCCGCACAGTCGGCCATGCACAGGGCGCAAAAGTGGTTGAACAGATCTTGGAAGATGCTGACGATATGGGAATAAAGTATCTGACCGTCTACGCTTTTTCTACAGAGAACTGGACGAGGCCGGTGACTGAGGTGAAGGCGCTTATGAACCTGCTTCGCACATATATGAAGACCAGCCTTGCCAAATGTGCCAAGAATAACGTCAGAGTGAGAGTTATCGGTGACAAGTCAAAACTGGATGCTGACCTTCAGGATTCAATTGCGGGTCTTGAGGCAGACACTGCGGGCAATACCGGTATTGGTTTTCAGATCGCGATTAATTATGGCGGGCGCGACGAGATAACAAGGGCCGTGAGAAAGATCGCGGCAAAGGCGGCTGCAGGTGAGATCAGGCCGGAAGAAATTACTTCGGAATCAATTTCGGATTCTCTTGACACTGCAGGTATCCCGGATCCAGATCTTCTTATTAGGACATGCGGTGAGCAGCGCACATCGAATTTTCTGATCTGGCAGTGCGCATATTCGGAGTTTTATTTTACGCAGACAGCGTGGCCGGACTTTACAAAAAAGGATCTTGAACTTGCAATCGACGCTTATAACCACAGAGAGCGCAGATATGGAGGACTTATCAGGTAAATGAAAACAAGAGTGATCAGCGGTGTTATCATAGCGGCTATATGTATAGCTGCAGGGATCGTCGGCGGTCCTGTTGTAGGAATAATCCTGATTCCGTGTGCGCTCATAGGATATCACGAATTATGCAAAGCATGTGGCGTGAATCCAAAGAATAGCGGCACTAATGCTCTTGAGATTCTTGGATATATAGCTATTCTGTTATATTATCTCGGACTGATTTTCGGATCAGGGTATATAAACCTCAATTTCTTTACGATCATCATGATAGTGCTGCTGCTATTGTCTCTTATGGCAGTGTATGTTTTGACATTTCCGAAATTTCATGCAGATCAGGTGATGGCGGCACTGTTTTCGTTCGTGTATTGCCCTGTCCTGATGAGTTTTATCTACCGTGCGAGGTGTCTGCCATACGGCGTCTATGTTTACGCACTGATATTTTTCTGCACGTGGATCTGCGACACCTGCGCTTATTTTGCGGGACGGGCTTTTGGAAAACATAAGATGGCTCCGGTCCTCAGCCCCAAAAAGACTATTGAAGGTTTCTTTGGTGGAATAATCGGATCAGCAGTGTTATGCTTCCTGCTGTCAATATTTCTAAAATGGCAGAATCCTGCGGAACCTGAGAGTTTTGGTCTGACATTTACGATTATCGGACTTGTCGGAGGTACAGTCAGCGCGATCGGAGATCTCGCGGCTTCTGCTATAAAGAGAGACCACAATATAAAGGATTACGGGCATTGTATACCGGGACACGGCGGAATAATGGATCGTTTTGACAGCGTGATCTTCACGACACCGATAATCTATTTCCTTGCGGTGATGCTCATGCAGGCAAAATGACAGGACGAAATTACAGATTAAGGAAGTTCAGTTTATGAAATCAATATCAATAATCGGGTCGACG
>JAQWCI010000013.1 GCA_028706005.1 Lachnospiraceae bacterium
CTTAGCACCGAGCCCCTAAACTTGCGTTCGTGCTAAGTTTCGGCTGCCGTTGCCTCACGGGTGGAGCCAGATCCCGCGTAAATCTTAGCACCGAGCCCTTAAGCTTGCGTCCGTGCTAAGTTTCGGCTGCCGGGGGCTTGCGGGAGGAGCCGGATTCCGCGTAAATCTTAGCACTGTGCTCTTAAACTTGCATTCATGCTAAGTTCCGGCAGCCGTCGCCTCAGGGAGGAGCCAAGTCTTGCGTAAATCTTAGCACTGTGCTCTTAAACTTGCTTTCATGCTAAGTTTCGGCAGCCGGAGCCCCGCGGGAGGAGTTTCGGCAGCCGGAGCCCCGCGGGAGGAGTTTCGGCAGCCGGAGCCCCGCGGGAGGCGCCATTTCCCGGCTTGATTTTTAGAATTGATCAGATTTTCTGTAAAACCCGGCTCAATTAGTCTGTATACTTTTCGTCGGGAATAATGTATAAATTAGTAACAGGCATCTGTGATGCCAGACAGGTTGCAGAAAACAAACATACAACATTATGAAATGAGGAAAAAATGAAAAGAGCATATCTACCGCTGGCAATAATTATGGCGGCTTCAATTGGTTTGTGCGGATGTGGCAGCACGACTGAAACAGGAGATAACACAAGTACAGAAACAGCAGAAACGGCGGGAAAAGGCACTACTGAACAGGCTGATCTGACGATCGATAACGGCGTCTCAGATAGTGCGCAAAGTGCTGGGCTATCGAGTTTTTCAGCACAGACGCTGGACGGCGAGAGCGTTGATCAGAGCATTTTTGCTGACTATGATCTCACAATGATCAATGTCTGGACGACATGGTGCCCATATTGCATTAATGAAATGCCGGATCTGGAGGAACTGTACAAGGGGCTTCCGGAAAATGTAAATCTGATTTCAATATGCGCGGATGCTGATACAGAGAGCGAACTCGCGGGACAGGAAGTTTCAGATAATGGACTGACATACCAAACACTTGTTATCAATGATGACCTCAAGACGGCTTTAGAATACCTGGTCACGGGCTATCCGACAACAATTTTTGTGGACAGCAAAGGCTATCTCGCAGGAGCCGCGCAGACAGGGGTTCCGCGGGGCACATCCACGGCGGATGCTTATATGTCACTGATCAACGACAGAATTGCATCACTGGGCAAATAATGAGGACAAAGCATTGCGACTTAGTGAAAAGAAAGTATGGATCATCAGGATCCTGATATTTATTCTGGCGGTCATATTCATCGTGACAGGGCTGCTTCGACAGGAGCAGCTGACTGTTCTGCAGAAGGCTGCCAATATCTGCCTGCAATGCATCGGGATAGGGTGACCATGAATAATGAGTCAAAACAAGTTAAGAAACACGAGCGCCTGCGTCTGCTTATACAGCTGCTTTCCGCTGTTTTTGTGAATGGCTATGTCGCAGGTTTTGCCAAAGGCAAGATATTTACCGGAAAGAGCAAGATGTTCTGTGTGCCGGTGCTGAACTGCTATTCGTGCCCCGGTGCTCTCGGAGCCTGCCCGATAGGTTCGCTCCAGGCAGTCCTGGGAAGCCATAAATTCAACTTCTCGTTTTATGTGCTCGGCACATTGATGCTATTCGGTGTTGTCCTTGGACGTTTGGTATGCGGATTCCTGTGCCCGTTCGGACTTGTACAGGACCTCCTTCACAGGATACCGTTGCCAAAGATCACTGTTCCGAAGAAAATTGACAGACCGCTCAGGTATCTCAAGTATGTGATCCTTGTAGTTATGGTAATTCTGCTGCCGTTATTACTGACAGATAAATATGGAACGGGTGAGCCGTATTTCTGCAAATTCATATGCCCCGCAGGAACACTTGAAGGAGCATTTCCGCTGCTTACTAAGAATGAAAGCCTGAGGAGTGCGGTCGGCGCGCTCTTTGACTGGAAGGTCTGTGTTCTGATTATAATCATTATTTTGTCGACCATGATCCACAGACCATTCTGTAAGTATCTGTGCCCGCTCGGCGCCTTTTACGGATTATTCGCGAAGTTCAGTCTGTATCGCATGCATCTCGATGAGAGCAAATGCATAAAGTGTCATGCCTGCGAGAGCGCCTGCCCCATGACGGTGGAAATACTGAAGAATATCAACAGTGCTGAATGTATACGCTGTGGCAAGTGCAAGGCAGTGTGCCCGGAGAACGCGATATCTGGCGGATTCTTTAAGAAAGATGAGCCCTGTGCGCAAAACGTAATGAGTGATCATGACTGATAATGGAGCTGTCACCACAGCGGGTAATCGCGGCGAAAATTGCATTTCACCGCCAGCGAGTGATTGCAGTATAAAATCGCATTTTGGATTGTGGGAGGGCTACTACTTTGCAATATCCAAAGCGCATTGACAGAAAGAAATGTTACAGCGGCGGAATAATTGATGTTTATAAAGATACGGTGGAACTTTCCGGCGGAAAGACCGGGCAGTGGGACTATGTCTTTCATAAGAAGGGCGGAGGCGCTGCGGTAGTACCTGTTTTGCCTGATGGAAATATTCTGATGGTGAGGCAGACGAGACCTGCGATCGACATGGAGATGCTCGAGCTCCCCGCAGGGGCTGGCGAAACCGGCGAAAATACCGCTGATACGGCAAAACGTGAACTCGGGGAGGAAACCGGATACTGTGCCAAAACTCTGGAAAAGCTTGCGAGAATTTATTCTGCGCCGGCGTATTGTAACGAGTTCACTGATATTTATCTGGCATTGAACGTAGAAAAGACCGGCGGGCAGAAACTTGACGAGGCGGAGGAAATAGTTGTTGAAAGCCACAGCCTTATCGAGCTTATCGCCATGATAAGAAAAGGCGAGATCACAAATGCCGGTACAGTTGCGGGAATACTGGCATATAATGCGTATTTGCAGTAATATAGATAATCAAAACGAACAAGTTTCAGCCATGGTGTGACAGACATGTTGCAGGTGGTCCGGAGGTCACAGGTGGAGAAAGATACAAACGGAGCCAGGCCAGATAAGATAGACTGGAAGAGAGAATTGTTAATAAACGGGCTTATAATTGCGTGTGCTTTTGTTGCGGTATGGCTGCTGGACACCTTCATCATTATAAATGCGGTAGTGCCTTCAGGATCTATGGAAAACACGATTCCCAGCGGCGCACGCGTCATCGGCAGCAGGCTTTCATATAATGACAGTACACCGGAACGTTACGATATAGTTGTTTTTCATTATCCTGATGATGAGAAACAGTTGTTTGTAAAACGAGTGATCGGACTGCCGGGAGAGACAGTAACAATAATTGATGGCAAAGTATACATAAATGATGAGACTGAGCCGCTTGATGACAGCTTTATTGCGGAGCCGATGGAAGGCTCATTCGGACCGTATGCCGTGCCTGAGGGATGCTATTTTATGATGGGCGACAACAGGAATAATTCACTTGATTCCAGATATTGGGTAAATACGTTTGTAGCTGAGGACAAGATCCTCGGGAAAGCATTGTTCGTGTGGTATCCTTTTTCTTCATGGGGCACGATAAACTAGGAGGTGGAGCTATGAAAAAGTTAATAGGAAGAACACTCGCTGTAGTATGTACGGCGGTGATGATGTTTACGGCACCGATGGCATCGCTGACAGCGACTGCGGCCACTGCTACTGCAACTGTGAGCGGAACACTGGGAAGCAGTACAAATTCCAATATGATATATCTTACGACAACGACGGGGACGATGGAGATCAAGATCGACAGCGATACGACATACATCGGATCGAAAATGATGTTGCCCGGGAGATCCGTGGATATAGGCATATACAGAGGCTCTGACGCATACCTTCATGCAGCGAATGTCACGAGCAGTACAGCAACCACACAGGTCACGGTCGATACCACCAAAACATATTCGATTGAGGGAACAATAGCAAACGGCACTACGGCTGATAAAGTGATTTTAGCAACAAATAATTCCGGGAACATTGAAGCCAAGGTAGACTCGAGCTCGGATTTTACAGGATGCACGCTCATAGCGATTGGAAGGAATGTAAAATGTGTGCTCGGCAGAGGGTCAGATGCGTATCTGCACATAATAAGTATGTCGGACGGCGCGAATCTTGCAGGTTCAACTGAGACGATCAACGGAGTAAGCACAACATGCTGCCCCGGAAAAGTCAAGAGTGGATCCGGTTCCGGAACATTGTACCTGTCAACGACTTCGGGTGATATGGAGATCAAGATCGACAGCACTTCTGATATTTCAAATTGCAAGCTGCTCCTTACAGACAGAGCAGTGAATGCTTATGTATATCGCGGGGCTGACGCATATATGCATGCCGCTAAGGTCACACCGGTGAGTTCGCCTGTCGAAACAAGCGGAGTCGTCAAACTTACAACTGTAACGGGCAAGATCAAGTCAGGCTCGACTTATGATAAGCTCTATTTCTCTACAAGCAGCGGTGATATGGAAATCAAGATAGACAGTAATACAGATATGAGTACCATCGGAGCGCTGTATACAGGAAACACAGTGAACATCACGATAGGTAATGCATCTGATGGATATTTACATGCAATGGCAATAACGTACTGAGAATTGCACAAACTTCAATGAAGCGGGGCAATTCGTATATCATAAGCATATGGCAACGCGCGAGGGGCAGCCGGATGTCGGCTGCCTTTTTTTTAAGAAGGCGGCTGCAGGGATAACTTGTTTTGACAAATATACCAGGCTGTGGGAGCGGGCATGAAAGAATTCGAGGAACTTTTCTACAGGGATACATACGCAAAGGAATTTGATGCGAAGGTCATTTCCAGCAATAAAGGTGAAAAGGGCTGGGAAGTGATCCTTGATGATACAGCGTTTTATCCGGAAGGCGGCGGACAGGAAGCTGACCATGGAACACTGAAAATGATGAGCGGGAATGATGTCAATGTGACAGATGTGCGCAGGAACAAAACCGGCGAGATCGTTCATTATTGCGATGGCGGGCTCAAAGAAGGCGACACGGTACACGGGAGCATTGATTGGGACAGACGTTTTGACCATATGCAGAATCATTCCGGTGAGCACATAGTGTCAGGCATTATCCATGAGCACTACGGATATGAGAATGTCGGCTTTCATATGGGCGACATGATAATGATAGATGTTTCGGGACCGCTCTCATGGAAGCAGCTGGCGGAAGTCGAAAAGGAAGCTAACGAAACAATATATGCGGATCTGCCGATACTTGTGAGTTATCCTGATGATAAGGAGCTTGCGCAGATCACGTACAGGAGCAAGAAGGAACTGACAGGGCAGGTGCGCATAGTAAATGTCCCGGGGAGAGATATCTGCGCGTGCTGCGGCACGCATGTCGCAAGGACCGGGGAAATCGGGATCATCAAGTTCTTCAGCATGATAAATTACAAGGGCGGCGTCAGGATCTGGATGGCGAGCGGGCTCAAGGCTCTCGGCATCATCAGCAGACGCACGGATCAGGACATTGAGCTCTCGCACATGCTGGCGTCAGATCCTGATAATATTGTCGATGCACTGACAAAGGTAAAGGACGAGAGTGCGGCGAAGGACAGGCGCATAACAGAACTCGTGAACAGCAGATTCGAACTCGAAGCAGGGCTCCTCCCTGACAAAGCACCATTAGTGATACGTTTTGAAGAAGGCCTGTCAACGGTGGAGACGCGCCGTTTCTGTGAGTGCCTCCTGGAGAATGACAAGGGGATTTGCGTGGCAGTGCTGTCGCGGCAAAACAAGTCATGGTATTATGTCATCGGCAGCAGGACAGTCGATGTGCGCCCCGCAGGCAAGGCGCTCAATGCAAAACTTCAGGGCCGCGGCGGCGGAAGTGCTGAAATGATACAGGGTACATTCGCGGCGGGACAGAGCGAGATAGAAAATGTTCTGAAAGAGGAACTTAATGTATAGCTTTGACAGCAGGATAAGATACAGCGAGGTCGACGAGTCGGGGCTTCTCAGACTCGAGTCGCTGATCGATTATTTTCAGGATTGTTCTACGTTCCAGATAGAGGACGGCGGGATCGGGATCAGGTACATGAAGGAGACGCACTGCGCCTGGCTCGTCAATTACTGGCAGATAGGGATCATGAGATATCCGGCGCTTGGCGACAGGGTAGTGATCACGACACTTCCGTATGAGACCAGGGGCTTCCTCGGACTCAGAAATTTCTATATGGAAACGGCAGACGGGGAGAGACTCGCGATCGCGAATTCGGTGTGGTCGCTCATGGATCTGGAGAAGATGGCCCCGGTGCGTGTCCCGGAGAAAATGCTCGAAGTTTTCGGACTCGACAGGAAGCTGGATATGGATTACAAGTCGCGCAAGATAGCGGTTCCGAAGCATGATGGCATGGCTCGTGACACAACCGTTATAGTCCCGGCACATCTCGACTCGAATCATCATGTGAACAATGGGCAGTACGTGCGGTTTGCCATGGGAATTATTCCCGGGAATGAGATCGTTACGGATTTCAGGATCGAGTACAAGAAGCAGGCGGTTTTAGGGGACATTGTCCGTACGGTTGATTACGGCTTAGAGCTTACAGCAGATTGGCAGAACAAACGCCTGATTGCGCTGGATTCCGATGACGGATCGACCTTTGCTGTGGCAGAAATTGTAACAAGAGACAGGAAACAGGCAGAGTATAGTGCGTGGCACTGAAGCGGATTGAAAGGACGGCGGGCAATGATAAAACTGGGAGAGACACAGACACTTGTAATTGAGAAGGACACAGAACACGGATGCTATCTTAAGGAGAGGGATCAGGAAACAGAAGAACACATTCTACTTCCGAAATCACAGGTCCCGGAGGGCGCAGCACCAGGGGACGAAGTAACGGTTTTCGTCTATAAGGATTCAGAGGACCGGATGATAGCTACGTGCAGGACGCCAAAACTAAAACTCCACGAGGTTGGTTTCCTGACTGTGGCGCAGGTGGGAAGAATAGGGGCTTTTCTTGACTGGGGGCTCGACAAGGATCTGCTGCTTCCGTTCCATGAGCAGCCGCGCGATGCAAGAGTCAAAGAGGGGCAGGAATGTCTGGTTGCGGTTTATATTGACAAGAGTGATCGCCTTTGCGCGACAATGAATGTCTATCCGTATCTTGAGAAGGAGTCACCTTACAAGATGGATGACAGGGTCACCGGCACGGTATATGAGACGAGTGAGAATTTTGGAATATTCGTGGCTGTCGACAACAGATATTCGGCGCTGATCCCCAGGAAGGAGCTGGTGCGTGACCTGCGTATCGGCGAAGTTATTTCAGCGCGTGTGACAAAGGTACTCGATGATGGAAAGCTCAACCTGTCGCTCAGAGAGAGGGCTTTCGATCAAATGGGAACTGACGGTGAGCGCCTTATGCGCATGATAAAGAACGGGGACGGAAAACTGCCATTCACTGATAAAGCAGAACCGGAGCTTATACGCAGCAGGACACAGATGTCAAAGAATGAATTCAAACGTGCTGTCGGTCACCTTATGAAACAGGGGTTGGTCGAGATAAAAGAGGACGGAATTTACATGACTGAAGCCGGTATCGAGGCCGGTAAAGAAGCCGATGACAGGCAGGCCTGAAATATGGACACAGAAACGTCACGAAAAAGTGACCAAATTATTGAATCAAATTTATGGATTTTTTTGTGATAGTGCATTATGATTAGGTGAAGTATCATTATTCTGTTTCATTAATGAAAGTGTGGGGGCACTATGATTTCTGGTCAGGTATTGCAGACAACGATCGATGGTATAAAAGAGATTTCTCATGCGGAACTTGGGGTGTTTGACGCAGAGGGAAGGGAACAGGCTGTAACGGCACCGGTATTTTCTGAGTCAGTTGATGTGATACGCAAGTTTGCTGAATCACCTGCTGATTCACAGAGCTGGGGCGAGTTCGAGTTCTTCAAGGTATTTGATGAGAGAACACTCGAGTTTGTACTTGTTTTGCGCGGAGCGGGGGAAAGCTCACAGCTTGTCGGGCGAATGGCAGGATTCCAGCTTCAGGGGCTTATAGGTGCGCTGAAGGAACGCTATGACAAGGACGGATTTATCAAGAATCTGCTTCTCGATAATCTGCTGTTGGTCGATATTTACGGTCGTGCCAAAAAGCTTCATATAATCGCAACTGTTCCAAGGGTCGTCATGATAATGGAGACGAGCCCGGATCATGATTTTAATACGCTTGAGATCATGCAGCAGTACGTGACAGCGGGAAGCCCGGATTTTGTCACGGCAGTTGATGAGAACGGAGTAGTGCTGGTCAGGGATCTGACAGAGGGCAGCAAAGCATCTGACATTTCAAAGGCAGCAGCAGGCATAAAGGAATATCTGGAGAAGGCCGGAGTTAAGGACGTCCATATTTCGTATGGTACAGTCGTGAATGAACTCAAGGAAGTCAGCCGGTCTTACAAGGAAGCCAAGATGGCACTTGATGTAGGCAAGATATTCTTCGAAGAGCGCGATATCATAGCTTACAATGAACTGGGGATCGGCAGACTTATATATCAGCTTCCGATACCGCTCTGTAAGATGTTCATACATGAGATATTCGGTGCTGTGAATCCTGATGAGTTTGACGAAGAGACGCTCGCCACCATCAACAAGTTCTTTGAGAACAATCTGAATGTTTCAGAGACATCAAGACAGCTGTTCATTCACCGCAACACGCTTGTTTACAGGCTGGATAAGCTTCTCAAGAGTACTGGTCTTGATCTGCGCACATTCGATGATGCCATTACTTTTAAAATCGCTCTGATGGTAGTAAAGTATATGGATTATATGGAAAAGATGGAAACATTCGAGTATTGATGCTCGTTTGAACAATTCCGGGAGAATCCCGGGCAGAAAGGTTTTTATTCATGGCACGAAGGCGACTACCTTATGATACTCCGGCAGGAAACGTTATAACGATGCGTGATGTTCATAAATCATACGCAAAGAATACTGACGCTCTGAACGGAGTCACGATCGACATAAAAGATGGTGAATTTGTTTTTATAGTTGGTGATTCAGGATCTGGCAAATCGACTCTCATCAAGCTCCTTTTGCATGAGCTCACGCCTACAACGGGTGACATCAATGTTCTGGGCTATGATATGGTGACGCTTCCACATCGGAAAATTGCCAAATTCCGCAGAAATCTGGGCATCGTGTTCCAGGACTTCAGGCTTCTTAAGGACAGGACTGTCTATGATAATGTGGCATTTGCAGAACGAATCATCCAGACGCCGACAAAGTCGATAAAGAAAGACGTACCGAGGATGCTGGATATCGTCGGACTTGGCGACAAATATAAGAGTAGACCACAGGAGCTTTCCGGTGGTGAACAGCAGAGAGTAGCTCTTGCGAGAGCAATAATAAACCACCCGTTCATCCTTCTTGCTGATGAGCCGACAGGAAACCTTGATCCCCGCAACTCGTGGGAGATCATGCAGCTCCTTGAGCGCGTCAATAAGGAAGGTACCACTGTCGTTGTCGTCACGCATAACAGAGAGATCGTAAATGCCATGCATAAACGTGTCATTACGATGAAACAGGGCGTGATAATAAGCGATGAAGAGCACGGCGGTTATACAGAAGAAGAGAACGAGGATTACGAGGAAGGTGACTATTCCGAGGACAGCGATTATCCGGAAGAGAGCGCCGGAACAGATGGTTATGCGGAAGAAGAGTCATATGATGAGCCGGATAACAAGGATGGATATCCTGAGGAATACAAATATGATTTCAGCCTTGAGGATGATATAGGGAGTGGTGTTGAGGCTGGTCAGGCACAGGGAATGGAATCAGACGCTGAGGTACGGGTCGACCATATTGATGATGTCGATGCGGAAAAGACAGATGAAACACCGGGTGCTACGTCAGAAAAAGCCAGACTCCAGGACACACTCTCAGAGACAGAGGAGATGTTCTTTGATCTCGATGATGAACATGATGGGGATAACAGGTAACAGAAAAATGGAGGAGCAATGAACTCATTTTTATATACATTTGGACAGGGACTGAGCAATCTCAAGAGGAACAAACTGTTCACACTGGCATCTGTGGCTACCATAGCAGCATGTCTGTTTCTGTTCGGTCTTTTCTATGCAATACTTGCTGACTTCCAGAATGTGGTCAAAACTGCTGAACAGGGAGTTTCAGTCACTGTCTTCTTCAACGAAGGAACAACAGAGGATGAAATACTGCAGCTTAAGGTCGCTGTTGAGGAACGGGCTGAAGTCTCAGAGGTTGAATACGTTTCTGCAGACGCTGCATGGGATTCATTCAAGGATGAGTATCTTGGCGAGTATTCTGAGGGTTTCACCGAGAATCCGCTTGCAAACTCGGCAAATCTTGAGATCTACCTCAAGGATGTTTCCAAGCAGGGCGACCTTGTAGATTATCTTGAGAGCCTTGATGATGTCAGAACAGTCAACAGATCGGAGCTGACAGCAAATACACTCTCAGGTTTCAATAATCTGTTCGCTTATATATACATGGGCATAGTAATAATCCTTCTGGCGGTCTCGATCTTCCTTATCAGCAATACTGTAACGATCGGTATTTCTGTCCGCAAGGATGAGATCAGCATAATGAAGTATATTGGTGCCACGGACTTTTTTGTCAGGGCACCGTTCGTCATCGAAGGAGTAATGATCGGTTTTGTGGGATCGATACTGCCGCTCCTTGCGATCTATGTCATTTACGACAAGGTAGTAGCATATATTTCGGGCAGATTTTCAGTACTTAATTCACTTATAAATTTTCTGCCTGCCAGTACGATAATGAAAACGCTGATACCGCTGTCAATAATACTCGGAGTCGGAATAGGTTTTGTCGGAAGTATGGCTACAGTTAAGAAGCATCTTACGGCCTGATACATGGCAATGATGCGAAATATGGAAACGTATAAAATGACGGAGTGACTAAGCTTGAAAATCCGCAGATCTTTGCGATATGCCGTTATCGGCATATCGCTGTCTTTTATCATAGCGATTACTGCAGGATACAGGGTAAGTGTTCTTGCGACCGAGCAGACAAATGATTCTATCAAAGAGAAAGAGAGCCAGATAGAATCAGCTAAGAGCGAGCGCGAGCAGATGCAGAGCACACTCAGTGACATGAAGGCATTGAAGGAGCAGCTCGAGTCTAATAAGAGCAATCTTGAGACCTATGTCACGCAGCTCGATTCAAGTCTCACTGATATCCAGGGCAAGATAGACGATCTCAAGCAGAATATCGAGGATAAAGAAACGCAGATCGACAAAACTGAAAAGGAACTGGACGAGGCAACTGCGGTGCAGCAGGAGCAGTATGATACCATGAAGAAGCGCATCCAGTTCATTTATGAGCGCGGTGATTCGTATGCGCTTGAAGTGCTTGTCGATGCCGGAAGTTTTGGCGAGATGCTGAACAGAGCTGTATATATTTCAGAGCTGTCGGATTATGACAACAGGAAACTCACAGAGTTCAAGGAGCAGACGGAACTTGTAAAGGTTACAAAACAGGCACTTGAAGAGGAGAGAACTACTCTTGAGCAGGCCAAAAAGGACCAGGAGACAGAAGAGGCAAATATGCAGGAACTGATCACTGCCAAAACGGCGGAGATCGGGGGCGTTGAGGATGATATAGAAGGCGCCAACCTGAATATTGAAGAATACGAAGCGCAGGTAGCGCAGCAAAATTCAGAAATACAGGCACTTGAAGCCGCAGTTGCCGCCGAGAAGCAAAGACTTGCTTCAGCAAATCAGACACATTACAACGGTGGAATATTTACCTGGCCGTGTCCGAATTATTCTTATATTTCTTCGGAGTTCGGATACAGGGTACACCCCATATATGGCGACACCCGCTTTCACAGCGGACTTGATATGGCTGCTGCGTCGGGCTCGCCGATACTGGCGGCTTATGACGGAACAGTTGTGGCTGCCGCTTACAGCAGCTCGATGGGAAATTACGTCATGATAGATCATGGCGACGGACTCTACACGATTTACATGCATGCTTCGGCTTTATATGTTTCGAGCGGGCAGAGCGTGACCGCAGGGGAACAGATAGCAGCAGTGGGAAGCACAGGGAATTCAACAGGACCGCACCTTCATTTTTCAGTAAGACTTAACGGGGCATATGTGAGCCCGTGGAATTATCTCGGATCAGCACAGTAATTACCGGAAAATGATCAAAGGAGTTTATGAACGAAACGGGACAGGAAACAACAGATAACAGGCCGGCAGATGAGAGCAGGAAGAAAAAGACCGGCAGAGCCGGCGCATACCTGGGAGGGCTGGTCACCGGCGCATTTGTGTCATGCGTGATAATGATCATCATAAGCTTCGTTGTCATAAAGAACGGCGGAGCGTTGGTGTCATCCGGCAATTCGGGAACGGAGCAGAGCACAGAGTCAGCAATAAATGATACTTCTACTGCCAAACTGCAAAGACTCGAGAATATGATAAGCAGCGAATATTATTATTCCGATGATGTCACGACCAAGCAGAAACAGGACGGACTTTATAAAGGCCTTCTCGAGTCCCTCGGCGACAAATATTCCGAGTATTATAACGAAGACGAGTATTCTGCCATACAGCAGGAAACTGCAGGTGTGTTTTACGGGATCGGTGCATATGTGAGCTGGAATGACAAATATGATGCACCGGCGGTCTCAGGCACAATGAAAGACGGGCCGGCTGAGAAGGCAGGGCTTCTTGCCGGAGACATAATATACAAGGTCGATGGCGAAGAGACGGTGGGCTCTGACCTTGATACTGTGGTCAGCAAGATACACGGAGATGAAGGAACAAATGTCCATCTTACTGTATATCGAGAAGGCGAGACAGATTACCTTGAATTTGATATAACACGTGCCAAAGTGGATACAGACACAGTGAGCTATGGTATGCAGGATGATAATATCGGATACATAGCGATCGAGGAGTTTGATGATGTCACTGCTGATCAGTTCAAAACAGCGCTGCAGTCTCTTGAGGATGACGGAATGAAAGCCCTGATTATTGACCTCAGGGGCAATCCGGGAGGAAATGTCACGACAGTAACTGAGATAGCAGAGCAACTGCTTCCGAAGGGACTCATATTCTATTATGAGGAGCGCGGAGGAAAACGGACTGATTATAATGCGACCGGTGACCATGAGTTCAAACTTCCGCTGGCGGTACTTGTTAATGAATACTCGGCAAGTGCGTCGGAGATACTTGCAGGAGCAATTCAGGATTCAGGCATAGGCACCATAATCGGCACTCAGACATATGGAAAGGGCGTTGTTCAGACAGTGTTCTCACTGGGCGATGGCACAGGTGTAAAAATAACGACCGCGGCGTATTATACACGCAACGGCCGCAGCATAAATCATGAGGGAATAACACCGGACACTGTCCTGGAATTCGATTCTGATGCCTACAAGGCGGATGGAACTGACAATCAGTTCGACAAGGCGGTAGAGATAATGGAGAAAGAAATGTAGATCAGACGCAATCATTAAATCGAACGTACGTTTGCACGATGCAGCCCGCTATGGTACAATACCGTAGCGGGTGTTTTGACATAATGGCAGGTGCTGCACAAGACCAAGAGGATTGAACATAATGGATCACTTTAAACTTGTTTCGCCATATAAGCCGACCGGCGACCAGCCCGAGGCAATAAAGGAGCTGGTAGACGGGTTCAGAGCCGGTAATCAGTTCGAGACACTGCTCGGAGTGACGGGATCCGGCAAAACATTCACGATGGCGAATGTTATCGAGGCGCTTAATAAACCTACCCTCGTCATATCTCACAACAAAACACTCGCGGCGCAGCTTTACGGCGAGTTCAAGGAGTTCTTCCCAGAGAACGCTGTCGAGTATTTTGTGTCATATTACGATTACTACCAGCCCGAGGCGTATGTGCCATCGAGCGATACATATATTGCGAAGGATTCGGCGGTCAATGACGAGATAGATAAACTCCGTCTGTCGGCGACTGCGGCGCTCACGGAGCGACGTGATGTAATAGTTGTCGCCAGTGTGTCGTGTATTTACGGACTCGGTTCGCCTGATGATTATGAGAAAATGGCGATATCGCTGCGTCCCGGGATGGAGAAGAGCCGCGATGAAGTGATAGACAGGCTTATATCGATCCACTACGAACGCAATGATATGGATCTGCAGAGAAGCTGTTTCAGGGTACGGGGAGATGTGCTGGAAATCAATCCGGCGGAGGGTTCTGATTACCTGATACGGATCGAATATTTCGGCGATGAGATAGAGAAGATAACAGAGGTAGACCCGCTGACCGGAAGGGCGCACACTGAACTCAAACATATTGATATTTTTCCGGCATCTCATTATGTGGTGCCGAAGGAGAAGATCGACAGAGCCTGCAATGAGATAGAGAAAGAGCTGGACGAAAGAGTAAAGTATTTCAAGGGCGAGGACAAGCTGCTGGAGGCACAGAGAATCTCGGAACGCACTAATTTTGACCTGGAAATGATGCGGGAGACCGGTTTCTGCAGCGGGATAGAGAACTATTCAAGACCGCTCTCCGGGAGAGCGCCGGGGTCATCACCTATGTGTCTCATGGATTTCTTCAAGGGTGATTTTCTGATACTGGTTGATGAGTCACATATAACTATTCCTCAGATCGGCGCTATGTACCATGGGGATCAGAGCCGTAAGACGACTCTGGTGAACTACGGGTTCAGACTTCCGTCGGCTATGGATAACAGGCCACTCAGCTTCAATGAATTTGAGGACAGAATAGACCAGATGATGTTTGTTTCGGCGACACCGGGCTCATATGAGAAAGACCATGAGCTGTTGCGCACAGAACAGATAATAAGGCCGACAGGGCTTCTCGATCCTGAGGTAGCGGTACATCCTGTAGAGGGACAGATAGACGATCTTATAAAAGAGATACGCAAAGAGACTGATCGTAAGAATAAGGTGCTGGTGACAACGCTTACTAAGAAGATGGCTGAGGATCTAACGGATTATCTCGCTGAAACTGGTATAAGGGTAAAGTACCTGCACTCTGATATTGACACACTTGAGAGAGCACAGATAATACGCAACATGAGGCTTGACGAATTCGATGTTCTGGTCGGGATAAACCTTCTCAGGGAGGGTCTTGATATTCCGGAGATCGCACTCGTTGCCATACTTGATGCGGACAAAGAAGGGTTCCTCAGATCAGAGACATCACTGATCCAGACCATAGGCCGCGCATCAAGAAATGCTGAAGGTCATGTCATAATGTACGCAGACAACATGACTGATTCGATGAAGCATGCAATCGAAGAAACAGACAGAAGACGCAAAGTCCAGCAGAAATACAATGAAGAACATGGGATAACTCCGCAGACGATCAAGAAGGCAGTCCGCGATCTCATCGCGGTATCGAAGGATATATCAAAGGACGAAGTCGCTTTCAGTAAAGACCCCGAATCAATGAGCGCGGGCGAACTGAGAGACATCATAAACAAGACAGAGAAGAAGATGAAACACGCGGCGACGGAACTCAACTTCGAAGTGGCAGCCGAGCTCCGGGACCAGCTTATAGAACTTCGCAAATATTATGATGAAGCAACCGGAAGAAAGTGACAGAATTCGAGGAGTAAGCATGAGCGGGAAGAAAATAGATTACTGGCCGTCACTAAAGGCGGATGAAGAGAAATTTGCTGAGGATTCACGCGCCGACGAGGCGAGGCGTAAGATCATATACAAGGATGACTGCATAAGGATAAGGGGCGCGAATGAGCACAATCTCAAGCACATCAGCCTTGATATCCCGCGCAATGAGCTTGTTGTCATGACCGGATTATCAGGATCGGGCAAGTCATCGCTGGCCTTTGATACGATATATGCCGAGGGACAGCGCAGGTACATGGAGTCGCTGTCGTCTTATGCAAGGCAGTTCCTGGGACAGATGGAGAAACCTGATGTAGAGGATATTTCAGGTCTTTCTCCGGCTATTTCCATTGATCAGAAATCAACTAACAGGAATCCGAGATCGACTGTAGGAACAGTGACAGAGATATATGATCATTTCAGACTTCTGTATGCAAGGATCGGGATTCCGCACTGTCCTGACTGCGGCAGAGTCATAGAGAAGCAGACAGTTGATCAGATGACGGACAGAGTAATGGAGCTTCCGGAAGGAACAAAGATCCAGATCCTTTCGCCTGTAGTGCGCGGCAGGAAAGGCATGCACGAGAAAGTGTTCGACAGGGCGCGCCGCTCCGGATATGTGCGTGTGAGAGTCGACGGAAACCTATATGATCTGTCTGAAGACATAAATCTGGACAAGAATATCAAGCACAGTATAGAGATCGTGATAGACAGACTTGTCGTAAAGCCGGGCATAGAAAGAAGGCTGACTGATTCCATAGAGAACGCACTGGGTCTTGCAGAGGGACTCCTTCAGGTCGACGTAATAGATGGGAAAATGATGGAGTTTTCCCAGAACTTCGCGTGCCCGGATTGCGGAATAAGTATTCCGGAAATCGAACCAAGGAGCTTCTCTTTCAATAATCCATTCGGAGCATGCCCGGAATGCGCAGGTCTGGGATATAAGATGGAATTTGACCCCGATCTTATTGTTCCTGACGGCAGAGTCTCAATAAATGACGGTGCCATAACTGTGATGGGCTGGCAGAGCTGCAATCAGAGCGGGAGCTTTTCAAATGCAATATTGCAGGCTTTGTCAAAGAAATTCGGGTTCTCACTTGATAAGCCATGGAACGAATTACCGGAGAAGATCAGGACGATGCTGATGTACGGAACTGATGTCAAGGTAGATGTTCATTATTCGGGACAGCGTGGGACAGGGGTCTATCCTGTGACTTTTGAAGGACTGATCGAAAATGTGGAGAGGCGTTACCGCGAGACATTTTCCGAATCGAGCAAGGCTCAATATGAAGAATTCATGCGGATCACCCCATGCAGCGCCTGCGGTGGTCAGAGGCTCAAGAAGGAATCGCTGGCGGTCACTATCGGTGATAAGAATATTTACGAAGTAACCTGTATGCCGATCTCTGAACTTGGAAAGTTCCTTGCGGAATTAAAACTCACGCCGACTCAGGAAATGATAGGCAAACAGGTATTGAAGGAGATAAACAACAGAGTGGGATTCCTGGTCGATGTCGGATTGGGATACCTTACTTTGTCGCGTGCGACGGCTACGCTGTCAGGCGGAGAAGCGCAGAGAATAAGACTGGCGACGCAGATAGGTTCCGGACTTGTCGGGGTATGCTATATTCTGGATGAACCCAGTATCGGTCTACATCAGAGGGATAATAATAAGCTTCTCAACACGTTGAAGCGCCTCAGGAATATGTGGAACACTGTAATAGTCGTTGAGCATGATGAGGACACTATGCGCGCCGCTGACTATATAGTGGATATCGGCCCCGGAGCCGGTTCTGAAGGCGGCGAGGTCGTCGCGACAGGAACGGCCGAAGAGATCATGAAAGTGCCTGAATCTATAACCGGGCAGTATCTTTCGGGAAAACTCAGCATTCCGGTGCCATTGGCAAGAAAGAAGGCATCCGGCAAGATCACGGTCCATGGCGCTGCGGTGAACAATCTCAAGCATGTTGACGTCGATTTTCCTCTGGGTGTCATGACTGTTGTCACAGGAGTTTCAGGCTCGGGTAAGAGCTCACTCGTGAACGAAGTCCTGTACAAAACTCTTGCGCGTGATCTCAACCGTGCGCATGTAATACCGGGCAAGAGTGACGGAGTCACAGGCCTTGAGCAGCTCGACAAAGTCATAAATATAGATCAGTCGCCGATAGGGAGGACTCCAAGATCAAACCCGGCGACATATACCGGTGTCTTCGACATGATAAGAGATCTTTTTGCGGGGACGAACGACGCGAAGGCCAGAGGCTACAGCAAGGGGAGATTCAGTTTTAACGTAAAAGGCGGCAGATGCGAAGCCTGCGGCGGAGACGGGATAATAAAGATCGAGATGCACTTCCTGCCGGATGTTTATGTGCCATGTGAGGTCTGTCACGGGAAACGTTACAACCGCGAGACACTGGAAGTGAAGTATAAGGGCAAGAGCATTTATGATGTTCTTGATATGACGATAGAGGAAGCGGCGAAGTTCTTTGAGAACGTTCCTTCGATCCAGAACAAGATCATGACTATGTGCGATGTTGGGCTGGGCTATGTAAAACTCGGCCAGCCGTCAACGGAACTCTCAGGCGGTGAGGCGCAGCGCATAAAGCTGGCGGCTGAACTTTCAAGGAAGAGCACAGGCAAAACAATTTATATCCTCGATGAACCGACGACCGGTCTGCATTTTGCGGACGTTGACAAACTTGTGAAAATATTGCAGAGACTAACGGACAGCGGCAATACAGTTGTTGTAATCGAACACAACCTGGACGTCATAAAATGTGCTGATTATATCATTGATATAGGACCTGAAGGCGGGGATGCCGGGGGAACGATAATAGCCAGAGGAACACCTGAGGAAATCGCGAAGTGTCACGACTCGTATACTGGCTATTATGTCAATAAGATGCTTCAAACAAGCAAATGACATTGCAATACCGACCTTTGTTAGTTTATAATCTAATTTACTGCAGGCACATTTGGTAATGGCACAGTGCCGTTTGTCCGGCGCCCGCAGGCTTTAGATGGTCAATGAAAGAGGCTGCAGATGTCATTTACAGATATAGGGATAGATCTGGGCACAGCGAGTGTCCTTGTATATATACGTGGTAAAGGTGTTGTTCTCAAAGAGCCCTCAGTTGTCGCATTCGACAGGGACTCCAATAAGATAAAGGCCATAGGTGAGGACGCAAGACTTATGCTCGGAAGGACACCAGGCAACATTGTTGCTGTCCGTCCGCTCCGTCAGGGTGTTATTTCTGATTACACCGTTACTGAAAAGATGATGAAGTATTTCATACAGAAGGCAATCGGCAAGAGAACGTTCCGCAGACCACGCATAGCTGTCTGTGTTCCGAGTCAGGTCACTGAGGTCGAGAAGAAGGCCGTTGAGGATGCAACATTCCAGGCCGGAGCAAGAGAAGTCTACATAATCGAGGAACCCATAGCTGCTGCGATCGGCGCAGGCATTGATATTTCAAGGCCCTGCGGCAACATGATCGTAGATATAGGCGGCGGCACGACAGATATAGCCGTGATATCACTCGGCGGAACAGTTGTTTCGACTTCAATAAAGGTCGCGGGAGATGATTTCGACGACGCGATCGTGAGATATATGCGCAAGAAGTACAACCTGCTCGTCGGTGAGAGAACGGCTGAGGACATAAAGATAACGATCGGATGCTGCTATCCTCTTCCGGATCCTGAGTTCATGGAGGTCCGCGGGCGTAACCTTGTGACAGGTCTTCCAAGAACTATCCAGGTGTCATCAGAAGAAACAGAGGAAGCTCTCAAGGAGCCGACTAACCAGATAGTAGAAGCGATACACGGTGTTCTGGAGAAGACACCTCCTGAGCTTGCAGCGGATATTTCGGACCGCGGTATTGTCCTCACTGGAGGCGGAAGTCTTCTCAAGGGACTCGAGGAGCTCATTTCATCCAAGACAGGTATCAATACTGTTACTGCAGAAGAACCCATGACGGCAGTTGCTATCGGCACCGGCAAGTATGTCGAGTTCCTCTCTGACAGGGGCGGCAACACAGAAATCTGATCTATACGGCAGATCTGCCGGGCGGGCAGTCCATGCGGACAGTCCGCCTGACTCTATTTCCCACATAACGGAGCACTTTGCTCCATTCACACAGCTTAAGCTGCATTCGCGGCCACGCTGTTTATCACTTCAGAATTCAAGGCAAATGGAAGAAATCAAAGGTTACGTCACAAACATAATCTATCGAAATGAACAGAATCTCTATACTGTTTTTGAGCTCGAAACGCCTGATGGGACTACGTCGGTGACGGGGTACCCTGCCTCGCTCAGTGTCGGGGATACACTTGTCATGACCGGAGAGTTCAGGACGCATGCCATATACGGCGATCAATTCGTCATGGACAGCATGCGGGAGTGTCCGCCCGAGGGCGCCGTAGCGATCCAGCATTATCTGGGGTCAGGCGCGATAAAAGGAATAGGCGAGGCACTTGCGGCAAGGATAGTAAAGCGATTTGGGGATGATACGCTCAAGGTCTGTGAGGAACAGCCGGGCAGGCTCGCCGAAGTAAAAGGCATAAGCGACAATAAGGCCCGCGAGATAGCAGCTCAGATGAGTGAGAAGAAAGATCTCAGGGATGCCATATTATTCCTTCAGAAATACGGGATATCAAATCGTTTTGCCGTGAAGATCTGGCAGCAGTACGGAATGCAGATGTATTCAGTGATGAAGGAAAATCCGTACAGGCTCGCTGATGACATACAGGGAATAGGTTTTGCGAGAGCTGATGAAATAGCCGCAAAGGCCGGAATCAGGGCGGACTCTGATCACAGGATACGATCAGGAATACTGTATGTTTTGTCTGAAGCCATGGGTGACGGGAGCAGTTACCTTCCTGAGAGCGAGCTGGTAAAGCGCGCGGTGGCACTGCTGGAGCTGCCGGCTGAATCAATACAGATCAATATTGGAAATCTGGCAATGGACAGAAAGGTCCGCGTTATTGATCATGACGGAGAGAAACAGGTCTATTCAGGGAGAAATTACAGCGAGGAACAGCAGATAGCCGTGATGCTCCACGACCTTGACAGCGAGACTCCGCGCGGTGCGTGGACGATGGCTGAGACAGATGCGAGGATACATGATCTCGAGGACATAGAGAAGATAGAACTGGACGATCTGCAGAAAAAGGCGGTAAAACTCGCAACTGATAATTCTGTGCTGCTGATAACAGGCGGCCCTGGAACAGGTAAGACCACGACGATAAACACGATAATCAGATTTTTTATTGCCGGGGATCAGAACGTGCTGCTCTGTGCGCCGACAGGGCGTGCGGCAAAACGTATGACTGAGGCCACGGGATATGAATCAAGGACCATACACAGACTCCTCGGCGTACATGCCATAAATACCGGGAGTGATGACCCGGCTGCGGCAAAGGATTCTGACGCGGGAAATATCGAGTTCACCCGCACGGTATTTGAAAAAGGAAAAGATGATCAGCTCGATGCAGATGTGATCATAGTGGATGAAATGTCCATGGTCGATATGCATATTTTCAAAGCACTCCTCCTTGCCATCGAACCAAGAACAAGGCTCATAATGGTGGGCGATGTTAATCAGCTGCCGAGTGTCGGCCCGGGTAAGGTGCTGCAGGATCTCCTTAAGTCTGATGCTTTTCACAGTATCGTGCTCGAGAAGATCTTCCGCCAGGCATCTGAGAGCGACATTGTCATGAATGCACATTATATAAACGACGGGAAACAGATAAGACTCGACAATAAGAGCCGTGATTTCTTCTTCCTGGAGCGGGATAATGTGCAGGTCATATATAAGCACATAGTGCAGCTGATCCGTGATAAGCTCCCTCGTTATGTGGGGTGCAGTACCCAGGACATACAGGTCCTGACCCCGATGAGAAAGGGACTGCTGGGAGTCACAAAGCTGAACGAGATCCTGCAGATGACACTGAATCCGCAGGACCCCGCCAAAAAGGAATACAGTTCCGGAGACACCACCTTCCGCGTGGGTGATAAGGTGATGCAGATCCGCAACAATTATCAGATCGAATGGGAAGTCCGCGGCAAATATGGAATTCCCGTGGATAAAGGCCAGGGGGTCTTCAACGGAGATTTCGGCACAGTCACAGCCATTGATAAAGCAGCAGAAAAACTTACAGTTTGTTTTGACGAGGACAGATCTGTAGATTATCCGTTCTCATCGCTCGGTGAACTTGAACTGGCATACGCCGTCACTGTTCACAAATCCCAGGGCTCTGAATACCCGGCGGTCATCATGCCGATCCTGTCGGGACCGCCCGCACTTTTTAACAGGAATCTGCTGTACACTGCGGTCACAAGGGCAAAAACGTGTGTGGTGATACTCGGCAGCCGGGACGCAGTGATGACGATGATCGACAACACCAGTCAGAACAAACGTTACACCGGACTTGAGGATAGAATACGTGAGATTACGGATCAGAGCGTCGAATCTATATGATATTTTGTACCCGCGCAGGTGCCCTGTTTGTGACAGACCGGTCAGGCCTGCGGGAAAACTGATTTGCGAAGAATGCGAGGGAATACCGGAGCGGATTGAAGGAGCGACCTGCAGAAAATGCGGCAAGATGCTGCCGGATGGGACTGCGGTCTACTGCAGCGATTGCGCCGGGATAAGTCATGTCTACAGGCAGGGCACAGCCGTTTTCACATACAGATCCATATCCGGAGCAGTTTTCAGATTCAAGTACAGCGGGAGAAGGGAATACGCTGAGTATTTTGCGCGCGAAATGGCAGAAGTCCTGATGTACAGGATTAAAAATGACTTCAGGGTAAGACCTGACATGCTGGTTCCGGTCCCGCTCCATTCGGCAAGAATGCGTGTGAGAGGCTACAATCAGTCCGCACTGATGGCAGCTGGAATATCGGCGCTGACAGGAATACCGATAAGGGAGGACGTCCTGTCACGCACCGAAAATACGGTTCCAATGAAGAACATGAGCGTCTCTGACAGGCAGAATAATCTCAAAAACGCTTTTCATGCATGTTCGTTTGATGTAAAATTGAAAACGATCATAGTTATTGATGACATCTACACGACCGGGGCGACGATCGATGCATGCGCAACTGAGTTGTACCGTGCAGGAGCCGCCTTTGTTTTTTTTATGACACTTGCTATCGGCACACAGGCCGATGTGGAAAAAAATGCTTAATGAAGATAAGATCCGTATAATGACCAGGATGGCCATGTACGAAAAAAAAGAAGGAAAGCGTGACTCAAGAACGGATGCCTGGTTCAAGGGGGATTATATCTCCAAGGCGCTGCTCGGGTCTTTCATAACAGGCACAATTGCGTTTGTCATTATTTTTATGATATATGCGCTTGACCGTGTGGAAGAGCTTATGCTGACTCTGTACAGCATGAATGTCATCGCACTGGTGAGCCGTGTATTTCTTGTATACATCATATTCATGGCTTGTTTTGAAGTGATTACATGGGTGGTCTATTCCGTCAGGTATGATAAAGCGCAAAAGGGACTGCACCGGTATTATAAAGACGTGAAGCGTCTGACGGATGAGTATGGGGGAAAGGACAACGATAGGATATGACGACATTACTTGAAATCAGAGAGAGTATCCGTGGAATATACGGCAGGTATTCTCAATACATTATCATGGCGTCGAAATTCTTTCTGTCACTGATCGCCCTGAATATACTGAACGGCAGGATCGGGTACTTTGAGGCGATAAGCAGTACACTTCCGACTGTCATCATCGCAATATTCTGTGCAGTGCTCCCGGCAAATGGAATCTGTGCCGTTATGGCAGCTGTCATACTTGCCCAACTCTATCATCTTTCACTTGCATCGTTTCTCCTCGGACTGGTCGTATTTCTTCTGATGTTCCTGCTGTATTTCCGCTTTTCTCCCGGGGACAGCATTCTGATCATACTCACTCCGATATGCTGCAATCTTGGGATCCCTTATGTCGTCCCGCTTGCGGGAGGACTGCTCCTTGGACCGGCATCAGCACTTTCAGTGGCAATCGGGCTTATAGTGCACTATCTTATTGTTTTCATAAGTGGCAATGCGGCATCCCTTGGCAATATTACGACGGACAATATCGCAGAATCATTTCAGTTCATAATGAACGGCGTATTCGGTAATCGGACAATGCTCGTAATGATAGTTGCGGCTGCAGCAAGTCTCATACTTGTTTACTATTTCCGCAGGATGCGCATAATGTATGCGTGGAGCGTGGCAATCGCAGTGGGAGCTGTTTCACAGCTCATCATTCTCCTCATCGGGGATGTTGTTTATGACACCAACCTTTCGATCGGACTTGTTTTCCTTGGAATGATCGCGTCAACGGCTATATGCGTGGTGCTGAATTTTATGTTCTTCAACCTTGATTATTCAAGGACTGAGCAGCTTCAGTATGAAGATGATGATTATTACTATTATGTGAAAGCGATCCCCAAGGTCTCGGTGATGACAAGGGAGCGCACAGTCAAAACAATCAATCGCGCGACAGGTTCAGATGGGAGATCCGGATACTCTGAAAGAAGAGATGATTACGGATATGATGACCGTGGCATGCAGGACAGGCAGACAGATGATTACGGGAATGGCAGAGATCAGTATGACGATTATGAGGATGATGACGATGCCGGATCAGCGGAACCTTCGCAGCAGCGGGATGATGATCAGTTTATAGATGACCGTGGGACGGAGGACTTCAGACAGTTTGGAGAGGACGATCTCTTTACGGGCAGCAGGAAACAGTAAGGTAAAAGAGTAAGATAAAAAACAGCCAGGACAGACCGGCAGGGAACAGGGAAACGGATGCAGGGCATTACAACGACATTTCAGAGCTTTCTGACAAATCTTCATATGCCGAGTGTACGATGGACAGATATCGTTGAGATTCTGATCATAGCGTTTATCCTGTACCATATTCTGCTCTGGTTCAGAAATACCAGAGCCTGGGCACTGATGAAGGGTGTTCTCATCATTCTTCTCTTTGTTCTTCTGGCAGCAGTTTTCAATATGACAACTATTCTCTGGCTTGTCCAGAACGTCACCGGAATTGCGGTAATGGCGCTTGTGGTCATACTTCAGCCTGAGCTCAGGACAGCTCTTGAGGAGCTGGGACAGAAGAATCTTATCTCATCTTTCTTTTCGACAGATTCATCCCGTGGCGGAACGCACGAAGGATTCACAGATCACACGATCAATGAGATCATGCGTTCATGTACGGAGATGGCAAAGGCACACACCGGAGCTCTTATCGTAATAGAGAACAAAACACCTCTTCAGGAATATGTCCGCACCGGAATTGATATTGACGCAGTCGTCAGCAGCCAGCTTCTGATCAATATTTTTGAGAAGAACACGCCGCTCCATGACGGGGCTGTCATTATACGCGGCAATCGTGTGATTTCAGCGACCTGCTATCTTCCACTTTCAGAAAACAAACTTGATAAAGACCTGGGAACCAGACATCGCGCAGGTGTAGGGCTTTCAGAAGTTTCTGATTCACTGACCGTAATAGTGTCAGAGGAAACCGGAAATATCTCTGTTGCATACAGAGGAAAACTGACGCGCGCTCTTCAATACGGCGAACTCAAGGACAGGCTCAAACAGTTCCAGAGTATGATGGTGCCGGGAAGACGCTCGTTCAGAGCAAAGAACAAAAAGGAGAAAGATGAAGGGG
>JAQWCI010000144.1 GCA_028706005.1 Lachnospiraceae bacterium
TTTTTCCTGCCTCAGCAAAGACAGAATCGCATTCATAATAAGAGAAACATCACGGAATCCTCCATGTGTGTCAACATATAAGGATATTTTCTGCCTGTTTTTATTTGCGGTATGCTGAACATCGCGAATATGCGTTACGGCCGCCTTGATTGCTGTAACGGGGTGCGTTTCCTGCAAAGCAATAGAGTGGTAGCCCCTGCGCCTCTTTGGATTCATTTATTCTTTGCTTAAAATAGTCTGCTGCTGTGATGCCATAATTATTATAGTCATTGCTTGTTGCATCAGTTTCCAGCATGAGACATTCTATATCATTGTCCTTACCATATTCGCTGATACATCTGAGGTAATATCGAACGACCGGCTCGAGCTGGCTTCTGCAGTCATCAATATCCATGCCGGCCGTGGCGTCATTGTCACAGGGTACATGAAATGAGTTAGGTCTAAGTCTTTCCGGAGAATCCGGTAATGTGCTCATAGCTAATAGAATAATATTCATAGTCGCTCTCCTGTTGTTTGATATACCTTATTACTTTATCACTAAAAGCATAAAGCTGCCATCAGTACAGACATGAATTTGCATGCCGGCATACGAATTCCGGCGCAAATGACTTATAATACTTTATGGGGAGTACTACAGGGACATGGGGGCTACGAATGATCAAAAAGGCGATATGCAACCTTACCGGAATAGGACTGTTTGTTTTGGCGGTGGCAGCGGCTGCAGCTATACCGACGGCCGCAGTCAGGTGTCAGGCGGCAGAGGAGAAGACAGAGGTCCGTTTTGCGTACTTTGATCTTGGCGATTATTACCAGGTGAATGACGAGGGTGCTCTGGACAGCCTTGATTCGGCTTATCTTGACGAAATATCGCAGTACACGGATCTGAAATTTACATATGTTGATTGTGGTACATGGGAAAATGCAATCAGTATGTTGGAACAACACGAAGTGGATCTGGTCGGCACCATGCAGTGGACGGCAGAGCGCGAGGAAAAGTATGAAATCTGTGACAGCAACTATGGGTACACGGTTGCGGAACTGACGGCAAGGAAGGATTCGGGCTATATCTATGAAGATTATGCGACCATGGACGGCGCAACAGTCGGGTGTATTGAGGGTTATGTAATCGTAGATCAGCTCAGGGAACTGATGGCAGAAAAAGGCCTGTCATTCAATGTCAGAATATATAGCAGCCAGACTGACCTTGAAAATGCTCTTGATAATGGCGAAATAGATATAATCGCTTCAAATTCGCATGCTGTGAGAGATGACTGGATCCTGCTTGAGAAATTCAATTATGCGCCAATGTATTTTGCGTCGTGGAAAGGTAACGGAGGCTTAACTGATGCAATCAGCGAGGCACTTGTCAAAATCAAACTGTATGAGCCTGAATTTGACGATAAACTGACGGAAAAGTACTACGGAAAGATGATCACGTCTCCCTATAATAAGCAGGAGATAGATTGTATAAATCAGAACGAAACTTACACCATATATTTTGACCCTGACACGAGACCGATTGCGTGGTATGACAATGATTCCGGTGCGATGGAAGGGGTAATGACAGATGTCTGCGGTGAACTCGAGCAGAAAACCGGGCTGAGTTTCGGCTATCTCCCACAGGGTGAGCAAGGTGCGGAAAATGGCGAAAACGCAGTAAATTACTGTGTGACAGATCTTTCTGATGAAACTGTAAAGAACAACAGGAATCTCACAGAGCCTATAGCTGTCGTAAATTTTGCACTGTACCACAGGAGCGGCGAAAGCTATGACGCCGGCAAAACATATTCAATCGTCTGTAATGATAACAGGAGCGCATTACAGAAATATCTTAAGACACAGTATCAGGGCTGCAGCGTCACAGAGTGTGAATCGCCGGAAGAGTGCCTGAAACTTGTAAACAACGGTAAAGCTGACCTGGCGTTCATCAACGAAAATGTTGCAGACAGCCTTATAATTACCGACAGTCTTAATGACTTATCATACATTCCGACGACAAGCGTCGATTTCGGTGTCGCACTGGAGTTCCACGGCGATGAAGCAGCATTGCTTACTCAGATAGTAAATAAAGGCATCAGTTTATGTGATGGCAGTGTTCTGGATCATTCCCTGCTCAAGTATGCTCTTGAAAGCAAGCCGAATACAGATGTGATCTATTATCTCAGCAATCATCCTCCGATTGCCGCTATAGTCATAATATGTATTTTATCTCTTTTGACATTGTTTATTGTGCTTTTCATGTATGCCAGAATCATGAAGAAAGACAAACTCCAGACAGATGAAATTTCCAGGGAACGTGCGGATTTCTTCTCACGGATGAGTCATGACATGCGCACACCTATGAACGGAATCCTGGGTCTCACCAGCCTGTCTGAGGATGAATATGATGTTACAGAGCTGAGAGACAGTATGAAGAAAATCGGCGAATCAGGGGAATACCTCCTGGGTCTCATTAATGACACTCTTGATTATCAGAAGATAGAAACAGGCCGCATGGAACTGGCGTGTGAAACAGTTTCGGTCGGGAAACTGATACAGACAAGTGTTCAGATGATTCAGGAAACGGCAAAACTGAAGAGAATCACATTCAAAGTAGATAATGTAAATGCAGACTTCGGCGCTTATATTCGAACGGATGCCATGCGTGTAAAGCAGCTGCTTGTAAATCTACTTTCAAATGCCGTGAAATATACACAGGAAGGCGGATCGATCCTGCTGCGGATAGAGGTGCTTGACAGGAAAGGCACAAAGGTCAGTACTCGTATTACAGAGGAAGACAATGGTATCGGCATGAGCACAGATTTTGTAAAGAATCGTTTATTCAAGCCCTTTGCTCAGGAGAAAAATCAGACGACATCGCAATTCGCAGGCACCGGACTCGGACTTTCCATAGCAAAACAAATTGTGGACCTTATGGGAGCCACCATCAATGTGGACAGCAAACCCGGCGCAGGGACGAAGTTCGTTGTGAACATTGAGTTTGAAACAGTGGATCCTGATACAGTAGAGAAGCTTAACGACGAGAAAGAACAAAGTGATCCTGACAGATTCACTATCCTTGACAAAAAGAATGTTTTGCTTGCAGAGGATAATCCACTGAACGCAGAGATTACGCAAAGACTCCTGGAAAAGATGGGCTGCAGCGTTGTCTGGGCCAAAAACGGGCAGGAATGTGTCGATACTTATTCGACTTCGAATGAAGGAAGTTTTGACGCCGTTCTGATGGACATCCGTATGCCTGTAATGGATGGAATCGAGGCGGCTAAGGCTATCCGCGCTATGGACAGGACCGATGCCGGGACAATACCGATCGTGGCAATGTCAGCAAATGCTTATGCGGAGGATGTACAGAAATCCCTCGCAGCCGGGATGAACAGGCACCTGGCAAAACCCGTACAGCCCGGGAGCCTGTATGAGACACTGGCGATACTTATGAAAAACAGGATTACACTATCCACCTGATCCCATATTACAAATGGGGTCAGATGGTTTAGTGAAATGTGCGTATGGATACCGGAAGTGTGATTACAGTGCAAGGCTTCCCATCGGATCCCAGGGCTGCAGCTCTACCGGCTCAGTGTCAAACTGAGCTGACTGCTCAGCCGTGAGGTATTTCCGGTCGAGCAGGATCTGATAAGCATATTCTGAGAACCAGTCATCGCTCATTACATAATATCCGTCTTTGCCGACTTCTTTGCCCCAGCTGTTCTCAACTTTCCAGCGGATCGGCTTGCCGTTGTCATCGAGGTCTACTCCGGTTATTACCATTGCGTGTGTCATGAGGCTCTCGCCGTAATCAAGGCGTTCTTCCTTTGTCATGGGGAAGTCGGTCCCGAGGAGCGTCTGCACATTCATGGCATCGAGTGTGTAATAGCCGCCCTTTTTGTCAGAGAACTGACCGCAGTCACTTCCGAACCAGACAGTCTGTCCATCCTTAAGCTGTGCAACAGTAAGCTTCTTGAGCTCATCCATTGGAAGATTAAGGTATTTGACAGGGTACTTGCCGCCGCGGACATTTCCGAGGTATTTAACAGTGAATGTGCGACCGTAAGGCTTGTCTTTTGTCGGTGCATTGATGACTGTGACGAGCGAGTCGAGGTCGAGACCGACATATTGCGCGCAAAAATCCTGAGGAGTTATATCCGGGATCCTGATAAATTTGTTGTCTTTGTCATATGTTTCCCAGGTGAATTTCACAGGGGGCTTGCCAAGGCTGATGCAGAGGATACGGTAAACAGTGTCCATCATATCGTCCTTGAGCTCACGCAGGGCACTTATATCATTGCCCTCAGCATCTGAGGTGCGGAGCGTCATTGCGTATTCGCGCAGCTTCTTTGTGAGGTATTCATCCATATCATGAGTGTTGGAAGATGATTCTGATTCCGGCATAAGATCCTGGGGAACAACACCATATTTAGCAACTATTGATCTGAACATATCCCACTGCCCGCCGTCGCCCATTGGTGCACTCAGCAGGAAATCAACGACTCTGTCATGGAGCGGCAGATCAAGGGTGTCGATTATGTTTTCCAGAAAATAATTTGCGCGCTCGAGCTTGTCATAGAACAGCGGATATGCCTGGCTCAGCTCCATGTTCTTGATATTAAGCTTTTTCATCACTTCAAGTCGCATTACATTGAGAGATGCGAACATCCAGCATCTGCCTGACTTCTTCTGATTGCATACGTCGCCTGATTCGACGGTTATCGAGAAAGCGTGCTGATTGGCGGCTTTCGCGTTGCTGTTCATTGCAGAGCCGCATATTCCGTTCTTTACAACGGCATTCATTGCGATGACATTCGCCGGGCTGCTGTCAAATGATACGTCAAAACATTCGAGATCTTCCTTACTTATTTCTGTTTTCACTTCGTTTCTCTCCTTAGAGTTTTTTATCTATGTCTTCTGTGATCCTGGCGTCGATGAGCCCCCTGGAAGCCATATCGCGCATGATGCTCATGCATTTCGCGTGATCCATCCCTTTTTTATATGGCCGGTCCTCACTAAGGGCCTGATAAATATCGACACAGGCAACGAGCCTGTCTTTTTCACTCAGGTCTTTCCCGGTTTTCCCAAATGGATACCCGGAACCATTGAGCTTCTCGTGATGCAGGCTTGCCCATTCGGTGATGTCTTCAAAGCCATTTATCTGACTCAGAATAACATATGTGTACCAGGCATGGGTCTGCATGTATGCAAATTCTGTTTTTGAAAGCTTCGCCGGCTTTTCAAGTATATCATTACTTACGGCCATTTTGCCAATATCATGAAGTACCCCGGCGATGTACATACGTTCTACAGTACTTTCATCATAGCCATAGAAACGAGCCATTTTGGTGACTTTTTCTGCCACGCTGAATGAATGGCTGCGAGTGAAAGAGGATTTGTAATCTACGATCTGACCGAAAACATTCATGACTTTGCGAATCTGATCAAATGGATATTCTCTGAGATTGTGCGGAAGCTCTTCACTGAGCAGATCGTTAATGCTGCGTCCTTTGAGCGAAAGATAAAAGTCTTCCGTGAACTTTGTCAGAAAGTGATGTACAAGTTCACGGGGAAACATCAGACCGGTATTACTGTTGAGGTAGTTCAGGATAGATTTGTAGTTCCCGGCTGAAACATCCTTGACATTGCACGTGACATCCACCATATCTGCAAGATGGATGATCTTGGCTGCAAGAGGCACTTCGTCATCGCGCTTATGAAAGAGTCCGGTCCCGTCAACATTCTCATGATGATAGGTTATGAACCCGTCAACGTCACCATAAAATGGAAAATCAGCAATGTTATCCTGACCTATCGTGCAGTGAAGACCGAATACGGATGGATCAAGACCACGGTCACGCCCTCCGGCATTGTACTGGGTGAGTGCGTTGTCATGCATGGCTGCACAGGATGCCAGGTCTGATAATTGTTCAAAACTCATGTCATATGTTTTGCCGGTAAGGACAGACATATAGGCGACCCATTTTGCGTGGTCTACGCTGACACCTATGAGTTCTGATTCTACCTTGTCAAGTGCATATGACAGAGCAAATATAACGCCATTCATATCGATTTCCATGATGCTCCCCCGCGTCCTTCATTTTGTTCATTGTTT
>JAQWCI010000145.1 GCA_028706005.1 Lachnospiraceae bacterium
AAACCACAAGGGCGTGAACGTGCCGGGCACAAATCTTTCCATGCCATTTATTTCCGAGCAGGATCGCAAGGACATTATATTTGGCTGCGATATGGGGTTTGACATGATAGCCTGCTCATTTGTAAGAACAGCGGATGATATAAGACAGGTCAAACAGATACTGAAAGAGCATGACAGTCACATGATGATCATCGCCAAGATCGAGAGTGTTCAGGGAGTTCAGAATCTGGAATCTATCCTTGAAGAGGCTGACGGAATCATGGTCGCTCGCGGAGATCTCGGCGTCGAAGTCCCGTTTGAGACGGTGCCGGTATTGCAGAAGCAGATGATAAAGATGGCGGAACATGAGGGCAAGCAGGTCATAACAGCGACACAGATGCTCGAGTCAATGATCCACAATCCGCGCCCGACAAGAGCCGAGGCGGCAGATGTTGCGAATGCGATCTATGACGGAACCACAGCTATCATGCTCTCGGGGGAGACAGCGGCCGGAGCATATCCGATCCAGGCTGTTCAGGCGATGGCGCATATCGCTGAGAGAACAGAAGTCGATATAGATTATATGCGCCGAATGATGAGAAGAGCTGTAGATGGAAGCAAGATAGATACGACAACGGCAATCTCGCATTCCGCATGCACGATTTCGGAAGATATAAAGGCCGACGCGATCATCACGGTCACAATGTCAGGCTTCACAGCGGCGAGACTTTCAAGATACAAACCGACATGCCCGATACTTGCGTGCACAACCAAGAGCAGCGTCGCCTGCAGAATGAATATTCTGTTCGATGTTTATCCTCTTATAATTCAGGAGGAAGAGACTGCGAGCCAACTGTTTGATACTGCGATCCATCAGGCCCGCCTCGCAGGTTACATCAAGCCCGGCGATACCGTAGTCATCACTGCCGGAGTTCCACTTGGCAGGTCAGGCAAAACAAATATGGTGCGGGTAGAGACAGTAGAATGACAGAGACATCAAAGCCTTCAAATAGAAATAGCGTCAATGGCAGCAATCACAGTAACAACAAAATCTTCTGCCTTATGGGGCCAAGTTCATCAGGCAAGGACAAGATTTACAAAGCTTTGATCGCCGATGAAACGCTCCCGGTCAGGGAAGTAGTTCTTTACACCACGCGGCCGATACGCACAGGGGAACAGGATGGCCGGGAATACCATTTTGTGACAGAGGATCAGTATAGAGCGACAGAAGAAGCCGGAAAGATAATAGAAGTCAGGACTTATAATACTGCTTTCGGGCCATGGCGTTATTACACAGCGGATGACGGACAGATAGACTTAAGCCGCGCCAGTTCACTGATGATCGGGACGGTTGAAGCCTGCTGTCACATAAGGGATCACTTTGGGGCGGAAGCGGTAGAGCCTTTTTATATCCATGTTGATGATGGAGAGCGCCTTGCAAGAGCACTTAAGCGCGAGCGCAAACAGGAGAACCCCAGGTACACGGAAATGTGCCGCAGGTTCATCGCCGACGAGGCAGACTTTGCACCGGACGAACTGGAGAAGTGCGGGATCACGGCGAAGAACACTTTTGAGAATACGGAGGGCGCACTGGACGAGTGCGTCAGGGAAATCAGGGAAGCCATACTGACTGAGTGCAGATCATAAGTAGAAACGGAATTCAAATTCAATGCTTAAATTCTCGGATATTGTCGGACAGGAACAGATAAAGGAACATCTGCAAAGAGCACTGCTTGACGGACGTGTCTCGCACGCTTACATTATCGATGGGGCCAGAGACTCCGATAAAGATATGATAGCGGATGTTGTTGCTGCCGCAATTCAGTGCACTGATTGCGCGACGGATGCCAATGGTATGCCGGAGCCCTGCGGTAAATGCGTATCATGCATTCAGGCTGCGGCGAAAGCAAACGGGGATATAATATACGTCACGCACGAAAAGCCAAAATCCATAGGTGTAGGTGATATAAGGCTTATGCGCGATGATGTTGCGATAAAACCGTATTCGTGCGAGCATAAGGTATACATCATAAATGACGCTGAACTGATGACTGCGGCTGCGCAGAACGCATTGCTCAAAACACTTGAAGAGCCGCCGGAATATGCTGTTATCCTGTTACTTGCTGACGGTGTTTCAAACTTTCTCCCGACAGTACTGAGCAGATGTGTAACGCTTCGTATGAAGCCTGTTCCTGAGGAGAAGATCGAAGAATACTGCAGACACAGGATTGAGGAGAGCAACAGCGAACACCCTGGTGAGCCGATGAAGATCGGCGCTGCAGAGATAAAAATGGCAGCGGGATTTGCCGGGGGCAACGCCGGACGGGCGCTGAAGATCCTTGGAAGTGATAGTTTTGACGCAAAGCGCCAGGCTGCCGCAGCATTATTTGAGAATATCGGCAGCAGGACAAGTGCCGATCTGGTCCAGGCTGCGCAGGAATTCTCTGAAAAGAAGCCTGCCAAAACAAGTGGCAAAAAGAAATCCGATGACGATGGCAATCAGGAAGATAACAGTGTGGCGGATGCATGGAAACTCACGGATTTTCTTGAAATATGGTTCAGGGATGTGTCGGTATATAAAGCGACGGGGATAAAGGACAGAGTAGTATTCTGCGATCATCTGGATGGAATAATAAAGACATCGGACATGATCAGTTTTGAGGGATTGCAGAGTATCAGGGATGCCGTCGGTGAATATGAAAGACGCCGCAGGGCTAATGTGAGCGATGAAACGGCGCTCGAAATGCTGCTGCTGGCGGTACGTAGTCAGTTGCGCTGAAAAATGGAGGGTTTTATGTCAGAAGAAATAAATGTAGTTTTCACATCAACGATACATGAGGATTCCGAGACAGGAGCAGTCGCTGACGGGAAAATTCCCGAAGGCGGGTTTGTGGCGCCGCCGGAACCCGAAGAGACACCGGCAGAAACAGAGACGACAACAGATGAAGTGGTTGCAGTGTCTGCAGAAACAGAGATGTTGTCTGACGAAGCCGATACAGTGCAGGCAGACGCAGAGCCCGCTGATGCAGAGAATCAGAATAATTCGTGCCAGGAATGCCAGAAGAGGGTGCCGTCTGCTGATGACGGAGATGTCGTTGCAGTGAGATTCCGCAAGGGCGGCAAGGCCTACAATTTCCTTTCGGGCAAATTGACAGTAAAGCCGGGCGACAATGTTATCGTCGAGACCGCAAAGGGTGTGGAATACGGCAAAGCCGCATCAATACTGCCGAAGGAAGTAGCATGCAGATATTGCAGGCAGATGAACAAGATCATCAGAGTTGCGACAACTGCTGATGAGATAAAGAATGATGAGAACAGAGAAAAAGAGGAAAAGGCATTCACAGTCTGCCAAGAGAAGATCGCGCAGCATGGTCTCGAAATGAAACTGATCGAAGCACAGTATACCTTCGATGAGAGCAAGATCATGTTTTACTTTACAGCGGACGGAAGGATAGATTTCCGCGATCTTGTAAAGGATCTGGCAGGGGTTTTCCATACAAGGATAGAGCTCAGACAAATCGGAGTCCGCGATGAAACAAGGATGCTCGGCGGATACGGAGCATGCGGGAGACCGCTTTGCTGCGCGACTTATCTCAACGATTTCATACCGGTGTCTATCAAGATGGCAAAGGAGCAGAACCTGTCACTCAATCCGACAAAGATTTCAGGCGTCTGCGGCAGGCTTATGTGCTGCCTCAAGAATGAAGAAGAAACTTACGAAGAGCTTAACAAATCATTGCCTGGAATAGGCGATGAGGTCCAGGGAACAGACGGTCTCGTGGGAGAAGTTGAAAATGTCGATGTCCTGCGCCAGAAGATCAAGATACTCGTTGAAGTAAATGATGAGAAAGAGCTCCATGAATACGGAATAGGAGAGTTCACTATACTTCGGAAACGGCGCCGCGGCAGCAGCAGGCCGAGTATGAAGAAAAAGCCGGCACAGCCTGAGGCACAGACAGAAGAGAAGAAACCGGAAAATCCTAAAGGCAGACTTGGTGCCAGAGCCGGTCGCAGGAGACCCAGACCGAATACACCTGCATCGGGCAACACGGGCAACACACATAGCACGCCCGAATCAAAGTGATGCCCCGGGAACCGCTGCTGAAACCGGGTGAGCGCGTAGATGACCTCCAGCGCAACAATCTTAAGATCATTCAGGATCCTGAAAGATTCTGCTTTGGCATGGACGCAGTGCTGCTCTCTGGTTTTGCAACGGCGGGAGATGGCTCAAAGGTGCTTGATCTTGGAACCGGCACGGGAATAATCCCTATCCTGATGTCAGCCAAAACAAGTGCGGCCCGTCTCACAGGTCTCGAGATACAAAAAGACAGCGCTGACATGGCAAGGCGCAGTGTCCTTATGAACGGACTCGAAGAAAAGATAGACATCGTTGATGGCGACATCTGCGAGGCTGACAAATGTTTTGACCTCGCATCTTTCGACGTGGTGACATCAAACCCACCATATATGATAGATGCACATGGGCTGAAGAACCCGGACGAGGCAAAAGCACTGGCGCGCCACGAGGTAGCCTGCACATTTGCGGATGTGGCACGGGTAACCGGAAAACTGCTAAGACCTGGCGGAAAGATCTATCTGGTCCACAGACCGTTCAGACTTGCGGAAATAATCGTGAAACTTCATGAGAACGGGCTCGAACCAAAGAGAATGCGGATGGTTTACCCATTCGCGGACAGAGAACCTAACATGGTGCTCATAGAGAGCGTGCGCGGCGGCAACTCGGGAATGACAGTCGAGAAACCTCTCATAGTATACAGGGCACCTGGGAAATATACGGACGAGATATATGATGTGTATGGCTACTAACACCATAAAAGCACAGCTTTTATGGTGTGCAAGCTTGCTGAGGATCGCAAGTTTGCGGGCTGTGAGTGGATTTTGCGTTGTGATGGGTAAATATGGACGAGCTAAACACTAAAATTGAAGGAACATTATTCTTGTGCGCGACACCGATAGGGAATCTGGGCGACATCACGGAGAGGGTGCTCGAGACGCTGAGGACGGTCGATCTTATCGCCGCGGAAGATACGCGCAATACGCTGAAGCTCCTCAATCATTTCGATATAAAGACACCGATGACCAGCTATCACGAGCACAACAAGTTCGAGAAGGCTGAGGATCTGATAAGGCAATTGCGGGAGGGTAAGAATATTGCCTGTGTGACTGATGCCGGAACTCCGGCAATCTCGGATCCCGGAGAGGTGCTCGCAAGACGCTGCATCGAAGAGGGAATCCGCGTGACTTCGCTCCCCGGGGCCTGTGCACTCATAACGGCACTCACAATGTCGGGAATGAGCGCGAGAAGATTTGTTTTCGAGGGATTCCTGCCTGTAGACAAGAAGCAGAGAAAACATGTGCTGGAGAGCCTTACTGATGAAGAACGGACTATTATTCTGTATGAGTCGCCGCACCACCTGAAAGACACATTGAAGGAACTCGAAGCTGCACTCGGAGAAGAAAGAAAGATTACGGTCTGCCGCGAACTCACGAAGAAATTTGAGGAAGCAGTCCCGACGACAATAGCTGATGCGGAAGCTTTCTATGATGAAAATGACCCGCGTGGCGAGTATGTTCTTGTCATTGAGGGCGCAGATCCGGCCGTAAAGGAGCAGGAGAAACGCGAGTCATTCGAGAACATGTCGATCGAAGAACATGTCGCGAAGTACGAGGCTCAGGGCGAATCCCACAAAGAAGCCATGAGGAAGGCCGCTGCTGACAGAGGAATATCAAGAAGAGACGTTTATAATGCGCTGATTGTAAAAAAATAATGAATTCTCCGTAAATGTTACTGCAATTATTGACATTAACCTGTGAACAGTCGTTACTGTTCACAGGCATGATGGACTACTATCCGAGAATACTCTTGATCTCATTCTCAGACATATCGACTTCTTTTGCGATATCAGCGTAACTGAGGCCATCACGTGACAATTTGAAGATCCGGCATAGAAGAGTACGCTCTTCAGCCTTTCCTTCGGCCTTGCCTTTGAGAATTCCGCGCTTTTCA
>JAQWCI010000146.1 GCA_028706005.1 Lachnospiraceae bacterium
TGACAGGTACTAATCGGTCGGAAGCTTATCCAAATCAAATCAAAGATTTGATTTGAGAGGTTGTAAAGAACACAACCTTTGGAATTCAGTCTTTGATAAAGAGTTCTTCCAATGCATAAAGCAGAGAGATCTGCAAGATGTGGCTTGTTCTAATTCGGTTTTGAAGGTACAATATCTTCAGTATAGTACGGCCTGATGGCTCAGCTGGTTAGAGCGCCGCCCTGTCACGGCGGAGGTCGCGGGTCCGAATCCCGCTCGGGTCGTTTGATTATGGGGTCTTAGCTCAGCTGGGAGAGCACCTGCCTTACAAGCAGGGGGTCACAGGTTCGAGCCCTGTAGGCCCCATTTTTCAACTAACTTTACGGTGTTTCAGATTGCCGATGTGGCTCAATTGGCAGAGCAGCTGATCTGTAATCAGCAGGTTATCGGTTCGAGTCCGATCATCGGCTTTACAATTTAATACTTTTTGCCTGGTTGGGTTCCCGAGTGGCCAAAGGGGACAGACTGTAAATCTGCTGCTGATAGCTTCGATGGTTCGAATCCATCCCCAACCACTTATATCGCGGGGTAGAGCAGTCTGGAAGCTCGTCGGGCTCATAACCCGGAGGTCACAGGTTCAAATCCTGTCCCCGCTATTTTTTATATGCCTAGATAGCTCAGTCGGTAGAGCAAGGGACTGAAAATCCCTGTGTCACTGGTTCGATTCCAGTTCTAGGCATTTTGTTAACTCAGTCAAATTTGATTTGATTGAGTTTTTTGTTGCCATGACTAAAGCGCATCCTATCGTTCTTATGATAGGATGCGCTTTAATAAAAGGACGCAAGGTATAAATATAGTTACATGTTTTCAATCATACTGCTGACAAGATCTGCGCAGTGGATTGCAGCTTTCCCTTCGAATTCATCATAGGAAACGGAAACGCTTTCATCAGCTTTGTCTGAGATTGCGCGGATGATGACAAATGGAATCTGATTTACAAAAGATGCCTGTGCTATTGCGGCACCTTCCATTTCGCAACAGTCGGCGTCAAATGTTTTCCTGATCCATGATTTTTTATTGCTGTCACTGATGAACTGATCTCCGCTGGCTACAATACCTTCGAACACGTTTATGTCAGGATCTGCTTTTCTGCAGGCAGCCATCGCTTCTTTTCTCAAAGAGTCATCAGCGTGAAAACACTTCACGCCGAGCTGCGGAACCTCGCCGTAAGCATAGCCGAAAATGGTCGCATCTACATCATGGTAGATGGCGTCAACGGAAACGACAATATCGCCTATATTGATATCATTGTTGAGTGATCCGGCAACGCCGGTGTTGATAATATGAGTGACCCCGAATCTGTCAGCCAGTATTTGAACGCAGAGACCGGCATTGACTTTTCCCACGCCGCTTTTAACGATAACAACATCTGTTTTGCCAAAACACCCTTCACAAAATTCCATTCTTGAGTATGTAGTACATTTCCTGTTCTGCACTTTGTCCTTCAATGCAGCGACTTCCACATCCATAGCACCGATAATTCCAATTTTCATATAGCATACCTTTCATATTATGATGTAGGTGTCAAAAATATCTTTTTATCTAATGATATACGAATTGCTCCGTTCCCAACATGAAGCAATCTGTGCTTCATGTCGAAACTCCCGCAATTCTCCCCACATTCGGAATCCGCTGATTTACTGTGTAAATCGCTACTTCCAAGTGTGGGACGGGCCCCAAGCACATTCTGCTTTTTCTGCAAGCAGAAACGCAGAATGTACTTTTGACCCTTATATCATATTATTTATTCTGGATAAATCAGATGTTTTGCATCAATATTGTATAGAGTTTTATCAAGGTAACGCTTAGCAAGATAATTTGCCATACCAAGATTCTGATCGAGGTAATTGCCGCAGTCTGAAGGAGCGGCACCAGGCACTTCACCGTTGAAGTCACGGATAAATTCGTACATTGAAGTGATGAGAGGAACAATATCTTTGGATTCATAATCTCCGGCAAGAAGCAGATAGAAACCGGTTCTGCAGCCCATCGGGCCGAAATACGCGACATGATCTGACCATTCTTTGCTGTTGCGCAGATATGTAGCGCCCAGGTGCTCAATGGTATGCATCTCTGCAGTGTTCATGACAGGCTCACGATTTGGGGCGGTCATTCTAAGATCAAATGTGGTTATTGTCTGTCCGCCAAAATTGTCCTTGCGTGAAACATATATGCCCGGTTCCAGAAGAAGGTGGTTGATTGTAAAGCTTGTAATTTTTTCCATTGCATACTCTCCATTATTGAAATGAATAATATTTAATTTACTTGTCAATTATTACCTCTACACAAATAAAAGTAAAGAAAAACACCGGTGCCGTTTTCACGGTACCGGTGTTGATATTAACAGATCATTTGACTTCAATCTTCTTGACTTCCTGTTCAGGAAGGTGATCTCTCTTTGGGAATTTGACGGTAAGAAGACCATTTTCATAAGAAGCATCTATATCTTCCGTAGTAATATTGTTTACACGGAAACTTCTTACATATGACTGAGTGCGACGTTCCTTACGGATGAAGTTCTTGTCTTTCTTGTCGTCTTTCTCTTCATCAGTGTGCTGAGCTGATATTGTGAGGACTTCATTCTTGAGTTCAATGTTTATGTCTTCTTTCTTGAACCCTGGCATTTCTGCTTCCAGAACATAGTTGCCGTCTTTTTCGCTTATATCAGTTGAGAAACCTGAAAAACTCTTCTCAAGTTCATTACTGCCATCCCAGAATGCCGGAAGCATATAGTCAAACATATCAAATGGATCGTCATAATAATTATTTCTTCTGTAAAGTGTAGGTGTAAACATAAGTCATTCCTCCTTAAATATACAAATCATTTGTTTGAGTTCATACCGGCCATCGGAACTTTTTCATCTATTTCCTTCAGGTCTTCCTCATTTCTTTTAACGACTCTGTTATACAACACATATAACAAGTAGTCAATTAAGAAATAATTATAGATCTGTTATAAAAATATAAACTGTAAAATCTCAAAAATAAGTGTTGACACTTTGGTAAAAGTTGGTATACTAATAAAAGTAACAGTTATCGATATTGAAAACACAGGAAGAGAAATGAATCAGGCGTGATCAATAGGAGAACAAGATGTCAGTCATCCTGAAATTCAGGACGAGGTTGATGCCATGGCACTTAAGCACAGCAAACAAAGAGATGCAATATATGATTTTCTCAAGGACCGTAAAGATCATCCTACAGCCGATGTGATATATGAGGCGGTCAGAAAGACAGAGCCCAATATTAGCCTCGGAACGGTATACCGCAATTTATCAGTCCTCAAGGAAACAGGAATGATCAGGACGGTTGAGGTTGGTGATGGTGCAGTTCACTTCGATGCAGATGTTTCAAATCATAACCATTTCGTTTGCACGGAATGCGGTTGTGTTGAAGACATCGAGATGAAGAGCATAGATAAAGTCAGAGAAATAGCATCCGAGAATTTCGACGGAAAGATCACAGGCTTCAATACATATTTTTATGGATTATGCAGTGACTGCCTTGAGAAGAGCAAGGTTTAACGATAACGGTAACAACTCGTCAAAACATGTTTTGACGGACAATATAAAACACACATCATATTATAAAAGGAGAGTATCATTATGAAATTTGTATGTCAGGTTTGCGGTTATGTTTATGAAGGCGATGCAGCACCGGAGAAATGCCCCGTGTGTGGAGCTCCGGCTTCCAAGTTCACAAAGGTTGAAGAGGGCGAGATGTCATGGGCAGCTGAGCATGAGCTCGGTGTAGCTAAGGGTGTAAGCGAGGATATCCTCAATGATCTTCGTGCTAACTTCAACGGAGAGTGCTCGGAAGTTGGAATGTACCTTGCAATGGCAAGAGTTGCTTATCGCGAAGGATATGCTGAAATCGGAATGTATTATGAGAAGGCTGCTGCAGAAGAAGCTAATCATGCATCAAGATTTGCTGAGCTTCTCGGAGAAGTTCTCACGAATTCTACAAAGAAGAACCTCGAAATGCGTATTGAAGCTGAGAACGGCGCAACAGCAGGCAAAACAGATCTTGCTAAGAGAGCAAAGGCTGCTAACCTCGACGCAATCCATGATACAGTTCATGAGATGGCAAGAGACGAAGCTCGCCACGGCAGAGCATTCAAGGGTCTTCACGACAGATACTTTGGATGAGCCCAATCGCATTAGCAATCAGAATCTGATTTCGAACATGTAAATAAAAGCAGGGCGTCCATACGGGCGTCCTGCTTTTTGTTAATCAGCCTGGCTGCATAAGTTATAATATATTTGTGAAAGTGAACGTAACAGGGCATCTATGTTACAATAAGTTTTATCAGAAAGGCCGTTGTATGACATTTAAGAAGAGACTGATCATTGCGTTTACAATTGTTTTGATGGTGCCGCTGGTACTGACATCAATAAGCTTTTTTGTGATAGGAAATTATATGTTGCAGCCAGGTGATGAAACACTCAAGTTACACGATTATGAAGACCTGACTGGCAATATTCAGGCGTATGTGGAGAAGACAGATAAAATTTATAATGAACTGTGCGAAACCAGGAAGAGCGACGAGTCAAAACTGGAGGATACGTCGTATCTTTCTTCTTTCACGGACGAACTTGCGGATCTGAATTCGTTTCTCGTTGTTCGGAAAGATGGAGAACTGTATTATTCGGGAAATGAAAAAGCAGCAAAAAGCGTCTTTGATCAACTGCCTGCTTATACTGAGGATGCAGGAGACAGCAATTATGTATTCTATGCTGACAATATGGAGAAGACAGTCAGGCAGCTGAATTTTAAATTTGAGGACGGCGGGAAGGGAACAATTTTTCTTGTCACCGGAGTAGTGACACTGATCTCAAGAAAGTTCCTTGCAAGTATGATAATAGCGATAGTCGGCGTATTGATAATCACAGCACTTCTTCTCATTGAATGGCTGCAGAAGAGCGTTGTAGAACCGATAGATAAGCTCAGTGTCGCCATGAAGAACGTGCGTGACGGGAATCTCACATATATGCTCACGAGGGAACAGAAGGGCGAAATAGGAGATCTCTATAAAAACTATGAGGATATGAGGCTCCGCCTCAAAGAGTCAGCTGATGAAAAGCTGGAACATGAAAATCAGAACAAAGAGCTGATAAGGAATATATCGCATGACTTGAAAACACCGATCACATCCATCAAAGGGTATGTCGAAGGCTTAATGGATGGCGTTGCGAATACGCCTGAGAAACAGCAGAAATATCTTCAGACAATTTATAATAAGTCAAATGACATGGACAGGCTCATAAATGAGCTTACCTTATATTCCAAGATAGATAATGACAAGATCCCATATAACTTCCACAAGATCAATGTAACTGAATACTTTGGTGACTGTGTGGACGAGATCGGGGTGGATATGGAGTCGCGCGGGATAGAACTCAATTACTCAAATCTTGTTTCGCCTGACACTCTCGTGATAGCGGATCCGGAGCAGATCAAGAGGGTGATAAACAATATTGTCAGCAACAGCGTCAAATATATGGATAAGTCCAAGAAGAAGATAGAGATCCGTATCCTTGACGAACAGGATTCAATAAGAGTGGAGATAGAGGACAACGGACGCGGAATATCTGCCAGGGATCTGCCCAATATTTTTGACAGGTTCTACCGGACTGACTCCTCGAGGAACTCGGCACAGGGAGGCAGCGGTATAGGGCTTTCTATCGTGAAGAAGATAATTGAGGACCACGGAGGTTACATCTGGGCTACAAGCCGCGATGGCGATGGAACATGTATGCACTTCGTCCTGCGCAAATATCGCGAGAAAACAAATGAAGACGACAGCGTTGAAGGAAAAGCGTCGGAAGAACAAGGAGAGGATTTGAAATGACAAAGAAAAAGGTTTTAATTGTAGAGGACGAAACATCTATTGCGGATCTCGAGAAGGATTACCTTGAATTGAGCGATTTT
>JAQWCI010000147.1 GCA_028706005.1 Lachnospiraceae bacterium
AGTTCGGCAAGAAAGACCGAAAGGTAGAGACATCCCTCATAGAAGAATTCTCATATCCGAAGCTCGGTCCCGGCGAGCTCTGGGACGTCACCGCCGAAGAAGTGAAGAAGCGCGGCGGCACAATAATTATGAATGCGAAGGTCACGGGAGTCAGGAAGAATTCTGACGACGTTGTGACAGGAGTCATATACGAGCAGGACAGGAAAACAAATGAGATGTCCTGCGATGTAGTTGTATCATCTATGCCGATCAAGGACCTTGTCGGCGGAATGAATGATGTTCCTAAGGATATGGCTGCCATAGCAGCAGGTCTTCCTTATCGTGATTACATGACCGTGGGCGTTCTTATCCCTCATCTTTATCTGGATAACAGAACAAAGATGAAGACGGTTGGAAATATCGTTCCTGACAACTGGGTCTATGTGCATGACCGTTCTGTGAAGATGGGACGTTTTCAGATATACAACAACTGGTCGCCGTATATGGTGAAGGATCTCGGGCACACTGTGTGGATGGGCCTTGAATACTTCTGCAATGAAGGCGATGAGATGTGGAATATGAAGGACGCTGATTTTGCGGCGTTCGGTATCTCGGAAATGGTGAAGCTCAGGCTCATCAAATCACCTGATGAAGTCGAAGACTTTCATGTTGAGCGCGTGAAGAAAGCCTATCCCGCGTATTTTGATACTTATGATCACATGGACGAGCTGCGCGATTATTTGTGCACCATACCGAATCTGTTCTGTGTCGGCAGGAACGGGCAGCATCGTTACAATAATATCGATCATTCCATGTGCACAAGTTTTGAGGCTGTAAAAGACATCCTATCCGGAACGAGCGACCGCAGTAATGTCTGGAACGTGAATACGGAAAAGGAATACCATGAAGAAGACAAGAAGAACGAAATAGAATGAATTCACTTATAAAACTTGCCGTTTTATTCATATGGATGGTGGTCGTGCCGGTCCTTGCCGGTTCACTTCCATGTTCGTTGCTTCCAAAACAAAAGAGGACGCCGGGGGTACTCATACTTACAGGGTATCTGCTGACGTTTTCTGTTTTTGAGGTGCTGGCGCTGCCAATCCTCCTCTTTACTTATGGCGGGGATTTCAGACTTTTATGTGTGCTGTTTTCTGTGGTCATGGTAATACTTGTTATTATAGGTGTTGTCCGCTGCGGCGGACCATCCGGTGTTGTTACAGTGAACGGATTATCCGGATCAGACACGGATCGGCAGAAGAGCAGGATAATTGTTTGCGTGTTGTGGTTAATTTTCGCGGCCATACTTGTATTTCAGCTTTATATGGCGTTCACCCATCTCACTTTTGATGGTGATGACGCATATTATGTAGCTTCATCTGTAATCACAGACGAGACGGGCACGATGTACCGTATTCTTCCGTACACCGGTGGATCGACAAAACTGGATGTGAGGCATGCGCTTGCACTGTTTCCCATGTGGATAGCTTATCTGGCTCGTGTTTCCGGTCTCCATGCGGCAAATGTCACACACTCTATCCTGCCGCTTCTTGCTATACCGCTCTGCGATATAGCTTATGCATGCGTAGCGGGACAGCTTTTTCAAAAGAAGATATTTGAAGGAAAACAGAAAGTACTGCTTCCTGTGTTCATGATATTGACAGCCATCTTTCAGATATTCGGAAACGTTTCAATATACACGCCGGAAACATTTCTGATGATGCGCTCATGGCAGGGTAAGTCTATATTTGTGAATCTTCTGATACCGACAGTAATCTGGATATTCCTGTGGACAGCTGTTGAAGAAACACGTTTTGCCTGGCTGCTGCTGGTGCTGGTCAATCTGTCGGCGGGTCTTTGCTCATCCATGGCGGTGGTAATGACACTTGGAATGATAATCCTGTGTGGAATTTTTGCAGGATGGGCTGTGAGAAACAGAAAAGTGATAAAGAACGCATTACTCGTCTGTATTCCCGGATATGTTTACGTTGTACTGTTCGTGGTACTGAGTATATATTACAAGTAAAAAGTATAAAACATATGTGAGGGGTATCCTTTGAATAAAGAGAAAATAAAGAACAACATTAAGTACAGTGCCATACAGGGACTAAGCTGGATGGATTTCTGCGCGATCGTAGGTTTTGCCGCTACTTATCTGAGTATACGCGGTTATTCGAGCACCGAGATAGGTGTTATCCTGGCGGCTGACAATATCATCTCGCTTATCATACAGCCATTTCTGGCAGATCTTGCAGACAGATCATCAAAGTTCAGTGTGGTCAGGATCCTGTCAGCACTGTTCGGCATTATGGCAGTGTGCGCGATAGTGATCAGCCTGACTGATACGAAGTGCCTGTTGATTGCGGTATTATACGCGATAATGGCAGGAATGATGAACGCCTCGGGAGGTTTCTCAATCTCACTGCAGTTTCTAATGGGCAGCGGTGAGAGCAAAGTCAATTTCGGAATATGCAGAGCTGTAGGATCTCTGTGCTATGCGATCCTTGCCAGTGTACTTGGAACAATGGTAGAGAAAATAAGTGAGAATTGTATTCCTGTATCTATTGCAATAATATCAGCCCTTTTCTTCCTGATGATGATGATCGCCCGAAGGAGAGGTTCATTAAGCTCGAGAAAAGAGGATACTTCAAAAGGACATACTCTGAGAGAATTTATCAGACTTAATCCGAAATTCATCTGGATGATGCTTGCCGCAGCGATGCTGTTCTTCGAACAGACGCTGCTCAACAATTTCATGATAATGATTGTTGAGAATGTCGGTGGGGGAAGTGCTGAAATGGGGTACCTCAGCGCAGTGACAGCCGTACTTGAATTGCCATGCATGATCTTTTTCAGCAGACTGGCGAAAAAATTCAGGTGTTCGACACTGCTTATGTTTTCAATTATCATGTTTGGAGTCAAGGGGTTTGCTACATTATTTGCCACTAATATGATTATGCTGTTTATGGCCTATGCAATCCAATTCTTTGCGTTTGCGCTGTATACGCCCGCAATAGTGTATTACGCAGAACTCACTGTCGCAAAGGAAGATACGGTAAAGGCTCAGTCGGGATTCAATCTTGTGTCATCTCTCGGGGCTGTGTTTTCTTCAGTCCTTGGTGGATTATTGATTGATAATATAGGTGTCAGTTATACGATACTTGTCGCGGCAATAGTGGCTTCGGCAGGGGCGGTCATAGCGGTATTTGCATTGCAGCAAACCGGATCCGCAAGGGCAGGTAAGGAGGTCATTGATGGAAGATAATAAGGAATCACTATTCAGAGAAAAGAGTATGGAACGTCTCTCTTCACCTGAGCAGCTTAACGATTATATAAGAGTGGCAAATCCCGGAGTCTGGCTTATCCTCGGCGGCATCATAGCATTGCTGCTGGGTGTCTGTGCATGGGGCATATTTGGAAAACTTGATACTACAGTTACCGGAGCTGCCGTATGTCAGGACGGGAAGATAATGTGTTATATTTCGGAGGCGGACGGGGAATCTGTCAGGACAGGGATGACGATAAAGATCGGTGACGTTACAACGACCGTCAAAACAATATCGAGTGAGCCTTCGCGGCTGCCGGATGATACTGACCAGTATCTTATGCACCTTGGCGGACTGGATCAGGGCTCGTGGGTATATACAGCATCGGCAGATGCAGATATAGATGACGGCAGCTATGCGGCCTCTATAGTAACTGAATCTGTATCTCCAATGTCGTTTGTTTTTAACTGAGGCACAAAGGAATGAAGACGGAGCAAAACATGACTGACAGACCAGACGGAGTCAGCAACAAAAAAAGAACAGGGTGAAGAAGCCAGTCACAAAAGGTGTTGCCAAAGTTCCGGTCGTTATGCAGCTGGAGGCACTTGAATGTGGAGCGGCTTCACTGGCTATGATACTGGCATATTATGAAAAATGGATACCACTGGAACAGGTCAGGGCTGACTGCGGCGTTTCACGTGATGGGTCAAACGCCAGAAATGTACTCCTGGCAGCAAGGAGCTATGGACTTGAAGCGAAAGGATACAGGTTCGAGCCTGAAAGTCTGCGCGAACATGGGTCTTTTCCATGCATAATACACTGGAATTTCAATCATTTTGTTGTGTTATGCGGTTTCAAGGGAGATAAGGCTGTAATAAATGATCCGGGAAGAGGAAATTATACTGTTTCCAGGGAATCATTTGATGAGAGTTTTACCGGCATTTGCCTGATGTTTTCCCCGACTGAGGACTTTGTTCCGAGTGGCAGACCTCAGAGCATAGCAAGCTTTGTAAGGAAACGGCTGAAGGGTGCCGGGGGATCATTTGTGTTCGTAGTGCTCACCGGTGTAATATCTTCACTCATGGGAGTAATAAGCCCCGGATTTTCGCGTATATTCATAGACAGACTTCTGACAGGAGAGAACCCGGATTGGGTAACCCCGTTCCTTTTGGCGTTGACAGGATTTTCACTTATAGAACTTGCCGTGTCATGGGTCCAGACAGTATATACGCTGCGGATAAACGGAAAAATGGCCGTGGTTGGAAATTCAACATATCTTTGGAAAGTACTTCGTCTTCCGATGGATTTCTTTTCACAGCGCATGGCAGGAGATATTCAACAGCGCCAGGAGACTAATGCAGGCATTGCAAATACTATAGTTAATACACTTGCTCCTTTAGCGCTGAATTCGATCATGATGGTCGTTTATCTGGTAGTCATGGTGCGGTACAGTGTGCCTTTTACTATCATAGGTCTGGTATCGATAGTCATAAATCTGACAGTTGCAAGGATAATTTCAAAAAAGAGGATAAACATCACTCGTGTGCAGATGCGTGATTCCGGAAAACTTGCGAGCGCTACGGTGTCCGGAATTGAAATGATCGAGACAATAAAGGCAAGTGGCGCTGAGAACGGTTTCTTTGATCATTGGAGCGGTTATCAGGCCAATGTGAATACACAACAGGTGCGTTATGCCAGAATTGATCAATACCTGGGACTTATACCTTCACTTGTATCGTCTCTGGCATCGGCGTTCATATTGCTCACTGGAATATGGCTTACAATGCAGGGAGAATTCACAATTGGTATGATAACGGCCTTTCAGGGTTTCATGTCCTCATTTGAGTCGCCTGCAACAACACTGATATCAGCCGGACAGACTATTCAGGAAATGCGCACAGAGATGGAACGTGTCGAAGATGTAATGGAATATCCGGATGATGTGACATGCAGAAATATCGAGGTCGTCAGTGACCAGGAAGAGTATAAGAAGCTTTCCGGAAAGATCGAAATGAAGAATGTGACATTCGGGTATTCAAAACTCGATGACCCTTTCATTAAAGACTTCAATCTTACGCTGGAGCCAGGGACTCATGTGGCGCTTGTCGGTGAATCAGGATGTGGGAAATCCACACTTTCAAAACTTGTATTAGGTCTTTATCAGCCATGGAGCGGTGATATTCTGTTTGACGGACGACCTGCTCTTGATATTGACCGCAGTGTTTTCAGAGGGTCACTTGCTGTTGTTGATCAGGACATCATTCTATTTGAAGATACAATTGCGAACAACATTAAGATGTGGGATTCCTCAATAGAGGATTTTGAAATGATACTTGCTGCGCGTGATGCGCAGATACATTCAGACATAATGCAGAGGCAGGGCGGTTATAATTAAAAAATACTCGAAGGCGGACGTGATTTTTCGGGCGGACAGCGTCAGAGGCTTGAAATTGCAAGAGTCCTTGCCCAGGATCCGACTATGATAATCCTCGATGAGGCGACCAGCGCTCTCGATGCAAAAACTGAGTATGAGGTAGTAAAAGCAATCAAAGACAGAGGGATAACGTGTATTATGGTGGCTCACAGACTGTCTACCATTCGTGACTGTGATGAGATACTGGTGTTGGACAAAGGCAAAGTAATGGAGCGCGGAACGCACAA
>JAQWCI010000148.1 GCA_028706005.1 Lachnospiraceae bacterium
TGTACGCCCTGGCGTCTGCCGCAATCTTGCGAAATCTTAGCACCAAGCCCTTAAACTTGCTTTCATGCTAAGTTTCGGCCGCCGAGACCTCCCGGGCGGAGCTAGATTTCGCGTAAATCTTAGCACCAAGCTCTTAAACTTGCTTCCGTGCTAAGTTTCGGCAGCCGGAGTCTTGCGGGAGGAGTCAGGTCTCGCGAGTGGCAGGAATCCACGCCGCGGCATAGAAATAAATGAATCGTCGCACAAGCAACTCAACAGTCAATAGTCAGCTGATCAAAAAATACTTGACAATAAGTAGCATGCTACTTATCATACATATTGTTCATAAAGGAGGCGGGTTTGGATACTGATGAGAATGAACATAATTTTGAAGATGCTCCTCTTGGTTACAAATTCAAGCAGATAAACGGGGTGTTTATGAGGCTTGCCAACGAGCAGCTCGGCGAGGATGGCATAACTTTCTCACAGATGGCTGTTCTGTTCTACATAACGAAGAATGGCGATCACAAGATCTCTCAGAAGGAGATTTGTGAGGCAACACAAGTCAAGCACCCGACCATGGTTGGCCTCCTGTCAAGAATGGAGGACAAGGGTCTTATAATACAAGTGCCTGATCCGGATAATCGCAAGTATAAGGTGATTACGCTTACTGAACAGGCAAAACTTATCCTGAGGACGAAGAGAGAGCGGCACGCTGAGACAGACAGAAACATCATACGCGGCTTCACAGCTGAAGAAGTGAAGGAATTAAATGTCCTGCTTACAAAGGTCTACAGGAATCTGGCGAGGGAAGCTGAATCTGCAGCAAATGTGAGGGTTAATGCAGCAACAGAAGACGGAGCAAAGATCGCTCTGTCAAGGAGGAGTAAGGATTTATGATCAAAACATTAGCGGCGCAGATCCGCGAATTCAAGCTGGTGTCGATATTGACGCCGGTGTGGATGGTAGGAGAGGTAATCTGCGAAATGATCATCCCCATATTGATGGGCAGGATGGTAGATGAAGGAATTTATGGGAGTGACATGAGCTTTATTGTCAAAACAGGTGGAATCATGTTGCTTGTCGCGGTATTCGGTCTGTTCTTTGGAATCATGGGCGGCTTCTGCGGCGCTAAGGCTTCTGCGGGTTTTGCAAGAAATCTCAGAAAGGCCATGCACGATAATATCCAGACTTATTCATTCGCAAATATCGACAAGTTTTCACCGTCGAGCCTTGTCACAAGACTCACGACTGATGCGACGAATATGCAGAACGCGTATCAGATGATACTGAGGATGGCAGTAAGAGCTCCGATGTCGATGATAATTGCAATGATAATGTCATTTGTTTTGAGTCCTCAGATTGCAAGTATATATCTGGTCGCCGTGATTTTACTGGTGATAGTCATCGGCCTTTTGATGAGCAGCACGACGAGATACTTCAAGCAGGTCTTTGAGAAATATGATGACCTCAATGAGAGCGTTCAGGAGAATGTTTCCGCAATAAGAGTCGTCAAAGCTTATGTCCGCGAAGATCATGAAATAAACAAATTCCAGAAAGCCGCAGCGAACATTTATCTTATGTTTTGCAAGGCAGAGCTCAAGGTCACTGGCGTGCAGCCCATCATGATGGGAACTGTATACGCGTGCATACTTCTGATCAGCTGGTTCGGCGCACACATGATAGTTTCAGATGCACTGACGACGGGCGCGCTCATGAGCCTTCTCACATATTGCATGAATATTCTGATGAGCCTCATGATGGTCGCTATGGTCTTCGTCATGATAACGATGTCACAGGCGAGCGCAAAGCGAATCACTGATGTAATCAATGAGAAGAGTACACTCACCAATCCTGAGAACCCGGTAATGGAAGTTAAGGACGGAAGCGTTTGTTTTGACCATGCAGACTTTGCATACAACGCGGAATCCAAAGAGCCGGTGCTGAAAGATATCAACATAGACATAAAATCGGGCGAGAATATAGGACTGATAGGAGCGACGGGATCGGCCAAGTCGAGCCTCGTGAATCTGATAAGCAGGCTCTACGATGTCACCGCCGGGAGCGTGAGTGTCGGTGGTCTGGATGTGAGAAAGTACGACATGACAGTGCTCAGGGACAGCGTTTCGGTGGTGCTCCAGCAGAACGTGCTGTTCTCAGGAACAATACTCGATAATCTGCGCTGGGGCAACAAGAACGCGACAGAAGAAGAGTGCCGTGCAGCCTGCAGAATTGCATGCGCGGACGAATTCATAAACAATATGCCGAAGGGCTACGACACATACATTGAACAGGGCGGAACAAATGTTTCGGGCGGACAGAAGCAAAGACTTTGTATCGCCAGAGCACTGCTCAAGAAGCCGAAAGTGCTGATCCTCGACGATTCGACGAGTGCTGTGGATACAGCGACAGATGCGAAAATAAGGGCGGCATTCAGAAACGAGCTTCCGGACATGACAAGGATAATGATCGCTCAGAGAATATCGAGCGTTAAGGATTGCGACAGGATCATAGTCATGGACAATGGAACGGTCAATGGGATCGGAACACATGATGAACTCATGGCAACTAATGAGATTTATCGTGAGGTCTACGAATCTCAGACAGGTGCAGGAGCAGATGCGGACTTCGATAAGCCGCAGTGAGATGTACGGAGGAAATAAGCAATATGGCAGAAGAAAAAGTAAGAGAAGTCAAGCCGGGTCCGGGCGGCAGAGGCATGAGAGGCCAGCCGCACCCAAAGGTCAAAAATCCCGGAAAAGTTTTCAGGAGAATAATGGGCTATGTACTCAAATACTATAAGATCCAGATGATCCTTGTGACGGTCTGCATTTTTGTGTCAGTAATAGCAAATGTTCAGGGAACAATGTTCACCAAAACACTCATAGATTCGTATATCACGCCTCTGAAGGAGCAGCATGACGCCGGAAGCGCGGTAAACTACGGGCCTCTCCTTGCGGCGATGGCAAAAGTGGCTGTTTTCTATGCAATCGGTATCGGGGCAGCATTTGCCCAGGCCAGAATAATGGTCTACGTCAGCCAGGGCACACTGAACAGGATGCGCTGCGAACTTTTTGAGCATATGGAGAAACTGCCAATCAAGTATTTTGACACGCATTCGCATGGCGACATAATGTCGATTTACACGAATGATATTGATACTTTGAGACAGATGATCAGCCAGTCCATACCGCAGCTCATGAACTCTGCAATCACTATTGTTTCGATATTCTGCATGATGATAGTTCTTAGTGTTCCGCTGACATTGGTGTCAGTAGCGATGGTCGTGGTTATGTTGTTCGCGTCGAGCATGGCGACAAAAATTTCGGGCAAGAACTTTATCGCGCAGCAGAAGAATCTCGGAAAGATCAATGGTTTTATCGAGGAAACGATGACCGGCGAGAAGGTCGTCAAGGTCTTCAATCACGAGCAGGAATGCGTCGATGAATTCGATAAACTGAATGAGGAGCTATACCAGAGCGCGTACAAAGCAAACGCGTTCTCAAATATTCTGGGTCCTATTAATTCTCAGCTCGGAAACGTGAGCTATGTCCTCTGTGCAATCGTGGGTTCCGCAATCGCGCTTAATGCGGGACTTGGATTTACGGTCGGATCGCTCGCAAGTTTCCTGACTTTCAACAAGAATTTCGGAATGCCTATCAACCAGGTGAGTATGCAGGTGAACTCGATAATCATGGCGCTTGCCGGGGCAAATCGTGTTTTTGCGCTGCTCGATGAGCAGCCTGAAGTTGATGATGGTTATGTTACCCTTGTGAATTCGGTCAAGAATGAGCAGGGTGAGATAGTAGAAGCTGATCATCACACCGGGCACTGGGCATGGAAGCATTACCATAAGTCTGAGAATACGACGACGTATCAACCTCTCGAAGGGGACATCACTTTCAACGACGTCGACTTTGGTTATAACGATGACAAGATCATTCTCCACAATATCGTGCTTCATGCGCTCCCGGGTCAGAAGGTCGCCCTAGTCGGTTCGACCGGAGCCGGCAAAACTACTATTACCAATATGATCAACAGGTTTTATGACATACAGGATGGAAAGATCCGCTACGATAACATTAATATAAACAAGATCAGGAAGGCTGATCTTCGCGGCTCACTCGGCATGGTGCTGCAGGACACGCATCTGTTCACGGGAACAGTCGCGGACAACATTCGTTTTGGCAAACTTGATGCGACTGATGAAGAAGTGGTCGCTGCGGCAAAACTGGCGAATGCGGATGGTTTCATAAAGAGGCTTCCTGAGGGATATGACACCAGGTTGACAGGGGATGGCGCTAACCTTTCGCAGGGTCAGAGACAGCTGCTTGCAATCGCAAGGGCTGCGATTGCCGATCCGCCGGCGCTGATCCTCGATGAAGCGACTTCGTCGATCGATACAAGAACTGAGAAGATGGTTCAGGAAGGCATGGACAAGCTGATGAGCGGACGCACCACATTTGTCATAGCTCATCGCCTCTCCACAATACGCAACAGCGATGTTATCGTTGTTCTGGAGCAGGGCCGTATCGTAGAGAAGGGTACTCATGACGAACTGATTGCTGAGAAAGGCAGATATTACCAGCTGTACACGGGGCTGAAGCCGGAGCTCGCAATGTGAAAGTGGAAAACAGAAAGCTGATTACATATGTACATGGCTAATTCCACTTTCACATAAGAGGTTGGCGCTCCGCGCCAACCTCTGGGTAGAGAGAAGCCAGATTTATGTGCTCGTTAGAGTATGTCAGTTTAGGGCACGTTCTCACTGCGTTTTTATTCATCACAGGCAGTTTTCATGGATTTCACATATTCACCAACGGGATCGGCTGAGCCGGTCCCGTTTTTTTCGATGATGCGGATGATTGCGGAGCCGACGATTGCGCCGTCAGAGATTGAGGCCATTTGCTGCGCCTGTTCGGGAGTCGAGATGCCGAAGCCGATAGCGCAGGGAACGTCAGTGACGGAACGGATTCTGGCGATTATGGGGGCGACATTTGTTTTGATTGATGTGCGTTCACCGGTCACGCCCAGAGATGAGACCACGTAGATGAATCCTGTCGCTTCGCGCGCAATCATGGCAATCCTGTCTTCTGACGTGGGCGCGATCATCGAGATAAGATCAACACCGTATTTCCTGCAGATCGGGTCGAATTCATCCTTTTCTTCAAAGGGGACGTCGGGCAGGATCAGGCCGTCGATTCCGATTTCACTGCAGGTGGAAATGAACTTCTCAGAACCGTAGTGATACACGACATTTGCGTACGTCATGAAGACCATTGGTATGTGCACGTCTTTCCGCAGCTCACGGACAAAATCGAAAATGATGTCGGTCGTAACACCGCCTTCGAGTGCCTTCAGGTTGGCACCCTGGATGACAGGCCCTTCAGCCGTGGGGTCAGAGAACGGGATGCCGAGCTCAATGAGATCGGCGCCGTTTGCCGCAGCTGCGCGGACGACTTTACCTGTCGTCTCAAGATCAGGGAAACCGCAGGTGATGAACGGGATAAATGCTTTGCCGTGATTGAATGCTTCTTTTATGTTGCTCATATGTGGTATCCTCCAAAAGCGTATATTTTGAACTGTTTATTGGTTGTTCGTGATTGCTTAAGACTTGAAAAAGCAGTGGTTGGTTCGGCAAGGCTATCTGCGGCCGGCTTACCCGTGAAACGGGGCGAGGCATCGAATTCGCGGGTAAGGAAGCAAGTTCGGTAAGGCGTTCTTTAACTCGCTTACCCGTGAAACTGGGCGAGGCATCGAATTCGCGGGTAAAGAAGCGAGTTCGGTAAGGCTATCTGCGACCGGCTTACCCGTGAAACTGGGCGAGGCATCGAATTCGCGGGTAAAGATACAAGTTCGGTAAGGCGACCTTTAACTCGCTTACCCGTGAAACGCGGCGATACATCGAATT
>JAQWCI010000149.1 GCA_028706005.1 Lachnospiraceae bacterium
GGCACAGCATTATTGGTTTGAGCTCAGACGCGAAAACAAGTGTGTCCCCGCAGAGCCAGTAGTAAAGTGGCTTCTTGCCTATGCGGTCGCGTGCGAAAAAGATTTCCTTCTTCTCGCGGTCATAGATGGCAAGTGCGAACATGCCGTCCATTTTGTCGAGGCACTTTTCGCCCCATTTAAGATACGCCGCAAGAATGACTTCCGTATCGCAGGTCGATTTGAAAGGATAATCCGAAAGCTCTTTCCTGATCTCACCGAAATTATAGATTTCGCCGTTATAAACGATGGAGAGCCTGCCGCCTTCAGAATCCATAGGCTGATGCCCGAGCGGCGAGAGGTCAAGAATTGACAGCCTTCGCTGTGCAAGTCCCACCGTGAATCCTGAACCCGCATCATAAAGCTCCACACCTGAATCGTCGGGTCCCCTGTGGAACATGCTGTCGTTCATCACCGTCAGTTGTTCCCTGCTTATTATGTTTGTGCTGATATACCCACAGATGCCGCACATAGGCAAAACTCCTTATAATTGATATCTGACAACAGATTACGGATTGCTCCGCATCAACAGAAGATTTATCCCTCTGACTATAGTATTCCGTCAAGTATATCACTGATGCTGTCAGCGTAACACGCCGGCGAATAAGCCGCCGCTCTCTCTCCCGATTTCTCAGCGTAATGCGCGCGCTTCCTGTCATCGCTCAGCATCGCAATTATCGCGGCCGCCAGCTTTCTGTCTTCATCAGTAATATTCGCCGCCTCATAGTCAGGCTCTTCGCACATATCAGGCACCAGAACGCCGTATGTTCCCTCCGTTATATCACTTACAGATGAGCCATCAGGTCTGGCGTTTATGAGATTCTCATATTCATCGTCTGAGAGCACGATTTCTCTCGGACCGGTTTTGCAGTCAGCTGCTACCACAGGTTTTGACAGTGCCATTGCTTCGAGCAGCGCGTTCGGGAAGCCTTCATGATTCGACGGAAGCACGAACAGATCGCACTCTGCAAGATAAGGAAACGGGTTCTTTTGAACGCCCGGAAATGAAACCGAGTCTGCAATTCCAAGGTCCGATGCCAGTTTCTTTGCTCCGTCAAAACTACCTGCTCCCATGATGTTAAGGCGCGCGTCCGGAATTTCCTTCTTCACAAGACTGAATGCCTTGATGAGGTGCCAGAATCCTTTGATCCTGTCGTCTCGCCCCATGCCGAAAATGAGGCGGCCATCATGTGCCTTCCCGGCATCAGATGTGCCTTTTTCTTTCTCCATCTCTGCGGATTTAGCGCGGATATCATCGACATCCAGCGGATTATAAATGTATTCCGAGCGTTTATATGAAAAGTCTCTTTCGAGCTGACGCACGATTTCTCTTGAACATGACAAGACTTCATCTGAGCGGCGGCAGAATAAGCGCACCTGGTTCGGGCTCTCAAGATCTGTCTGGCAGCGAAGTCCTGTGACTACCTTCTCCCCTTCTCTCGAGAAAACATTTACGAGATTCGCGCTCGAGCCAAAGCTATATGCTATATCGAACTTCTCTTTCTTCTTGATTGCTCTGACTTTTGCAATTCTCCTTGGAAGGTTCATGACCCTGCCTGCCGCATTGCCTGCCGCGGGCACATCAATATTTATGACGCGAAGTCCTGTCACGTCATAATTTATATCCTTGTCGGAAAATATGAGTATTGTCACGTCCCACTTACCTTCAAGGACTCTTGCGGTCTTTACGCAGACCCTTTCAAATCCTCCCTGGTGAAGCATCGGGACCATCAATAAAAGTTTCTTCATTTACATCCTTTGTGTTAATGGTTACTGTTTGATTGTTCACGGATAAATCAACTCAACTGTCATTCCCGGTTTCAGGACTTCGCTCGTTTCACCGCGCTGCGGCTTACGACTTCATTTAAATATTCAAGCCACTGGTCGCTGATCACTTCTGTGCCCGCTATATCCTTTATCTTCCTCGCGTTAGTGCCGCATTTCTTTCTGAGCTCATCGTTTTCAATATAGCGGTCTATGGCATCAGCCATCGCCGTCTCGTCGCCGACCGGAACGAGCAGTCCGTTCTCTCCGTCCTTTATCAACTCTCGCGGGGCTCCAGGTGGGCAATCCGTCGCGACACATGGCAGTCCCATCGCCATCGCTTCCATCAGGACGTTCGGCATGCCTTCATAGTCAGAAGACAAAACAAATATCTGCGCTCCGGTCATGTCCTTTTCGAGCTGCATGCTCGCGCCGCTAAGCTCGATATAATCCTGCGCCGAGTTGTCACTTATTATCTTCTCGAGTTTTGCCTTCGTGCCGTCCTTTGAGTCAGGGCCGTAGATCCTGAGCTTATAATCAGGATGTTTTGAATGGACCTTTATGAATGCGCGGAGCAGCATCGGCTGGTTCTTGAAATCTACCAGTCTTGATGACTGGACGACAAGTTTTGCCCGGCCTTCATATGAAGGCGGAACTGCGTCGATGTACTTCTGATTTACAGGATTTATGATGATGCGCGAATTGTCCTGCAGGTATGGCCTGAAGAAATCTCTCTGCTCTTTCGTCTGGAAAACTGCTCCCGCAGCTTTCGGGAACAGCAGCGGTATCTGAATCTTATCATCCCAGTGGTCGTACCAGCCGACAGGATTTATCCTCACCGCTATCACCGTCGGAACGCCTGTCCCGCGCGCTGCAGTGAGTGCCCTGTAGTTTGGCCTGTGCGTAAAAGCGACCAGCACGTCAGGCTTTTCTTTCTTAAGGAATTCCCTGAGGTGTCTTATCCTCAGCATGAATTTAGCAGCCCTGTTCTTATTCTTGTCCTCTGCGCAAAGTCCTACGTCGACGCGCTCCACTCTCTCGTCGAGAACGAATTCGTCCTCGTCGCGCCACTCAGTCGTGACATAGACCTTCAGCCCTTTTTCGGCAAAACTATTGGCAAGCGTCGATACGACTCTCTCGGCGCCGCCCTGACAAAGACAATTCAGATGAAATGCTATGCTCTTTATTTGCTGCATTATTGAACCTTCATAATTTGTTTCTTCGCATCAGTTACACACTTCTCTATCCCGTTTCACATGCCATGTGTGTCTATTCCCGGCCGGCAAGTTTCAGGTACCATTCAGTCAGCTTCGCGGCCTGATCCCTTACGCTGAAACCGGCCCCTTTCAGTTCGCTGATAGCCCTGTCCGAGCTCTCTGCTCTTGGTCTGTCCGTGCTGTTATTGATGCAATCTTTTACCCCGTCAACCCACTTCGACGCGTCCCCCAGCGAGAGCATTTTCACAAGTTCTGTCACCGCCACTTCACTGGTGACCGCGTCAGAAATAAAGCACGGGAGTCCTGCTGCCTGCGCCTCGATAACTGTCCCCGGAAGCCCTTCATAGAGGGATGGGAAAACAAATGCGTCCATCGCCTGATATAGCTCGTGCGTATGTTTTGCCTCGCATTGCCCTGCGAATATTGCCTGGTCTGAAAGCCCGTAATCTGCAAGCTGTTTCTCAACCGTATCTTTCAGCACTCCGGTCCCTACCATCAAAAGGCGGCAGCGCGGGTCATTAATTTCTTTCAATGTGTCGACAAGGAATTTCTGATTCTTCATCTCATCAAAGCGGCCTACATGCCCGATCACGAAAGCGTCCTCCGGTATTCCGAGCGCGGTCCTTGTCTTCTTTCTGACATCGCCGTCAAAGCGCAGTGCCTCGAGATCTATGGCGTTTGGAATAATCCTGACTCTGCCGGATTCCATGAGATTCTTGCCATATACCGCCTCGCCGGCAAGTTTTGAACAGGCAACAAGTTCGTCCGCACACTCGGGAAGGCGTGACCTCAATATCTTTGTGACCACTCCTCTGATTCCCGGATCAACTCCGGCGCTCCTCACATGCGCTATCGTCACAGGATTGCCATATTGTTTTGCAATCGGGAGATAGATTCCGGCCATGCTTGTCATGTGAGCCTCAATTACAGCTGCCTCATGGTGAAGCGCAAAAAACTGTCTGGCCGCCTTCTTGTATTCTATTCCATTTGTCCCTGTGAAACGCGGCAGAGCATATATGTGACCGCCCAGACTCCTGACCTCGGCATCGTAATAGTCTGCCGGGCGCACCTCCATAAGTTCTTCTGATGTCGGCACTTTATTGCCGGGAACGGATGCTTTTGTGTGAACAAGGAAATCAAACTGAATGACGTTTCTGTCGATGTTCCTGTAGATATCCATGATACGGCTCTCTGCTCCGCCCATGTTGAGGACACCGAGAACGTGAAGGACATGTGTTGGTTTGTTTACGCTTGTTGTTGCCGATTTGTTATCAGACATTTGTGACCTCATATGTTCGAGTCTCTGACTTTATCTATACTTGCAGCACGCCTTGCCACGATGCATCTCTTGGCTGATGCCAGCAGATATTCTCTCACATGCCCTGAGAAACCGCGCGGTGCCGCAGGCTGCATGAGATAATCAGAATATGATCTTATTGCTGTGTGACCGCCTCTCGAGCCTGATGCCGGTGTCGATGACTTTGCAAAAAGTTCTTCATACCACTTGAATTCGCCATCGGTCATGGTGTTGAGATGAATCACGAATGTTGTCCATCCGCTCAGCTTATCGAGGCATGAATTGCGGTTCTCTGATATCGGGTAGAATGTCATTCCCTCATACTCATAAGGATCAGTCCCAAAACCGTCAGTGATCCTGCTGAATTTGTTTTGCCTGAGCGCTCTGAGAGTATTCCTGTCATACGAGTGCGCCGGTGCCATGAAAATATCAGTGCTGATCCCGTGGACTTCCTCAAGAATCCTTCTGCCTTCGGCGATGTCGCTGGCCTGTTCCTCATACGGTCTGCCCGCAAATTCCGAGAGGTGATTCAGCGGGAAAAGGCCTCCGCTCTTCGTCGAATAGACATGATGAAGACCGTGCATCGCGACTGTCCAGCCCTCACTCTTAAGGTCGTTCACCTCATCCCAGAATGCTGCTTCATCGCTGTCAATATTAAGCATGCTGTCGCGGTTGTCAGGCACGACACCGATAAGTGGCTTCACACCTGCATTGTCAAGAAGCTTTTTGAATTGTATGAATTTACCCCGGTCCATGCCCGGGGTAACATCATCTAATCGTATCGTTATGTTCATAAATTCTCTTTGTACCAGTCGATTGCAAGAGCAATCCCGGCCTTGAAATCATAAGATGGGTCATAACCGAGGTTCTTTCTTGCCTTTGAAATATCGGCATTGGAGTCCCTGATGTCGCCCTTCCTGTCAGGTCCGAATACAGGCTCGGTCTTCACGCCGAGTGCATCGCACAGGTCATTGTAAACATCGATGAGGTACTGTCTTCCGCCGGCCCCTATGTTGTAGGCCGTTCCGGCCGCATCACCTGATGCAAGGCAGGCTCTTAAGTTTCCTTCTATGACATTGTCGATGTATGTGAAGTCGCGGCTCTGGTGTCCGTCACCGTTTATCGTGGGGCGTTCGCCGACCATGAGCTGTTTGAGAAATTTTGGTATTACCGCGGCGTATGCGCCGTTAGGATCCTGTCTTCTTCCGAACACGTTGAAATAGCGGAGCCCGTATGTATCAAGTCCGTATAGTTTCTTGTAGAGTTTTCCGTACTCCTCATCAGTGCGCTTTGTGAGCGCGTAAGGCGAGAGAAGCTCTCCCTCGTTGCCCTCCTGTTTGGGTAGTTTTGTCGAATCTCCATAGACCGATGAACTTGAGGCGTAGACAAATTTCTTTACACCATTCTGTCTGGATGCTTCCATCATATTGAGCGTGCCGCGTATGTTGTTGGCTTCATACACCAGCGGCATTTCGATTGAGCGCGGAACTGAGCCCCACGCCGCCTCATTGCAGACGTAATCCACGCCTTCCGTGGCCTTCA
>JAQWCI010000014.1 GCA_028706005.1 Lachnospiraceae bacterium
AGAATTCTTGTCCCATTTTATTGCGATAAACGGTGTGGATACCAATACTGTTCCAGAAAAAGGGAGCATAAATTCAAGCAGGCACCGAAAACTAATCAGCATTATTGCTCGTTAGCGATACCCTGCTAGTTAACGAAAGCTCGCCGACGGCAGAAAATGGTGCATTGTATCAAAGTAGTGCAGGAAACACAAAGCTATTTCCGGCACAAAATCTGTTCTTTCGCGCACCTGCTCATAGCAATACTGAGCATCATCATATGGCGAGCTGGTATCTTTCGCCGACAACTTGTTTTGCCCGGGCTGTGCCTTGTAAGCCAGAATCACTGCACAAAAACACAGTACCGCCAGGATCATAGTAAGAAGAACTGTATTTATTCTGGATTTATCTCTCATTATGAATAATACCCCAATGTTTTCTGTCTGCCCCTGACCATGAAGTTGCAAAAAGGACATCCATGAGCATAGAAATTTCGGGTTTTCCCACCGTCGGTTTCTTCAAGCTCTTCCTCTGTAAGTTCCTCTGAGTATTTATACGAAACACAATCAGAAAAGGACGCATCGTACACATTTGTTTTCTATTTATAAATGGTCATTGGCTCTCTGCTCTCTTTGCCTTCATCTTATACAGTTCTTCTGCTGCAAGTCTTAGTTTTGCCACATTGACCTCAGTGTTCTCCGGAAAGCAGTAGAACTGCATTTGTGGTGTTCCTATGCAGATCATATCGCCAATTTCATACCAGAAATAATCAGCATACACGCTGTAGGAAGCAAGTGCTGACTGTATATAATGTAACGCTCCGGCGCACCCCTCCAGTCTGAATCCGTCCTTATCGTGTGTCAGGACACCGCTTCCGACATGATAGATCGCGTCTGTATTGACCAATGTCAGATTTCGCACCGGAGCCCTCATGAAATAGTTCCCGGTTTTCAGTTCAAGATCTACACTCACTCTCTCCCACGCATACCAGTCCGGAATGCTGTGGAATTCAGGAATTCTTTCTTTCTGCCCGGAATCATTCTTTTTGATTTTATTCAAAACATCAGACCGCCTTATTTCGCCGTACTCCGTCAGTTCAAAATCCGCTCCACAGGCAGCACATCTGATATGTGTCCCTGAAGAGACCATTTTCCCTTCGGTCAGGCATTCCGGACACTTATATAGCACACGTTCAAGTCCTTCAGCCCTGAACGGCTCATTCACCCGGACGTGGTTTTCCCGTTGCCATTCAAAACTATCAAATGTGAAATTATCCTTCAGTATCTGATTGAGTTCATCCACGGTTTTATCGTGAACCTCTTCTGCTGACAGAAGATATGTTACATCTGCAGAGACATTGACCTTGCGCGGTCGCAGCCCGTTATAAAGCGGATCATGCAGGAAAGCACCGTAGGTCCTAATCATGACCACAGGGACGTGGAACAGTTTCAGAGCCTTACCGACACTTTTGGGAAGTGGTGTCGCAGTCCCGTCAAAACTATAGCTCGCCTCCGGATACATCAGTACTGAACTGTTCAGTTTATGAAGTGCATTATAAATATCTGACACCATCTCCGTGTCAGTGATGAATTTTCTTGCCGGAATGCAGCCAAGATGCCTCATAAGAGAATTCTTTCCAACAAAGCCGTCCACTGTCGTGACTATATGAAAAGGTCTTGGATACAGGATCGTCGCTGCCATTTTGAGATCAATAAAGGCTGAATGATTCATCAGAACAAGGCAGGGTTCGCCCTGCTTCAGGCGTTCCATGCCTATATTGCGGTAAGTAAAATGCGTCGACTTAAGCTCACCTGCTGATAGAGTTTTCATCAGCCATCTCAGGAATGCACTCTGCTTTACGGGTCGTTCGTATTTGAATCCCGGCATGGCTTCCACTTCGGCAAATGTCCTGTCTGATACCTTGATTTTCAAACTATTGTCCCCACATATGAATTTATTGGAATCCACCTTTAGGAATGATTGTCATTGGGACTTCCAAAATATTGGTCTGACGGCTCTGAGCATTCGTTCAATTCTTCACAAACCAAATGACTCAGTATCTATCGCCCCTCATTACATTTTCGTACATTCCTTCAACTGCATATCTATATCTCTGCCACCATACATTACTCGAATAACAGTAACTAGTGCTTGCTCTTCATCCGGTATATAAAGCACACAATAATTATCAACAGGTATTATTCGCAGACCTCTGGAATGCCACGGCTCCTTTTCGTATTGACGAAACCGCTCCGGCATCTGGTCTGAACTATGTGAAAATCATCAAAATCGGCTCCGACCCGGTACGGTCGATAAGTTCCCGGAAACAAGTCGAAACATGCTCTCTTACCTATAATACGCAATTTCACATATCTGCCCATCGCCTCAACCTTTATACCGAGCAAAACTTTGGTCACTTCTCTTGTTTTGCTTTTTTCTCCAAAGCTTTAATGCTATTCAAATAATCATTTTCCACGCTGCTCAGTGTTTTTGCTTTATACTTCTTATATTCCGTTTCCGCTTTATTCATTGCCACCGAATGACTCACAGTTCCACTGCCAATTAGTAAATTCTCACCCGTTGATGTCAAAATACCATCAAGATGCTTTGCCCAACTCTTTCAAGCGGTCGTCGTCCATTGCAAAGCCTTTTTTAATGTACTCTTTCAGTACATTTGTTGCCCAGATACGGAACTGCACACCACGCTGGGATTTAACACGATAACCGACAGAGATGATTACATCGAGATTATAATAGTCAACTTGATACGTTTTTCCATCTGCAGCAGTTGTTGCAAAATTTGCAACAACTGAATTTCTATCAAGTTCTCCTTCATCAAAAATATTTTTGATATGCCTGGATATCGTTGACTTATCCCTTTGAAACAAATCTGCCATCTGATCCAATGACAGCCATACTGTTTCATTCTGCATATTGACATCTATCTTTGTCAAACCATCTTCGGTCTGATAAACCAGCATTTCGCCATGCCGTTTGTTATCCATATAATTGATCCTTTCTATAAGCTATATGTAGACTTCAAAATGGTTATTTGATTGCTTAATCTTTAATGCTCTGCCCATCAGAATAGAGCCACATGATGTTTCCGTTTGCTGAACCGCCGGTTACACATGCTGCTGCCGCAGAGGTGCTTTTGAAATAAACATCTTCCATGAAAACGCTGTCTTTTACTTTTCCATCAGCAACGAGCTTAGCACGGAGGCTCTTTATCCATGTCTGACATGATTTTGTTTCGCCCGGGCTAAAGCCAGAGCCTTTCATGACAATAAATCCATCACCGCTTATCTGGCCTGTTGCCACGACCTTTTTACCTGCAAGATGCAGAATCTCAATATCGGTATTTACAACTGGTTCTGGTTGAAGTTTCTCTACGGATTTTTTCTTATCCAAAGCAGACGTTTCTGAGTATCATCAGCTTCTCCCACATAGATAAACAGCTTTCCGGTTTCATCGTCTTTACCGAAAAGGAAGTACACTCCCGGCGTGTTCAGCTCCGGAAGGTCACCGCAATCTTTCAGATTGCCGCGAGGTATCTTATAGGCGATTCCGTTCCAGTTAGAAAGCATAGCCTGCCATCTCCCGGAAGCCGAGCCGTCCATCAAATATAGATTTATACTTTTTCCAAGTGATGACATTTTCACTACCTCTAACTTACAAATTAATATATGACAAGGCTTATAGCCATTCTCCACAAGCCAAAAATCTCACCCCAGCTTATCGTCAACAAATATCTCCAGCACGTTCTGATGTATGTATTTGACTATAGGAGGGCTTGCTTCTTTATAAGTGTCAATAAACTGGAATTGATTTAGTGAGGATTATGCTCTGCCTGCGCGTGGCTCATTGCTAACGCGAGACATCAAGACTACCGTCTCGACGTGGCTGGTTGCTGTTGCGGGGAACATGTCGACCGGTGTTGCTTTTTTCATGGAGTAGCCGTTTTTAGAAAGGAATCCAAGATCGCGTCCGAGAGTGTCGGGCGCACATGAAATGTATACGATTTTAGATGGGAATAGTTTTACAGCGGCGCGCAGAAAGTCTTCTGTGGCTCCCGCCCTTGGCGGATCCATAAGCAAAACATCTATCTTCTTCCCGGCTTCCGCCAGTTCCTGCATAAAGACTGTCGCATCGTTTCCATATACTGTGACATTGTCGCAGGAATTTAGGCGCACGTTCTCACGTGCATCGCGGACTGCGTCGGAATTGAGCTCTACGCTTATCACTTGTTTTGCATGGCTGCTCGCACAGATGCCTATGGTGCCGATACCGCAATATGCGTCAAGGACTGTTTCCTTTCCGGAAAGTCCGGCGTCATCAATTGCGATATTGTATAGTTTCTCAGTCTGGATTGAATTGACCTGATAAAAAGAACGCGACGAAATACGGAATGTTTTGCCGCAAAGTCGGTCTTCTATATATCCGGGGCCGAACATGACTTTCTCTCTGTCGCCGAGGATCATGCTGTCGGTGCGCCCGTTGATGTTCTGAATGATTGTTGTGATCTCCGGCTGCAGCTTTCGAAGCGCCGTAACAAAATTATTCTTGGACGGAAAAATAGCGTCAGAAGTCACGAGCGTGACCATGATCTGGTGCGTTGCGTGCGCAGTGCGGACCTGTACATAACGAAGCGTGCCGGTACCGCGATCTTCGTCATATGGCTCAATTTTGAATGATGGAATCAATGCCAGGACTGACTGAATTATCGCGTCGGCCTTCGTATTCTCCAGAAGGCACTTAACCACAGGCACGACCTCATGCGAGTCCTTCTCGTAAATGCCGCAGATCACGGAACGATTGGGTCGCTGACCTTTACCTGAATTGCGGCCTGCTCCATTGCCACGGCCGACCCCATTTTCACGAGCTACGCCGCGGCCATCTGCGTGGCTTGACTTGCCGGCTGCGCCAAAACTACCTGGATTGTAGTTCAGTCCCATTCCGTGCCCGGTTTTATCTTTTGCAAAAACAGAAGTGACCTTGTTGCGATAATGGTCTGGATTTTTCATGCGGATGATCGGATCTACCGTTCCGAACTCGCCGATCATTTCCTCGACAAGGCTCTGCTTGCGCGATACCTGCTCCTCATATGGAATATTGATCATTGTGCAGCCGCCGCAACGCTTGTAGTATGGGCACCTGGCTGGGTAATGGCGTAATTCAACCATTTCAGCCGATCGATCAGATTGCTTAACCACTGAAGCTGACCTTGAAACAGTTTTTAAGCCGGTTGATCTGTCGCCTGATTTACCACTGAATTTGCGTTGAGATTTCACCGCGGGTTTTGAGTTTTGTCTTCTATCATTTCTTTCCATCAATTGTCCTTTTTCCCTGATTCACGCATGCGCATTTCTTCTTTGGGTGACCAATCCGCTTCTGGCTGCTCTCCTATGACTTCTACATTCCGCATGCCGTCAACAAGGTCGACGGCCTTTTCATAATCTCTCTTGTTGATTCTCAGAATGTATGTGTCCCCGCTTCTCCCGCCGAAAATGCGCTTCAGGAACGAGCGATCTTCCCACTTCACAAAATAAGAAATGCCGTTATTAAGAAATGTGTTCTCAACAACAGTTTTGGCTTCATTGCTGGTAATCCTGCAAAAATTCATTTCATTATCAAAATACTGATCTTCCTTAATGATACTTGACATCAGGCGCTCCTTAGAATTCACGAGAAATTATAGCGCCGCATTTTCCGGCGTGCAATGAAGTTTTGATGACTGTTTTTATACTGGGCGGCTTGCAGTTAATCAGGCTGATACGCTCTGCCCGTGCTATGAATACCACGCTTATTTTTTATACCAGTTCACTAGTTTTAGCACGGCCTTTATCACATCACCGACCTCGTCATCTGTGAGTTTCGGATAAAGCGGGATGCTCATGATGGAGCCGTAAACTTTCTCCGCGACCGGGCACAGCCCGCGCTCATAGCCGAGTTCCTTGTAGACCGGCATCCAGTAGACCGGAATGTAGTGAACCTGACACTGGACATTTTCTGCTGACATCGCGTCGAAAAACTCGCGCCTTGTGCATTTCAATTTGCTCAGGTCGAGCCTCAATTCATAGAGGTGACGGCTGGTGTCAGACTGCGGAATCTCCTTCTGCACGATGATCTCCGGCACGTCCGCAAAAGCTTCATTGTATCGCTTTACGATTGCTTTTCTTCTTGCGATAAAACTGTCGATCCTGTTCATCTGGCTTATCAGAAGCGCCGCCTGGAAATCGGTCATTCTGTAATTAAATCCGATCATCTGCTGCTCGTAATACCAAGCTCCGCCGTTGTCTTCATCCGCCGGTGTCACGAATTTGCTGTGATCGTGCTCCATCCCGTGCGAGCGCAGCAGATTCAGCTTGCGCGCGTATTCGTCGTTGTTTGTGACTATCGCGCCGCCCTCGCCGGAGGTAATAGTTTTGACCGGATGGAAGGAAAAACAAGTCATGTCCGCAAGTGTTCCGACCGGAGTTCCGTTGTACTTCGAGCCGATTGAATGTGCGGCATCCTCAATGAAAACAAGATGATACTTGTCGCAGAGCGCACGAATCCGCTCGACTTCGACGACCTGTCCCGTGTAGTCGACAGCGACGATTGCCTTCGTGTGCTCCGTTATGTGTTGCTCAATGCTGTCCGGATCAATGTTGTACGTATCCTCGCGAATATCAGCGAAAACAGGTTTTGCCCCGCAGTACAGCGCGCAGTTTGCCGATGCCATGAACGTCAGCGGCGTCGTGATCACTTCGTCGCCGGGACCGACGCCCGCCGCGACGCAGGCAATGTGCAGAGCGGATGTGTCATTAGTGCAGACTATCGCATGTTTTGCCCCTGTGAACTTCTCGAGCCTGTGCTCGAGCTCGTCGACTTTCGGCCCGCAGGTTATGTAATCCGACAACAGCGTCTCTGAGACCGCCTTAACGTCATCTTCGTTAATCCATTGTCTTCCATAATATATCTTCACGTCACGCACCGACTGCCCGCCGCAGATCGCCGGAATCTGCGTATTGTCCATATCAAAATTTGTCATCAATTCATACACCTCACTGAGTTGGGTTCAGGTTCGATCATCAATTATTTCTTGTGTCGAGTCCTTCTAATTATATTGAACTTGCCTGATGGTTTCAATCAGTGAGACGAAATTTGTGGGAATTCTGGATTTTGCTATATGTGATTTGTTTTCCAGAATTCCAAGTTTGTCTCGTTACCTCTCGTCACCTGTCAGAAACGACAGTGTGGAAAATGAATGACCTCTGTAAACTTGTTTTGATGGATAGATTACCAACGTTCTGCATGTCGGCAACCAGGCATGAGTGCAAATTCGACTAATCAGGGAGGTATCATATGGCAAAAATAGTTTTTATGAAACCCGCAAAGAGTATTGAAGAATTCAGACAGCTTTCACAGGCTGCGATGTCCTCGCCTGCTGATACCGCGGCAATGACGATGCTCGCCCTTAGTCTGTATCCTGAGAATAAAGAGCAGGCACTTCAAATGCTTGATTTTCTGCGTGGACCGCGCCCTATGAACGGGATGGATAAACAGTTTGTTGCAGATAGATTCAGAGGCAAGGATTATGTGCCTCGCTCGTATTTTGACGGTGCAACTCCTGATAATGAATATGCGCCTGCTCTTCCATATTCCATACAAGTCACTGAAAATCCATATTCATATGCAAATTCCGGATATGCAAAACTGTTCATCAAATCTGGTGGCGCGGATGATCCGCGTCCCATCACGCTGCGCAATGCAAAAGATGGTAAGTGGTATCTCTGGGAATACTCCAGCATTCTTCTTGGCATACGCGAACCCGCAAGTGCAAATCCCTGGGCGTAGAAAAGCACAAGAAACGCGCTGTGCCGAATGCTTCCTCCTTAATAATATGGGACTTGTTTGCGTGTTTCAATTGCTTTGAATGAATTGTTCGGGATTCCCGAAGATGAGGTTACTGTCCACAGGTATGCTTGCGTCGGCTGTGGTTGCCTGACGCGCTTCTTTACCCGCGAATTCGACGGTCTGCTCCATTTCGCGGGTAAACAAGTTAAGGAGCGTCTTGCCAGACTCGCTTTCTTACCCGCGAATTCGACGGTCTGCCCTGTTTCGCGGGTAAACCCGCAGAAGCCTCACTTGCCAGATCAATGGGTGCAAGGTGAATAGTGAGTACACACACTTGCATCTACCGATTTTCAGGATTATTATAATGAAAATCTTGAATAATAATACGGGGCAGCAAATAAGCTACGTCAAGGATGCAAGAATGAAGGATTATGCTGATGCATAATCTTTCACAAAAAGACTCAGGCGAGGAGGCAAATCATGTCAGCAGAACGCGTAAGGGAGTATCTCAGGTCTAAAGGGCTTGAGGATCACATCACAGTTCATAAGGAAACAATTGATACCGTGGAGCACGCAGCGCAGCAGGTCGGCTGCAGTGAGGGGCAGATTGCAAAGACAATGTCTTTCATAGTGGATGGCAAGCCTATCCTTATCGTTATGGCCGGCGATGTCCGTGTCAACAATTCCAAGTTCAAGGCAGAGTTCCACACAAAGGCTTCGATGATCCAGCGCGACCAGGTGAATGAACTTATAGGTCATGAACCAGGCGGTGTCTGCCCGTTCGCCGTCAAGGAGGGGGTTCCTGTATGGCTCGATGTCTCAATGAAGCGCTTTGACGTAGTACATCCGGCTGGCGGATCAGAATTTGTCTCAGTATCTCTGACTTTGGACGAGCTTGCTAAAGCCAGCAATGCTGTCGGCTGGTGCGATGTCTGCAAAGAGAACGTGGCGGTAAGCATGGCTGTCTGACTATAACTTTTTCCGCATTTTTCAAATTTACTATTGAAAGTTATGGCCTCAGCGGTCATAATCTACTTGTTTGGCGAACATTCGTCCGCAGGGCGCGGACAGACCTCGCCAAACTATTTTTTTATAAAATACAGTTTCGGAGGAGGGAATCACATGAAAAGGAATCTTAAGAAGTATCTGTCTCTTGGTCTTGCGGCCGTTATGGCAGCAAGTCTGATCACGGGCTGCGGCGTTGCAACAGCAAACGGGGACACATCCGCGACCGCAGCAACAAGCGCGGCGGCACAGACAGCAGCGTCAGGTGACGCGACAGCAGCAACAGCATCTGGCGACACAGTCAAGATCGGTGTTTACGAACCCGCATCTGGCGACAACGGCGCCGGCGGCAAGCAGGAAATGCTCGGCATGCAGTACGCCAACAGCAAGACACCCACAGTCGATATAGGCGGCAAAACATATAATGTCGAACTTGTTTTCGCTGATAACCAGTCCTCTACAGACAAAGCAGTTTCAGCGGCTTCGACGCTCGTAAGCTCAGGCGTTTCAGTAGTCCTCGGCTCTTATGGCTCAGGCGTTTCGATTGCGGCGCAGGAAACCTTTGCAAACGCGGGCATCCCGGCAATCGGTGTAACATGCACAAATCCCCAGGTAACCGAGGGCAACACCAACTACTTCAGAATCTGTTTCCTTGATCCTTTCCAGGGCACAATACTTGCGAACTTTGCTGTTGACAACTTCAAGGCCAAGACAGCTTATTGCCTTGCAAAGCTCGGCGACGACTACTCAGTTGGTCTTTGCAACTACTTCCAGAAGGCCTTCGAAGCACTCGGCGGAACAGTTGTTTTCGAGACATTCCCTGAAGGGAACTCGGACTTCACTTCCTATATTACAAATGCAAAGAACGCAAACGCAGACGTAATCTTCAGCCCCGTCTCAACCGAGGCAGCAGCACTCATCATTGAGCAGGCATCATCACAGGGAGTTACAGTACCGCTCATGGCCGGCGACACATGGGATTCAAACGTCATAACAGAAGCTGCAACAGGCAAGGACATCGACATCTACGTTACGACCTTCTACCAGGAAGGCGGCAACAAAGAATTTGATGAAGGCCTGAAAGCTTACATCGACGGCGACGCAACAGCACTCCAGAACAACGGTGGCAACGACATGATCGCAGCAGTCAGCGCAATGGGGTACGACGCTTATTACGTGGCACTCGAAGCATTAAAAAATGCAGGCAGCACAGATCCCAAGGCTGTAAACGATGCACTCTGGAAGACAACATATGACGGTGTTTCAGGCCACATCGAATTCGACCAGACAAACGGAGATGCAGTCCGCGACACAGCATATGTCAAGAAAGCCAACACAGAGACAGGCACCTGGGACTTCGTGGCTGAGCAGAAAGCTAAATAAGCAATACCTGATATGATTTATAATTCCGGACCGGCATCAGCTGGGTGATTCTGTCACACAGCCCGGTTCGGATATTCTGGCGAATAGAGGTTACAAAGATTATGGATTGGAGTGTTGTTCTGCCGTACATTTTGTCCGGCATTTCCGTCGGCGGTCAGTACGCGCTGATTGCAATCGGATACACAATGGTATACGGCATCCTGCGCCTTATCAACTTTGCGCACGGCGATGTTTTCATGGTAGCGGGACTTATGATGATCTACTTCTCCGCCTCGATGCCCATGTATTATTCAATACCGCTGATGATTATTTTCACTGTGCTCCTTGGCTACGCCATTGAGCGTGCGGCATACAAGCCGCTCCGCACTGCTCCACGAATGTCAATCATGATCTCCGCGATTGGCGTGAGTTATCTCCTTGAGAACCTCGCCCTATATGTCACGGGCGGCCTCAACCAGAATTACCCGGGCATTCCGTGGATCTCAGATTCGATCACTATCGGCGGTGCCGTCACAAAACGTGTGACTATCATCACCCCTATCCTTACAATTGTGCTCGTCGTGGCACTGATCCTTCTGATAAAACATACGAAGTTCGGCATGGCCATGCGCGCTGTTTCGCGCGATTTTGATACCGCACAGCTAATGGGCATCGACATAGACAAAGTCATCTCCGTCACTTTCATCATCGGTTCATTCCTCGCAGCTATCGGCAGTCTGCTCTACTTCACCAACTACACAGGAGTCGTTCCGACCTCCGGCGCAATGCCAGGCCTCAAGGCCTTCGTCGCTGCTGTTTTCGGCGGGATCGGATCCATACCCGGCGCTGTCGTTGGTGCTTTCATCATCGGCATCTGTGAAAACCTGATAAAAGGCCTCGACTCTGTCCTCATGGTCAACGGCATCATAAGCCAGCAATTCGGATTCGCGACATTCTCCGACGCATTCACATTTGTTTTGCTGATTGTGATCCTAATCTTCAAGCCCACAGGACTCTTTGGTGAGAAACAGACAGACAAGGTATAAAAAATACAATTTATCGAAGGTCAATTATGAATAAACCCGGATCAACCAAATCTTTTCAAAACAAACTCGAACGCCACGACCGCAAAACGCAAATAGTCGCGGATCTCATAGTTATCGTTATCTGTCTTGCCGTGCTCTTTCTTCTCGACTCAGTGCTCGACAGCTCATCGATGATCTTCGTAGTCCTGAAGAAAACAGCCGTCTACGCCGTTGTCGCAGTTTCCATGAACCTGCTGAATGGCTTCACCGGGCTCTTCTCTCTGGGACAGGCAGGATTCATGCTGATCGGAGCCTACACTTACGGCATACTGATGATCCCATCCGGAGACCGCGCATCGGTCTACCAATATTTTAACGGCGGGATTGTCAAGTTCTCGCTTCAGGAAGTTTTCGCCGGGATCTTTGGCGGCAACGCAGGCGTCGGAATGTTCTTCGGCGTCCTCATAGCGCTGATCCTCGCAGGTGTTTTCGCGGCGCTTTTCGCGTTTCTCATCGGTCTCCCAGTGCTCAGGCTCAAAGGCGACTACCTCGCGATCGCGACACTTGGCTTTGCCGAAATCATCCGCGCACTCTTCCAGTGGAACACCATTGGCGGTCTCACGAACGGATCGAACATGCTCCGCAAATTTCCATCCTTCGATTCCATTGTGGCTGGCTGGGCAGCCGGCTGTCCCTTTGTTGCAGCGCACATTCCCTTCTTCTCGACGCTGCTGCCGATGATAATTGCAGCGATCTGCATCTCGCTCATAGTCATGCTCATCCACTCATCCTACGGACGCTCATTCAAGGCGATCCGCGATGACGAAGTCGCGGCTGAGGCCATGGGCATCAATCTGGCAAAACATAAGATGCTCGCGTTCTGCACAAGCTCCTTCTTCGCCGGCATCGGCGGTGCAATGCTTGCCATGTTCCAGACGACGATTCAGGCTAATGCATTTAAATCCTCGATGACATATGAAATCCTTCTAATCGTCGTCATCGGAGGCATCGGATCAGTCACCGGCTCCATACTCGGTGCATTTCTCTTCGTTGCAGCGTCAGAATGGTGGCTCCGCTTCCTCGACACCGAAATGGTCTTTGCAGACGCCGGAACCAAAACAGGTTTCAGCGTCTTCGCCATCGCTATCGTTGTACTCCTTGCTGCACTTGTGATAGTTAAGAACCGTGGGAAAGAAAAAAAGGATTTCCATCGGATCGCAATCATTGCATCGGCTGTCGCCTTTATTGTAATCGCGGCACTGATAAACTATCTGCTTTCACCGTCAATGAATGTTCCGCTCCTTCGAAGCGGCTTCAGACTTGTCGTGTTCTCGCTCATCATCATGATAATCGTGCTCTTCTACAGACGTGGAATCATGGGCACCCGCGAGCTCAACTGGGACAGCATCACCGCGTTCTTCATGAAGCGTCGTAATGCAGAAAAAGAAGGAGGCGAAAAAGCATGACGAACGAAAATGTTTTGACTCTTTCAGATATTACGATGCAGTTTGGCGGCGTTGTCGCCGTCAACAACCTTTCGCTGGATGTCGGTCAGGGCGAGATCGTCGCGCTGATCGGGCCAAACGGTGCCGGCAAAACCACTGTTTTCAACGTGATCACCGGCGTATACGAAGCAACAAACGGGAGTGTCACATACAAGGGTGAGACCATGCTGGAGAACTACCCCGGCTTCAAGATGCGCAAAACCTACGGCGGCAGCAACGCCGGCAAATACACAAAGCGAATCGTCAAAACACCTGATGTCATCACGTCTGTCGGCATCGCCAGGACCTTCCAGAACATCAGGCTTTTCAAGGATCTTTCTGTCCTCGAGAACGTAATGATCGCTATGCACATGCACCTCAAATCCGGTTATTTCAGCGACATGCTGCACATGAACCGCACTGAGGAGCAAAAGCTACGTCAGGACTCCATCGATATTCTGGAGATGGTAGGACTGGGCAGCATGCTTGACGATCAGGCTTCATCTCTGCCTTACGGGCAGCAGCGAAAGCTCGAGATTGCACGTGCTCTGGCGACAAAGCCATCTCTCCTTCTTCTCGATGAACCCGCGGCCGGCATGAATCCTCAGGAAACACTTGAGCTCTCTCATTTCATTGTAGAGATCAGGAATCATTTCAATCTGTCAGTGCTCATGATCGAGCATCACATGGATCTCGTAATGTCGATAGCCGACAGGATATATGTCCTCAACTTCGGCGAACTGATCGCCTCGGGAACGCCAGCGGAAGTGCAGAACAATAAAAGCGTCATAGACGCATACCTTGGAGCAAACGAAGATGCTTAAAATCAATAATCTCAGTGTAAATTACGGCGGAATCAAAGCAGTCAGAGACATATCGTTCGAAGTGCCTGATGGCGAGATCGTGACACTAATCGGAGCCAACGGAGCCGGTAAATCCACCACGCTCCGCGCCATCGCAGGGCTTGTAAAGACTGCCGGCGGTGAAATCCTGTGGAATGACAGGAACATCCGCGGAGAAAAAGTGCAGGATATAGTATCAAAAGGAATCACACTTGTCCCAGAGGGGAGACGTGTTTTTCCTAATCTCTCTGTTCTTGAGAATCTCAAAGTCGGCGCATATTTACGAAAAGATGATCTTACAGAAGACCTGAGCATGGTCTATGATCTGTTTCCAAGACTTAAGGAACGCAGCTGGCAGCTGTCCGGCACTCTCTCAGGCGGCGAACAGCAGATGCTCGCAGTCGGCAGGGCTCTCATGAGCCGCCCCAAACTCATGATGATGGACGAGCCTTCGCTCGGTCTGGCGCCACTCGTCGTAAAAGATATCTTCAGCATCATCCGCGAGATCAACAAGCAGGGCGTCACAATACTACTCGTCGAACAGAACGCCAACATGGCGCTCCACACTGCGAACATCGGCTATGTCCTCGAGACAGGCCGCGTCACACTTAAGGGCTCAGGCCAGGAACTTCTCGACAACGAAGCCGTCCGCAAAGCCTACCTCGGCGAAACAAGACAATAAATAAATTCATCCGCAAGCTTTGGCCAGATGGCGACTTCTTTGTTACAAACGCCATCTCTGGTCATCCGTCTGACGAAATTCTTCCTGTCGGTGCAGAACCCATCCACTTCCGAAAGGGGAATGTGAATGTCTGTTATTTCCCCGCTTTTTACCTTGTCAGCAAGCAGAAAAGCCTGTTCCAGCGTATATGCTTCACTGCATTCACCGTTCTTCCACTGTTCATTTGCCAGCGACAGGCCATGTTTTCCCGAAGAAAACAGGTGCATGGCAAACTTCACGCCATTCTTTCTGAGCGCTTTTGCAAATAGAATGCTGTTCTCAACAGGAACGTCATCATCGGTCACCGTTTGCCAGATGAAGCATGGAGGAGTTGTTTTGCTCACATGTTTTTCCAGAGAAAAATATTCTGCTTCATCCTTATATTCTGCTATATCCGCATATTCTAAAGCAGCGTTCACAGCTGTGCGCTCTGCTCCCCTTACCGTTTCACCCGAGGGCTCAAATCCAATCAGTGCGTCGAATGATTCCTCATGTCCATAACGACCCGTAGCTGTAATCACAGGGTAGCACAACACAATTGTATCCGGTCTGTTGGAAACAGTCTGGTACTCAACATTCCTGTCAACAACATCGGCATAATGCACTCCAAGGCTCCCACAAAGATGAGCACCTGCAGAAAATCCGCAGAGAATAACCTGATCATTAACAATATGAAACTCATCTCTGTTCCTGCGAATAAAGCGTACCGCTCTCGAAATATCTTCCAATGCCTGTTTATGCAGGGGCGCGTTATACAGAAAATTTGTCGTGTATGTAAGGACAAACGCGTTGTATCCTCTGCGCCAGAATTCCAGAGCTACGATTTCTCCCTCTGTAGGAGCAACTGCTCTGTACCCTCCGCCCGGCACAACTATCATACAGGGACGGTCTCTTTCGTCCGTGTGTTGATAGCTTACCAGATTCGGCACAAAACCATACGCCATTTTGTAATAATATTCACCGGGTTTCCAAATATTATACCGTCTTGTGATGCAATCTTTCTCTTTATTCATCAAGCCTCCTGCCGCATATAGCATTGCCCCGCGTGATTTTATACCACCGCAGTGCCTCCACAATTCCTCTCAGTACAAGATCCCCCAGGTAGCCAAGCCATATTCCGTAAAGACCCCAATTCAAAACAATTCCCAGTCCATAAGCTATTGCAAAATCCAGTAAGCTCCCTATGATTATCATAATGAAAGGCAGACGTGTCTCACCCACTGCCTTGAGCCCCGATACTGCAAGTGCTGCCAGGACCCTTGCCTCTTCCACAATTAGCTGCAGATAAAGGAGTGCCTGAACCTGTTCAATAATACTCTCGTCATAAGTAAACAAATGCAGAACCGGTCTGCTCACGGCAATCAGCCCTGCACTTACAGTAAGCGTTATCAGAATTCCTGCCGCCAGGCCTTCGCGGAAAATTGATCTTAAGGCTTCCGGATTCTTCTCTCCAAGATACTGTCCTATCAGCACGAATACTGCCGTATTAATAGCCGATGTGCCGATTGACATATATGCGGCAAAGTTTCCCAGATAAGCCTTGATGAGCAGAGCTCTTGTCCCCAGTGAGCCGATCATGGCCACTATTACGATCTGAGCGATCAAATACAGAATGCCTTCCATGCCTCCCGGTATTCCGAAATGCAGAATTCTCTTAAGAAGCCTCATCCTCTCGCCACTGTCAGGCTTTTCTCTCTTGTTTTGCTTCCAGAAGAAACTGCGAAGACGCAGATGAAGGTATATTACTCCTGTAGCTTGTCCGATTATGCCGGAAAATGTATAGAACAGCAGACGTTGTTTTCCCTGGGGCATCAGGTAATAAATCATCATGTTCGCAAAGAAACATGTCAGGTATACAGCAAAATTACAGGCCAGAACGTCCTTCATGTGGCCAAAACTTCTGAATATCGCCGTATACGTGATAAGTAAAGACTGCACTGTTGACAGACCAAGGCTGATGATGAGATATTCACGTCCCATAGCATAAAGTGCAGGTTCTATATTCATCATGTACAAAAATGGATAGACTGCGCATAGGGTAACAGCACTTACCAGTACTCCGAAGACCAGGTTGGCGGTCAGCATTGTGTCTATCAGTTTGCCGCAATCCTTCTGCCTTCCGGCACCTACCATAGGAGCAAGAAGTATACTGCCTCCTATCGAAACAAGTGTGTACAGATTGATCACCATGCTGACTATTTGTGACAGACTTCCCACAACAGCCATTGCATCGGTAGAAAAGGCATTAAGAAAATACTGAGAGCCGGTGTTGATCAGTCCTGTCAGTAACAGTTCTGCAACTACCGGCCATGTCATTCTAAGGAGTTCTGTATGTCCCTTTTTCTGTATTCTATTTTTCATCACCATCCGCGTTATCCTGGAACTGCATATTATCAGCGAGCGGGTCATCACCCATGAGAATTGCCGGAGAAAGAATGGAATCAAAAAGCTCCGCACCGATGTATTCCCGTGCATCCTTTACCCTTGATTGTTCCATTTCCGTGCCCATATCTTTCATCACGTAGTATATGGGCCTTGCATCGCCAATACTGCCATCAGGGTTTCTCCTGCGAATACCCAGATGAAGCCCGAATTCAGCAAAGTTATCAGCGTAGGCGTGATGCATCATCATGTCTATAGTCGGCAGCTTTCTGACTTTTTCATAAGCAAGGCAATATGCAGCGGCACCCTGCCTTTCACTGAGCTGATCCTCTCTTGAATTAAAGCCCTGTTCAGAAAGTATGATTCTACGCTCCTTCCCTCGATAAAGGAAACGTTCCTGCGAAAGATAGGCCGGCAGCATTTCAATGTTCTTGAATGTGATACGCGGTGTTGAAAAACTGAACTCCGCTGTTCTGTCATTGTAAAAATCCGGGTATCTGAGATCCTCAGGATAAGAATGATAAGCGACGCTCCAGTCAAAATTTCCGCTCTCGTTGGCAAATCTGTTCAAAAGCTCCAACACCTGCCTGCCCTTATAGAAGCAAAGCGGTTCAGTCGCATCAAAGGTTCTGTTAAACATATGATCGAGAGAAATATACACTCTCATATTTGCATAATACTTTCTTGAAGAAAGAATGGTCAGCCTCAGCACTTCCGTGTATTCTTCCATATATGCTTCGGGCGTCTTGCGTCCCGCGTTTCCCCAGATATACTGAGAGTCCACCTCATTGGAAACAATCATGCCCCTTAGTGATGACAGATCATCATTCTCCGCCGCATACCTTGATGCAAGGAATTCCACAAAGGCCTGATAATAAATCTGGCCTTCAATTGTTTTGGCTGAAAAGGCACTTATAAATGCATGCGGGTAAGTATCATCATAGTCGGGATGGACACATTTTGACAAAAGTGCCTCTTCCCCTGTCGAATTAAAAAGTTTTGGCGCGTTGAGAAGTATTGCTGTGACAGTAATGCCAAGCTTCTTCATCCTTCCGAAGAAAAGATCCAGCTCATCCACCGCGCTCTTCAGGAAAAGGAATGTCCTCCCGTTAAGCCCGAACGTGATCACCGGCTCCGCGGTCTCTACCGCCATGATTGCCAGAATGTTAATATTGATCACAGTCTGTGATACTCCGAGATTCACATAATCATCGCCACACTCCGACAGTGTCTTGGGATTTGCGAACACAGGATACTCCTCATTATTTGGGGCGATCCCTTTCATTTCTGTCACGTAAGAAACGCCCGGAATTGCACTTCCACCATCAGTGCTCACGGCAAAACAAGTTGTAAGCAGATCTGTTTTCCCAAAGAATCTCGGTATTGTAAGCTGTCCGTTTTCTTCGGCACATTCGCTGAATTCTGCGAGCTCCCCCAGCCCGAAAGGAAGCGATGCGCGAACCGTATACCTGACAGAGTTGCCATTATTTTCGTCAACTCCATTTGCCATGGAGAAGCATATTTCTTTTTTTCCTGCTGTAATCTCAACAATGCGTCTTTCAGACATAGGTATGTCTCCTTCATGTACATCAATCAGCTGATAACACAGTCTGATGCTGCTTTATTCGTATGATACACAGATTTCATACTGTCCTGGTGCCAATTCGATCCTGCCGCTATCTGGCAGTTCGCCGCATTCTACGTCATTCACAGTCGCTGAAACATTACCCTCGCCCATGTATATTTTCTCAGGCAAAACAAATTCTGCGCTTGTGTTAAACGGAACAGTAATGTTGAATTTCCATCCGTTTTCCGTCTTCTCCCACCCGCTCTCTATAAGTCCATAAGCGGAACGATATTTCATTTTGACAAAGCCCAGACGTTCATCTGGATAAGGCTTTACATAAAAGCTCTTGAATCCCGGCTCTTTTTCTGATGGATTAAGCCCGCAGACATAGCGGTAAATCCACTCCACAATTGATCCATATGCATAGTGATTCAGGCTGTTCATCCCTGTGTCGCTTATGTGCCCGTCAGGGAGAACAGAATTCCAGCGCTCCCAGACCGTCGTAGCTCCCATGTTTACCTCGTAAAGCCAGCTCGGATAATCCTCATTCAGCAGCAGGCTGTACGCATAATCTGAAAGACCGTTTTGTGTCAGCGCCGGGCACAGATATGGAGTGCCGGCAAAACCAGTGGTCAGATGTACGTTTTCTTCATCCAGTTTCTTTTTGAGCATTCCAGCAAGTCTGCCCCTGAACTCATCAGGAACTATGTCAAAATTCAGAGCCAGCACCATCGCCGTCTGCGTCTCAATTGCAATTCTTCCGGTCGATGTGAAATACTCGTTTTGCATTGCAGCTCTGACTTCATCCGAGAGCTTCGAATACCTCTTTGCGTCATCTTCAAGCCCGAGAACTTCCGCCGCTTTTGCTGTGAGACCCGCAGAATGAAGGTAGAAAGCGCTTGCTACAAAGTACTGATCTGTGCCGCCAAAACATGAGCCCTTATGAAAGTTATCAAGAGCCAGCCAGTCAGCGAAATGGAACCCGTAGTTCCAGAGCCTGCTGCCACCACATTTTTCCTCATCAATGCGATAAATGTAATCTGTCCACAGTTTCATATTTGCGTATTGCCTGCGAAGCATTTCCTTATCACCATAGAACAAATACATCGTCCACGGGATAATTGTCGCAGCATCGCCCCATGCGCATGACCCTGCAGCCGGCTGTTCAGGCATAAAATCCTTTATATCCGCTCTGGTCTCTGCCGCTCTCCCGCCCTTTGTCATGATCCTGTTTATCTGATCAAGTATGTCAGGCACGACGTGGGGCACAGCACCGCCAAGTTCCTTCTCTTTTTGTTCTCCCAGCATGTCATACAGGAATTTGTCATAAAAAGCCGCAGTATACATATTAAAACTCGCAGTGGCGCAGAATACCTGGGCATCGCCGGTCCATCCCATTCGTTCATCTCTCTGCGGGCAGTCTGTCGGTGTATCTACAAAATTACCTCTTTGCCCCCAAAGTGCATTCTGTATCAGCCTGTTGACCTTCTCATTGGAAGTCGTTATTTCACCCGTCTCTTCCATTTCCGAGTACAGAACGGCGGCTGTGAAATCACCAATGTTCACATCACGTATACCGCTGACCTTCATATATCTGAATCCGTAGAAGGTGAAGTGCGGCCTTACATTTCTTTCATCACCATTTGATATGTAGCAAAACTCTTCCTTCGCCGTGCGCAGATTATCATTATAGAAATTTCCATCCTGCAAGATCTCACCAAAGTTAAGCTTTATGACTGAATCCTTTGGCTCATGGCAGAAGAAACTCACAAAACCACTTATTTCCTGACCAAAATCGATGACTGTTTCTCCCGCCGGAGTGCTGATTTTCTGCACAGGAGCCACATATTGCCTGACAGTCAGAGGAAGACTCTTTCTTGGTCTTACAAGGCTCTTTTCTTCATCTGATTTTTCTACAACAATGCTCCTTACAAAGCCATCTGTTGCACATGAATATTGTGCCCAGTCCGGGATTTCCCTCCTGCTGTCATATACCTCACCGTCATATATGCTGCTCTCAATGACAGGTGACAGCGCGCAGCCAAAGCTTTCGTCGGAAGAGACCGTCATTTTCTTCCCATCAGCCATAGTCATTTCCAGTTCGCACACAAACTGCTGTGTGTCGCCATACAGTCTGTCAAGCTTGTCAATAAAGCCAAAACGTCCCTTGTACCATCCGTTTCCAAGCATGATTCCAAGAGCATTTCCGCCCTTCCTGATACTGGATGTCAGATCAAATGTCTGATACTGGATCCAATGATTATAGTCGTTGTAAAAAGGAGTAAGGTATTCGTCACTGACCTTTTCCCCGTTAATGTACGCCTCATACAATCCAAGACTGGTGATATAGAGCCTTGCCCTGATGCAATCGTCAGGCAGCTCCCATTTTTTCATGAAAACCGAATGTTTATCTTTGTCAAATGGTGACTTTATCCACTTCCCATTGATTCTGTCAGCAGGCGTCTCAAAGAATGCGACATCGCTTATTGCCATTTCTTTTACATTATCAAGTACAGTGACTCTCCAGAAATATCTGGTTCTCTCAAGCCACTTTATTTCAGGTATAAAACAAAGCGGATCGATGTCTGTCCTCATTCCTGTATCATAAAGGCATTCGCTGAAATCCTCAGTTGTGCTTATCTCAATTCTTGTTTCCTTTATGAGTGTTCCCGCAGCGCCTTCGACCTGAAAAGACAGAGTCACAGGATCCATCATATATCCGACCGGATTTGTGAGATGGCATGTCCGCAATCTGGTTATTTCCATGATATTTAACCCTTGACAGCACCAGCTGTCATTCCTTCCATGTATAGTCTTGAAGTGAAAAGAAACAGAATAAAAATGGGGAGCGTGGCAATAACGTAGCCTGCGAACATTGCTCCTATATTTCCACCGCCACCTGTCTGAGATGATGTAAACACCTTAACAGCAACAGTAATAACCTGTTTCCTGTTTGATTCGATTACCATCATAGGCCAGATAAAATCGTTGTAATAGTCGACCATTTTCATAACAGCGACTGTTGAAAGAATAGGTTTTGCCAATGGGACCGCAATATAGATCAGGTTCCTTATCTCACCGCACCCCTCTATCTTTGCAGCTTCAAAGAGATCTACCGGGAGCGCCTCTATCGAATTGCGGCAGAGCAGAATGCCCAGCACCTGTCCTCCCGAAATCCACGGCAGGATCAGTGCCCACCATGTGTTGTAAATACCATATTCCTGGATAAGCGTATAGTTTGGTGCAAGATACAGGATTCCCGGTATCATCATAAGTGCAATCAGGATCATGTATAGAAAGTTCTTGCCGGGGAACTCCATCCTCGCGAATACATATCCCCCTACTACCGACAAAACCAGAGTAAGAACCACTGCTATTGCCACTACACATATCGTATTCAGCATGTTCTGTGACAGAAGGCCGAATGCCGAAGCGTAATTCGAAAACTTAAGAGTTTTGGGTAGTGCAAAGAAATTACTGTACACTTCCGCATTTGTTTTGAATGAAAGAATTATCATAAGAAAAACAGGAATAAATGCGGTAAGCATGAGAATAATGATCGCAGCCTGCACTATAAATCCAAATCTGAATTCCCTTCTTGTTTTATTCTTCATCTGTCTTACCCCCTTTCCTTTGTCAGTTTCATATTGATCATGGTTATCAACATGGTAAAGAGGAACAATACCACCCCAAGAGCACAGGCGTAACCGTATCTTCCAAACTGAGCGACGTTAAAGTAAAGTTCGAGCGCCGGTACATATGTAGCTGTTCCCGGGCCTCCACCCGTCAAAATGTATATATTATTGAAATCCTGCATTGTTCCTATCAGTGTCAGCGTTATCATTATGCTGATCTGAGGCCTTATAAGCGGCAGCTGTATCTTCCAGAAAATCGACCATTTGCTGGCTCCATCAACACTTGCCGACTCTTCTATTTCTTTTCCGATTCCAATAAATCCTCCGTAATACACCAGAAATGCCATTGCGGAAATGAATGGGAATCCCATGAAAATGACCGCCCATATCGCAGTGTCAGCGTTTCCAAGCCAGACTCTCTGAAGGTTTTCAAGCCCTATGGCGCCCAGGAATTCATTTAGAAGTCCGATATTAGGATCATATATTTTCTGCCATGTCAAAGCGCTTATTACGCCCGGAACTACTATTGGAAGTACGAATAAGAAGCGGTATATATACTTTTTCCTGTCACCTCTTACGGCATAAACCAGCCAGGCTGCAAGGACCGGAACTGTGAGGACTTTTATTACCCCGGTCACAAGAAGAAGAACAAGATTCTTCATTCCGACCAGGAAGTACCCTTCGGTAAACATCGTCCTGAAATTATCAAGACCTATGAAATCCATTTTGGCTACTGTGTTGTTAGTCAGTGACCAGTTGGTAAACGCTCTTATAAAAGCGATCGCTATTCCGCGATAATTGAAAAGCCATATGAGAAGGAAAATCGGCAGCAGCAAAATATATGCTATGCGATGACGCCAGATGTTCTTTGCAAGACGCCTCATTTTCGTCCCGACTTTCGGTACATTGAAAATGAGCATCAGAGCTCCCAATACAAATGCTATTACCGCTGTATAAAGAAATACTTTACTCAGAAGTGTATTTGTTCCGATATCAGACAGGTCGTCCACATTTATTATCTGGACAAAATCGCCCATCCCTGTCATATAGATTTTCTGTCCTGCAGGTGCAAAACTACTTATTCCCGCGCCTACATCCGTGGTATAGATCTGCTCGTCCTGACCATTCATTATGAATACATGGCCTTCCTCAGAACCTATGACAACGTATTCACCGTTTTGATCTGTGCCAACACTCTTTATAACGGCCTGTGCCGTGTTAGTAATTACCGCTTGCCTTACTATGTTCAAATCATCGTCAAAACCGTAGTAGCCCCCATTCTTACAGACCACCATGTGATTTTCTCCACACTGGATCATCTGCAGAACTGAGTAGTTTGTTTTGTAGCTTGCCGTTTCTTCACCATCAGCATTTATCTTTATAAGCTCGCCACGATTATTTCCGATAATAATGTTTTCACCGTCATCAGTAAACGCGATTCCGCCAATCTTTACTTTGTATGGAACATTCAAAAGCTCTGTCCCATCATCTGCATAAACCAAAACATTTGACTTGCTTGTTCCTGTGATTGTTGCAATAGCTATTTTGCTGCCATCGTTACTGACATCGAGAGCAACGATCCTTCTTTGTGCATCAATATCATTTATCAGTTGCCCATCCTTCAGGCTGTATTCATATATGTGATTATTCTCATTTCCAGCATAAACTGTATCCTGCGCGTGATTTATCTCAATCTCACTGAATGCTCCAGTGGTCTGAACACGCCAGATTTCCTGATCGTCTGTGAATGCTATCATCGAATTATCATGTGTTCCGACAATCAAAGTCCTTGAGTCGTCATCGTATGCAAGGCAGCTGTTCTGTGCACCTGTGGTAATATTGCTGTCCTCGATCCCTGTTGTTTTGCCACTGTAGTAATGGTGTCCGAATAGCGCACCAACTCCAAGAATCAGCACTGCAACAGCAATGATCAGATATATCCTGTTAGTTGACAATTTGCCTTTTTTCATACGACTATACCCCTTCTTCATGCCGTTTTATCTCTTTCTGCCTTAATTATGGTTTCCTTCATTATGGTTCCGGAGAGAATTCTCTCCCCGGAACCGTCGTGAAATTTCAAGCAGATCAACCCTTAATTAATTTCCTGTAGGTTCATTCTGAGGATTTGCGAGATCACTTTCTCCAAGTCCCTTTTCCTTCATGGCCGCGCTGAAATGGCTCATGATATTCTCCTCATGTTTTGTCGCCCAATCATCAAGT
>JAQWCI010000150.1 GCA_028706005.1 Lachnospiraceae bacterium
CCAAACCAAGTTTCAGGATATTGATAGTATAGTTTCATCTTGTCTCCATTCATATTTGTATTTTTGATTATCCCTTTATAGCGCCTTGAGTCATACCTGCAAGCATACTTTTACTACATATAAAATAGAAAACAAAAACTGGCAGAACAGTAATAGATATAGCGGCAAAAGTTGCGCCCCAGTTAGTGAGGCCCAAACTTCCAACGAAATCGTTAAGACCAAGTGTAATTGTTTTCATGTCAGTAGATCTTGTGAATGTATACGCATTTATATAGTCGTTCCAGACAAACACTGTTTCCATTGTAGCTACTGTGATTATAGAATTTAGTGACATAGGACAGACAATGGTGAAAAAACTCTTCATTGGAGAGCAACCATCAATGATTGCAGCCTCGAGAAGTTCTTCTGGAAAGAACTTGCTGAAAGAATAAAACAGCTGAATTGAAAAAGACAAAGCAAACGCAATCTGCGGCAGAATAATAGCAGAATAGGTGTTGATCAAGCCAAGAGTGTTAAAAATTGTAAACAGTGGTATTAGCCTAAAAGTCGTGTAATAAGTACTCAAAACGTTATTCGTGATCCACGCCCAGTCTGTCAAGGAAAAGACCGTCGCGCTGTGTTATCTCTGTAGTCCAGCGTCTGGAGAGGAGCTTTGATGAAACGCCCACTTTTTCGACTGTATCGAACCACTGCAGCATAAGGTATACAGGCTTATTGTCCATCCAGGTCTTCAGCTTTGACTCAAGTTCGAGGTTCTTTTTGAGATCGTGGACCGGATCACCGTTCGCTTTGGTCAGATGCCGCTTTATTTCACGCAGCTGATCACTGAAATACTCGTAGTAACATAATGCGACGAACTGAACGAACATCCTCCCTCGGAGCCTGTCCGTCGTCCACACCCTTGTGCGTGTGCAGTCCATGCGCTGCTTGCCTGATTCAAAGAAGGCTTCTATCGTTCCCCGCCTGCGATATTTGGCAAGGCACTCGAAAGGATCTTTTTCGCAGTTCGACACCAGTGCAAAATATCCGTGGCAGGCTTTCTGCTTCTGGATCTCCTGATCATTGAAAACAACAGTTATTTTGCTCCCATAATGGCGGATGGTGATGTATTCATTTACCTTGCTCTTGGCATCGTCAGACAGTTCCTCTACCGGTGTTCCTTCTTCAAGATACCCTTTGATCTCCAAAAGGTCTTTGTCGAAGGCCGTATCTTCTTCGATCTGTCTCATCGGATTGAAGAACAGATGCAGGTATATCCTTCTGCTGAATGGTCCTTCACTGCCTTTGGGCAGCCCGCTCCGCCTGCTTGCGTATTTGCGATTCTTTGTGAACTCATGCATCAACATGACAGTTATTCCATGAGTGCTGACATCGAAGGGACATGCACTGGAGATGCTCCTGAATTCTCCGATGTGCTCTTTGAGCTCTGCCTTCACCCAGCCGATGCTGACCTTTATGAGCGTTATGAAATCAAAATGCGCGGAAAGGAGATCTGCAAGGTTCTTTTCAGAATAGTAGCCATTATCAGTTATTATCTCAGCATTGTCTATTCCGATAACGGTAAGCTGCTTCAGGGCATTCTCTATGGTGATGACATCTGGAAGGTTGCCCGGCTCTTTTGTAAATGCTATCGGCTGTCTCGTCTCTATTGAATACAGAGTGAGCAGTTTGACCGTATTATGACCGTCACCGGCTTTATTGAAGCCTCTCCTTGCCTCAGGCAGATTTCCGGAGTATGTAGATATCGTAGTCGAATCATATGCAAGTACTGCGCGGTTCTTTATCCTGGCAGCGCGGCATGCAAAGAAGCTCTGCTGCAATGATTCGTCCCTGCCGATCTTATCGAACAGATCGCTGTAGATATCTTCTGATATCCCATCTTCATATGGCAGTGCATGCGTATACTGCCATGTAGTTATGCCCGGAAGTGACTGTCCATTGGTCGCCAGGAGATATCTTGCAAGGGACAGGATCTTCTGTGCTGTACCGGTATCAGTATTGTCATATATGGCATCGTCTATTCCTGAGATGCTGCCGATATGTGAAATGATATCCATCATTCCGGTCTTCGAGCGTGTTGCATGCAGGCCGTCTGATGCAGCATCTGAATTTGATGCTTTTTCTCCTTTATGTCTCTTTGGGCGTGTGGGAATAGGGACATCTCCGCCCTTTGGAATTTTTGAAATGATCCTTCCGGAGAGCACTTTATTGTATTTCCTGTCCGGATCATATATGGTCTGGCGCTCTATAATGTAGATGTCTCCGTTCTTTTGTATCTGACGGACGACACGGGTCTTTATCTCACCTGATGCTTTGGCTGGCATGGCACGCCTCCTTAATTGAGTACATATATATTATAATATATACTCAATTAAAAATCAAGTGAAAAGTGCCGGAAATACGCCATCTTTGCAGATTTTGATCATTATTTTTGAGTATCAGCAGGTTTTGAGTACAGGTTTTACGACTTTAGGGATAGTAGGCGGTGGAGATACAGGAAACGACTGCACGGGCACATGCATAAGACACGGCTGTAAATCAGTGACACAGATCGAGATGATGCCATGCCCGCCTGAGGAGAGACTTGCATCAAACCCTTGGCCCGAGTGGCCCAAGGTCCTCAAGACAGACTATGGCCAGGAGGAAGCAATCGCGCTTTTCGGGCATGATCCGCGGATTTATGAGACCACAATTAAGGAACTTATTACAAAGAAAGGCAGGCTCACAGCGGTCAGGACTGTCAAAGTCAGATTTGAGAACCGCAATATGATAGAGATAGAAGGCACTGAACAGACGCTTAAGTGTGATCTGCTCATTATTGCAGCCGGTTTTGTCGGCTGCGAGGACTACACGCCAAAAGCATTCGGCGTTGACCTCGGATCCCGCGGGACTGTTGCCACATCGTCGCCTGATACATACAAGACATCCGTGGACAAAGTGTTCACGGCCGGTGACATGCACCGCGGCCAGTCACTTGTTGTCTGGGCTATTGTCGAGGGCCGCCACTGCGCTCGTGCCGTGGATGAGTATCTGATGGGATACTCATATATGGAGGACTGAGCAGCAGAGGGACAGAGCGCATGCGCAGACCCGGATTTTGCCATACCCGTTGATTTCTCTGAAATTATGTAATAAAATGAACCCAACCAGCAGATAATTGTGATTGAGTTCATTTTTTATTTGCACATTCAATTCCCTTATTCAGAACAACATGTCGAAATCGCAATAAGAGCCGTTCATAAAACATCAGTTGCATATATTCACAGCAGAATTATGTGCATCGTTGTAAATCATATATATCATCATTTCACCAGGAGTAAATCAAATGACAAAGGAACAGTACGAATCTATTAAACTCGAAGACCTCAGGGAGCTTGCCAAACAGCGGGACATGAAGGGGTGTGCATCCATGCGCAAATCTGTGCTGGTCGATGCAATGCTTGAGAAAGACCACGAGGAGGCACTTAAGGCCAAAGAGGAACATGACCGGGCAGTCCGGGAAGCGAACGCGGCAGCTGCCGCGGCCGGCGCTGCGAATATGAGTGCAGGCACATCGAAGGCCGCGAAGGGAGCACCGGGCAAAACAAGAGCACCGCGTGAACACAGGAGTGCCGCGCAGCATCCGGGAAAGAGACATGAGCAGGCCGTGCAGTCAACGCAGGCAGGCTCTGACAATCAGCAGTCGTCATCGGTAATCATTGATGACAACAATGCCGGCGATAACGCTGCCGCAAACAATAGCGCTGCCGCAAATAGTAACGTTGCCGCAAACAGTAACGCTGCAGCAAACAGTAATGCTGTCGCAAACAGTAACGCTGCCGCAAATAATAATGCTGCCGCAAATGCAGGCACCAATAATAATTCAAGGCTGCCCAGAGTTAATATTCCCAAGCAGCAGATCAGGGTAGACACGCCAATACTACACAAGGATGAGCTCAACACAGAGCTTGACAGCGGACAGCTTGCAAATGGAATTCTGGAAGTGCTGTCTGATGGCTACGGCTTCATTCGCTGTGCGAATTACATGCCAGGTGACAATGATGTGTATGTGGCACCGAGCCAGATCCGCAGATTCAACCTCAAGACAGGAGATATCATCGTTGGCAATATAAGAGTCCGCACCCAGAGCGAGAAATTCAGTGCGCTGCTCTATGTCAAATCCATAAATGGGATGCCGCCTGAAGAAGCTACAAAACGCTTCAATTTTGAAGATATGACACCGATCTTCCCGGACGAGAGGATCCGCCTTGAGAAACCGGGTGCAAGCCTTGCAATGCGAATAATGGATCTGATGTGCCCGATCGGAAAGGGACAGCGTGGAATGATCGTTTCCCCGCCTAAGGCAGGCAAAACAACTTTGCTCAAGGAAGTTGCAAAATCGGTTCTTATCAATAATCCTGAGATCCATCTTATCATCCTTCTCATTGATGAGCGTCCTGAGGAAGTTACAGATATAAAAGAAGCTATTCAGGGACCTAATGTAGAAGTCATATATTCAACGTTCGATGAAATGCCGGATCACCACAAGCGCGTTTCCGAAATGGTAATTGAGAGAGCCCGCCGTCTTGTTGAACACAAGAAGGATGTAATGATCCTGCTTGATTCCATCACAAGACTCACAAGAGCATACAATCTTACAGAACCCAGCAGCGGCAGTACACTTTCAGGTGGTCTTGATCCGGCGGCACTCCATATGCCGAAGAGATTCTTCGGCGCAGCCCGCAACATGAGAGAGGGCGGAAGCCTGACTATCCTTGCCACTGCCCTCATTGAGACAGGAAGCAAGATGGATGATGTTGTATATGAGGAATTCAAGGGTACCGGCAATATGGAAATGGTGCTTGACAGAAAGCTCTCAGAGAGAAGAATATTCCCGGCAATTGACATCCAGAAATCAGGAACGCGCCGCGATGATCTGCTGCTTACACCTGATGAACTTGACAGTATCAATACTATAAGAAGAGCATTCAATGGAATGCGCTCAGACGAAGCCGTTGACAAGGTACTTAACCTGTTCTCTTCCACACGCACTAACGGGGAGTTTGTCAACATGGTTCGCAAGATCCAGTGGTCATTCTGACAGAATTATCATTCGAGGGTGGCTCTGTTAAGGAGCCATTGCTGAATATGGATAATGAAAAAGTTGATGACATGTCGCTGATGAGTCTGGTACTTGATAATATCAGCAGCAGTGTATCTATAATCCGAATAGTCAATAACACAGAGGAACTTGTTTACGCAAATAAAAAATTCTATGAATATATTGGCGTGAGTCATGACAGGTATTCTGAGAATATCAAAATGTTTGATGATCTTTTTGTGTCAAAAGAAGATCATGAGCGTATACATGATGCTGTCGTAAAAGCAATCCGCAATAACGAGCCGGGAGAAGTTGAGTATCAGTTTACAAGGCCTGATCGTGAGATCAGGTGGATGAGAAGGCGGCTCACTATTGTCAGGCAGGATGATGAAAATGCTTATCTGATGATATCTGTCACAACGGACATCACTGACAGGAAGAAAAGAGAAATTGCGCTTGATCTTGAGCACAGCAGATATCAGCTTGTGATCAATGAAATGCATGCGGTCGTAATAGAGTGGGATCTTAAGAGAGGGAGTTTTTACAGTTCGGAGAGCTACAAGGATTATACAATGAGTCAGGTGCCGCCCGATTCGCTGCTTAAGAATGAATGGCCGGAGAAACTGACATATCCCGAAGATAAAAAAGAACTGAAGAAATTCCTTGATCAATATAAAAAAGGTTTGCCACGCATGGACTG
>JAQWCI010000151.1 GCA_028706005.1 Lachnospiraceae bacterium
TGTGTGAGACCTTCGATAAAACATGTGAAGGTAAAGGGAAGAGGGCAGAAGTACCTCATGAATTTCATAAAGGATATAAAGGTGAGATGCCCACAGCTTTATTCAGTTGAACCTGTTGATACAGTAGAGGAACTTGTAAAGGACTCAGACATTGTGATTTTCTCAAATACCGGCGGGACTGATCCCTCGTCATACCCTTTCGTAAAATCAGAATGGCTGAAGCCTGGCTGCCTTATTGCGGCATTATCTTGTTTTGACATGGACTCAAAGGATATGGCAGACAACTGTAAACTCGTTGTTGAACATAGAGGCCTTTATGAGGCGTGGGCGAGAGAGTTCGAATATCCGGCCTTTGGTAAGAATAATATCATCGGCTCGAAATTCACAGACATGGTACACGATGGGCTAATCACAAATGAGCAGATCTTTGATCTCGGTGACATCATGGAAGGAACTGTGACAGGAAGAGATGACCCTGATCACAAGATCATTTACTCAATCGGAGGCATGCCGGTCGAGGACATAGCCTGGGGAAAGGCGTGTTATGAGAACGCGATCGCCGGGGGCATCGGGACGAAGCTCCGGCTGTGGGACAGCCCGGCGCTTGCGTAATAATACAACAAAGGACAGTCGAATAAGCGATGGGTAAACAATCGCATAAGAGAAATTGCATTTGCAAATTTTCCTGGTGGATGGAGTAAATGTAGCTCAGGCTTGGAGGTGAATATGGAACAGGAACTTATCTGGGATCTTGAACAGGAAAAACAAAGAATAATGGTACATCCCATACTCGGCAGGATAGAGAAGGGTCGCAGGGTGAAATTTACTTATGACGGCAGGGAAGTTGAGGGCTATGAGGGCGAACCGATCGCGGCGGCGCTCAAGGCTCAGGGCGTTATGATCCATCGCTATACGGCGAAAAAGCACAGCCCGCGCGGAATTTTCTGCGCTATCGGCCGCTGCACTGACTGCGTAATGGTGGTAGATGGCGAGCCAAATATCAGGACTTGCATCACACCGCTCCGCGAGGGAATGACAGTGCAGACGCAGTACGGAGTTTCAGCGGAGCCGTTTGAAAATCAGTAATTACAGATGTGTATTATTTACGCTACATGGCAGGAGCAAAAGTGCCGCTGCCTGAAAGGAATGATATGAAACGTTATGATCTCATAGTAGTGGGAGCGGGGCCGTCAGGGCTGTCGGCCGCGATCGAGGCTTCAAAGCGCGGTGTGAAAACTATTGTTTTCGATGAGAATGCAAGACCGGGAGGCCAGCTTTTCAAGCAGATCCATAAGTTTTTCGGCTCAAAAGAGCATAAGGCGAAGATCCGCGGTTTCGTGATAGGACAGCAACTTTTGGACGAAGCCGGGAAAGCTGGCGTAGAAGTTGTTTTGAACGCGACTGTTATCGGGCTTTATCAGGACAAAGAAATTGTCGTGAAAACAGGCGACACCGTTCACCATTACAAGGGGGACTCGATCATAATTGCGACGGGCGCCTCGGAGAATATGGTCACTTTTGACGGCTGGACGCTTCCAGGCGTTATCGGAGCCGGCGCGGCGCAGACACTTATGAACCTGCATGGAATTAAGCCGGGAAAACGTGTTTTGATGTTGGGATCAGGGAATGTCGGGCTCGTCGTGAGTTTCCAGCTCATGCAGGCCGGGTGCGAGGTAGCGGCGCTTGTAGATGCGGCGCCTGAGATCGGCGGGTACGGCGTGCATGCGGCCAAGGTTGCCCGCACGGGTGTGCCATTCTACCTTTCACACACGATAGTGAAAGCCGAGGGAACGGATCACGTGACGGGCGTCACTATTGCTGCGGTAGATGACCATTTCAGGTTCATACCGGGAACAGAGAAACATTTTGATGTCGACACGATCTGTGTCGCAGTCGGACTCTCACCCATGTCGCAGCTCCTCAAAATGGCTGGATGCAGAATGAGTGATGATCCGAAGCGCGGCGGGCAGGTGCCGATCATCGATGGGCACGGCGAAACATCCATACCGGGTCTTTTCGCGGCGGGCGATGTTTCAGGAATTGAGGAAGCGAGCTCTGCGATGATAGAAGGCAGGCAGGCCGGAATCTATGCAGCGGAATTTCTGGGATTTATATCAAAGACAGAGATGGATAATGGCGAGGAAAAACTTGATGCAGCCCTGGACGGACTGCGTCAGGGAATGTTCGCCCCGAAGAACCGCGGCAAAAACATAGAAAAGACGGAAGAGGGGATAGACATTTCAAGGAATCTTCTTTGCAGAGGTTTTATCGGTGATGATGAGATTGAAAGGTTCCCCGGAGTCACTCATAAGGCAGGCGTCCATCCTGTCATCGAGTGCACACAGAATATTCCGTGTAATCCCTGTCAGGATGCCTGTGCAATGCATTGCATCATGGTTGGTAAAGTGATAACTGCTCTGCCGGCTGTTGACCCTTCTCTTAAGTGCGCTGATTGCGGAATGTGCGTCGCCTCCTGCTCAGGTCAGGCAATCTTCCTTGTAAACGAGGATTGCGGCGACGGAACAGCGACGGTCACTCTTCCTTATGAGTTCCTGCCGGTTCCGGATGAAGGGACAAGGGGCAGGGCACTCGGAAGGAACGGGCAGGAGGTATGCGACGCAGAAGTAGTGAAGATCAGGACTTCTCCGGCATACGACCACACGACATTGCTGACCATGAGCGTCCCGAAGGAATTTGCAATGAAGGCCAGATTCTTCAAAGCAAATGCGTGAATGTGGAGGAAATCATGAACACATTAAGTGACAGATCAAGAGATATAGGAGAATTCGTATCGCAGCCCGGGGATGAAATGATCATCTGCAGGTGCGAGGAAATAACAAAAGGTGAGATAAGACGGGCAGTACATGAAGGCATGTTCACAATGACTGAGATCAGAAGATATCTCCGCGCCGGCATGGGGCTTTGTCAGGGACAGACCTGCTCAAAACTTGTGAAGGGCATAGTCGCAAGGGAACTCAAAGTGTCACCGGCGGATCTTGAACCCGCGACATCACGTGTGCCGATGCGCCCAATCGAGATGAAGGTATTTGCGAACGAAAATGAAGATGAAGATGAGTAGCTGTCATCCTGTGAAGTTAATTAGAGCATATGCTGATAAAAAAGTTTTGACTGGAGGAATCGATGATCAGTTATAAAGCAGACGTTATCATAATCGGAGGCGGCATAATCGGCTGCGCCACCGCATATTATCTGGCAAAGAATAATATTTCAGTCACCGTTCTTGAAGCGAGCGACTATATAGGAAACGGCGGGTCTTCAAGGAACGGCGGCGGTGTGCGCCAGTCGGGCCGCGATCCGAGAGAACTTCCGCTAGTGATGTATGGAATCAGAAACCTATGGCCGCACCTTTCGGAAGAAATTGGTGTCGACACCGAGTATCACCAGGATGGTAATCTTCGTCTCGGGAAGAATGTTCATCACCGCGAGATCCTTCAGGGTCTTACTGATCGCGCAAACAAGGTCGGGCTTGATGTGAGAATGATCGATGGTGATGAGGTCAGGAAGATAATTCCTTATCTTTCTGACGAAGTCACTGTTGCGAGTTGGTGCCCGACAGACGGGCACGCAAATCCGCTCACTACGACACTGGGTTATTACAAGACAGCACGAAAACTCGGTGCCAGATTCTATACCGGAGTAAAGGTGATGGAACTGCGCAAAGTGAAGGGTGAGCTCAGGCGGGTACTTACTGATGACGGTTCGGTATTCGAAGCTGATCAGATCATGGTGGCAGCAGGATATGAATCAAGAAAGCTTCTTGGCAGTGTCGGAATCGATGTTCCGATGACAAGATCGCTTCTGGAGGCACTTGTCACTGAGGCGGAGCCTCATATGTTCGACCAGATGCTCGGCACCGCTGATGCCGATTTCTATGGCCACCAGACTAAGCACGGCTCATTTGTTTTCGGGGGTTCATCAGGTTTTGAAGGCTTCAACAAGGACAACGGCACACCGATGACAAGCAGCATAACAGCACCTGCAATCTGCCGCGGTATTATGAAGTATTTTCCTGATCTGGCTGATGCCAAGATCGTGCGAACCTGGGCGGGCTGGAGCGACAAGAGTGCAGACGGTGTGCCTGTCCTCGGCAGAGTTGAAGAAGTACCGGGTCTAATCGTGGCCTGCGCTTTCACAGGCCACGGCTTCGGCATTGCGCCGGCAATCGGTGACCAGATGGCAAAACTTATCATGAGCGGCACAACTGACATAGACATCAGTGCTCTGCACTACGACAGGTTCAAGGCGAAGATTTGATGTTTATGCACATTTGATGTTCACGAGATGTCTCGAAACCTGAAAATTGTGCAGATAAGCTTCCGGGAGCGCTGCGCGCACAACTTTTGTATGAAAAGCAGTTTGTAATGATACAGGAGGCTAAAATGAACAATTTTAATTTATGTGTTCCGACTGATATCAGGTTTGGCAAAGGGCAGATCGAGTGTCTGCCTGGAGAACTGCGCAAATACGGCAGCAGGGTCCTTCTTGTTTATGGTGGCGGCAGTATAAAGCGCTCCGGCCTGTATGACAAGGTCATACAGCTACTGGGAAAGAGTTGCTCCAACAACGATGGGCATAGCGCCGACAACGAGCGCCGCGCTTTCACGATTTTTGAGCTGTCCGGTATCTCGCCGAACCCTAAGATCAGTTCGGTGCGAGAGGGCGTGAAGCTCTGCCGCGAGAACCACGTTGATGTACTGCTGGCGATAGGTGGCGGTTCATGTATTGACGCGTCCAAAGCCATTGCCGCGGGAGCTCTGTATGAGGGCGATCCGTGGGATCTTGTCATCGACAAAACAAAGGCGAACGGAGCACTTCCTGTCGTGGACATACTTACGATAAGCGCCACCGGTTCCGAATCGAATCCGGGAGCGGTCATAAGCAACGAAGAGACAAAGGAGAAGCTTGAGCTCAACATGCCGTGTCTTTATCCAAGGCTCTCGATATGTGATCCGACATATCTTTATACTTTGCCGGCAAAACAAACGGCGGCAGGCGTTGCTGACATAATCTCACATGTTTTCGAGCAGTATTTCCAGCCAAATGACGAAGCATATATCACAGACAGAATAAGCGAAGCAGTATTGAAGACCTGTTTTCATTATGGATCTATAGCATTGAAAGAACCTGAGAATTACGAGGCAAGATCAAATCTGATGTGGGCCGCTACACTGGGACTCAACCACATCCTGACTGTCGGAAAAGGCGGCGCGTGGTCATGCCACCCGATAGAGCACGAGCTTTCGGCTTTCTATGATGTTACTCATGGCTATGGCCTTGCTGTCATTACCCCGGCATGGATGCGCTATGTGCTGAGCAGCAAAACAAAAGACCGTTTTGCGATGTATGCGGAAAATGTCTGGGAAATCACTGAGGAGAGCCTGGAAGAATCAGGTGCACACACTGACGGTGAAGTTTCAGGTATGAACCATACTGTTCATGATAATCTTGACAAAAGAGATTTCACCATGGAAATCGCGAAAGCCGGCATAGAGAAGACAGCTGAATTTTTCAGATCAATGGGCCTGCCGACAAAACTTTCTGACATGGGAATAGGTGATGAACACTTCAGCGAGATGGCAATCGAGGCTGAGAGGATAAGCAAAATTGCGACAAGAGCTTATGCCCATCTGACAGCGGACGATATTGTCAGGATCTTCGAGATGTGCAGGTAAACATAATTATCATCTGCCACGGCA
>JAQWCI010000015.1 GCA_028706005.1 Lachnospiraceae bacterium
TAGGGCAGAGAGCATTTATGATAATAATTGCAGTAATAATCAAGTCTGCAAGGCTAAAATGACTAGCATGGTCAATATCGCTTTTTATGATGCCTGCCGGGTCTCGCTGGAAGAACGAGGGGATGCCGGGACAGGATGGAGCCTTGGCTGGAAGATGAACGCGTGGGCAAGACTGGGCGATGGAGACAGGGCTCTTTGCATCCTAAAGAAGATGTTACAGCTTACAAGAACACAGAAAATGTCGGTGACGGCATCAGCTGACCAGGGGTCAGGGGTCTATGCAAATCTTTTTGACGCACACCCGCCTTTCCAGATAGACGGTAATTTTGCAGCGGCTGCAGGAATAAGCGAGATGCTTGTCCAAAGCTATCTGGAATGCAATAATGAGGTAATAATAAAAATCCTTCCGGCTTTGCCACGGGAGATGGGAACAGGTCATGCTTATGGCATCAGGACGAAGGGACAGTTGACTCTTGATATTGATTTCAGCGATTGTATTTTGACAAAGCTTACGGTACATTCATACTATGACGAAGTACAGGAAGTAAAATTTTTATACAGAGGAAATATTTTTCAGGAGGAAATTGAAGGAAATAAGACAGTGAATGTGGTTTTAGCTAAAGAAAACATCGCAGGTTCTGTTTAGATGTGTACTTATTCTATAATCCTTCGTATAAAGATTCAGAGGACAGAAACAGTCTTACACCAATGGAGGACAAACAAATGGCAGAAAAAGACATTGAAAACAAAAAGATTCTTTCAAGGGAACTGGATAAAGACGAATTGGAAGCAGTTTCCGGAGGAACAGCTGGTGGTCCTGGCGCGTGCACGGGCAGTTTCTTCGAAGAAAAATGTGCAGCGACTGTCGAGTCAGGGAGCTGGTGTGCATCTAATGATTGGTGCGTTGCATTATCAGACAGATACATGTGTACTGTGTATGACAACCATGAGATGACAGGCGGAAACTAAAGATATGGGTTTACCAGCCGAATCATCTCAGTATCAAAAACAGCCAGTAGACAGAAACAATGTCTACTGGTTTTTTTCAAACTTTCCACCGACTGCTTTGAATCGTTCGAACCAACCGTTCTTGAAATACAAACAGGTCTTCATGTCCGGGGCAAGGTAATCTCCACCACCAAGCGTGCCTCCGGCACGGCAACCACCCTTGCAGTTATATGTGTATCTGCATGTTACACATTCAGGGTTATGTGCCATGTATTCACTCACTTTGCATGTCATTGCGCGAGTGTAAGATGACTCGTTAAGTATTTCCTTTAGTGGTGTTCTGAATGCATTAGGATACTGCTTTGAAACCTTCTCGTCTATCATGGACATACACGGTATAACTACACCTTCCGGACTCAGGTACATGTTTTCTCTAAGAGATCCACACACCGGGACATTGTCATACTTTTCAACAGCACCTTTATCGAAGGGAATGGAGAAACATTTTTCATTTGTGTTGTAATGGAAGGCACCGTCCAGCATGATGTCAATCGGCGTGCCATCCTCAAAGTATTGAGGAATATACTTCAAATACTGCTCAAAGCCATCCTCATTGGAAATAAAATACTCAGGCTGATCAATCCATTGCCCTGTCGGGGATGCCACATTGATTTTAAGTGAGCTACAACCAACGTCATGCAGTATTCTTACGGTGTCACGAATAGTATTAATGTTCCTCTTGTGCAGTACCATTGAGGAGGATGTGGGTATGTTATATTCTCTGAGCAGTCTGAATGCATTGAGTGCCATTTCCTCTGCGCCATCTATACCGCGAAGCCAATCATGCCATCCGGGTCCGTCATAGCTGATCTGAAAAGATGGTTTGATTTTGCGGCTCTTCAGCCCGTCAACGAGTGCCTTGTTAACAAGTGCACCATTTGTATATATAGTAGTGATGACAATATTGTGCTTTATCAGTTCATCGATTATCTGCCAGAAATCCTGACGGATCAATGGCTCGCCACCGGTTATTGAAACCTGCTTTATGCCACAGTCAGCCATCTCTCCAACGATCTTAATGCACTGCTCAAGACTTGGTTCTCCAAATTTGCCAACGTTTGCCGACATAAAGCAGTGTTTACAACGATAGTTACATTTGCCGGTAATTGACCACTGGACACTGTTCTTGAACTGATTGTCATAGTATTGATATTTTTGATTTTTCCGAAGTTCCTGTCCCTTTTCACACGGAAGTATGTTCTTGTTGGCAATATTGTGATTGAAGAAGCCGCGCACATTTTCAGAAAGAGTTTTTTTGTCGATATCGATGCTTCCGTCACATTCCAACAGAATAGCGAATTGTTCACGATTAAGGAATTCAGTCTTCCTTATGCGAGTGTTATATATACCGAATGGAAGCTTGCTGTAGCCACAAAGCTGAATATCGGGGGATAAAATGTAATAACTCATTTCAGAATTCTCCTTTATCACGAAAAAAGTAGTTATTGATAGACAGATAAGCGTTCTTTTTCTGATTTGATTCGTATACAATTCTATATTGATTTTGTGAAAAAGAGAAGGGAAAGAGATGAAGAATGAAATAGGCACAAAAGACAGGATAGGCATGATGTTCAGTGGGACTAACATTTCTCTGTTTATTATTATCTCAGCATTTCTTACTTATTTTTACACCGATGTTATAGGACTGAGCCCGGTAAAAATCGGAATAGTCTTTTTGATATCAAAGATTTTTGATGGCGTGTCAGACTTGGTATTCGGGAAAATGGTAGATAAAACAAGAACCCCGAAAGGAGTATGCAGACCATGGATATTCAGGATAGCACCGCTTTTTGGAGTGGCTATTATTATTCTGTTTACAGTACCGCCCATCGGGGAAATGGGACAACTTGTATACCTCTTTATTGTCTATAATTTGTCCCAGACTGTCATATACACAATTTCGTCTCTTGCAGTGCAGAGTCTGCCTACATATATGACCAGAGATTCAAAACTTCAGACGGAGCTGTATGTATGGAATAATGTCGGTGTAGGTATTATTTCTTTACTTATCAGCGTCTTTACGATGAAAATAGTTACTTTATTGGGAGGTACACAGCGCGCCTGAATCATTACCGCAATCTGGTATGCATTGATAACGACCGTTTTCTTATTATTGACAGCAATTTTGTGCAAAGAAAGAATCAATCCGGATGAAATTACAGGGAAACAAGATACGGTCTCGTTCTGGACTGCACTGAAAGCAATTTTCAGAAATAAGTATTGGTTTGATGTACTTGCAATAATTATTGTCGTAGCAGGCGTATTTACAACTACAATGCAGATGCATACATATTATGCGAAATATATTCTCGGTAATCTGGATTATACCAGCTGGCTTAATTCAGCATATATCATACCGGCATTTATTCTGGGATTTATTCTTATTCCTGTCAGTAAGCACTATACAGCTAAAAGAATCGTCCTTGTGGGGGTGGTAGTTCAGACGATAGGGAACGGACTGATTACTGTTATGCTGGGATTTATAATGTCGGCAGTTGGCTATGACGGTCTCAAGAGTGTACGATCTGCGCAGACGCTGTCAGGAATCACGAACATTTATTTGTTTATTCCGTTTATATTGTCAATTGTGGAGATAGTTCTTGTGCTGCTGCATGATCTTGATAAAAAATTTGATTCGATTATGAAAGACCTTAATGAGCGGTCAAAGTGAACAAGTGTGAAGATTCAGGAGGGAGGACTGCGGAAGGAAATGAATAACAGGATAAACAAGGCAGTAAAAATATCAGCACTCACCATTATTATGGCGCTTAGCTTCGCCGGATACTGGATGAATGGCGCAACAGCCGTCGAAATAGATTGTTATGTTGCCAGAGTCGACGAGCTCGGAGGAGCTATTCTTGATGTTTCAGCGGATGAAATAGCTGATGCGGGTTTTGACCTGGGGGATAGTGTTGACATATTTATCGGAGATGACTGTGTTATTCGAGCTGTTCCATATTACAATGACTTTTATGGGCACTACAAAGATACGATTTTGGTTCAAATTCAGGAAACAGTATTGATAGGTGACCTGTATAATGATTTGGCTGAAGAGCATAATATTTCAGGAGGTGAAAAGGTAAGAATTCTGCTCGATGAACATGAGAAATATGCAGATATACTTGATTTGTACAGACTTGAGAATTCAAATGATGTGGATGATTTCAATACAACACAGGAGTTCATAAACGCAAGAGAAGTGACAGGTGGAGATATTGGTGGTGGAATTCTGTACCGTTCCTCCGGTCCATTTGATGATAGATATGGAAGGCAGGATGCTGTCGCTGAATATATAGAGAATAATAATATCAATACAGTTATTGCATTGGCGGACACAGAGAAATCTATCAGTGAATATGATGGAATTGCAGATAATGTCAGACAGATGATAAACAATGATCAAGTGATCTATTCTGACTTGGGAATAAAAATTCATTCTGATGAATTCAGAGACAATGTAGCTGACTGCTGTAGAGAAATTCCGCAGAAAGAGGGCCCGTATCTGGTTCAATGTGCGTGGAGAAGGGACAGAACAGGCTTTGTATGTATACTGCTCGAAGGGCTGATGGGGGCTTCATATGATGAAGTACTTGATGACTATATGCTAAGCTATAAGAGCCTTTACCAGTTGACAGAAGAGAGCAACCCCGAAAAATATTCCCTGTTTGAAGAAAAGGGAGATGAAATGGTTGATTGTATCAGCGGGGAGGAAACACTGTCTGATGCGGACAAAAAGGACTTATCTCGAATAGCAGGAAAGTATCTGAAGGATGGTGGACTGAGCGAAAGCGAAATAAGTGATTTGAAAAATGTGCTTTCGGGAGATTGAGTAACAGGCAGAATGTGATTGCTGCCTGGCAGACGAACATAGGTAATAATCAAGGAGCAGGTCAGCTAATTATCACTGACCTGCCACTTCTTTATACCCGCAACTTTGCGAAGCAAAGCTGCCTGGTCAAAATGATGTGCGCAGCACACATCATTTTGACCATTGCCATTCTGCTACTTCCGGCAGATCCTGGCCATACTCGTGGATGTATTGTTTGTGTTCAACAAGCTTGTCGCTCATGCTCTGGTACAGATAAGCGCCCTTGTTGCCAAGCTGCGGCAGCAGGCGGAGAGCAAGCTGCACAAGGTGGAAGCGGTCGATATCATTCTGGACGCGGACGTCGAACGGTGTAGTTATTGTGCCTTCCTCTTTGTAACCGCGTACATGTATAAGTCTGTTATTATGCCTGCGATACGTGAGCTCATGTACAAGCCCTGCATAGCCGTGAAAATTGAAGATGACCGGCTTGTCTTTTGTGAACAGCATGTCGTATTCAGCGTCTGTCAGGCCATGCGGATGTTCTGTTGAAGGCTGAAGTTTGAACAGGTCGACAACATTGATGAAACGGATCTTAATGTCCGGGAGCTGGTCGCGGAGAATGGAGACTGCAGCGAGCGCCTCAAGTGTAGGAGTTTCGCCTGCACATGCGAACACGATATCGGGATCCTGACCCTGATCGTTTGAAGCCCACTCCCAGATGCCGATACCCTGAGTGCAATGCTTGACTGCATCTGACATCGACAGCCACTGGGGACGAGGATGTTTTGACGCTACAACAACGTTCACATAGTTCTTGGAACGCAGGCAGTGATCCATGCATGAGAGCAGGCAGTTGGTGTCCGGAGGGAGATAGATGCGGACGACGTCTGCTTTTTTGTTGGCAATGTGATCAAGGAAACCGGGATCCTGATGAGTGAAGCCGTTGTGATCCTGCTGCCATACGGTCGAGCACATAATGAGGTTGAGAGATGCGATCTCTTCTCTCCAGGGCAGCTGATTGCAGACCTTAAGCCATTTTGCGTGCTGTGCGGCCATCGAATCGATGATGCGTGCAAATGACTCATATGTTGCAAAGAATCCGTGGCGGCCTGTGAGGAGATAACCCTCGAGCCAGCCTTCGCACATATGCTCCGAGAGCATCGAATCCATGACGCGACCGTCCGGGCTGAGGTGATCATCAGTGTCGAGTAGCTCTGAGTTCCAGTCTCTGTTCTGAACTTCGAAGACTGAGTTGAGACGGTTGGAATTTGTCTCATCAGGTCCGAAGATACGGAAGTTCCTGGAAGCTTCATTATCCTTGAAAATGTCGCGGACGAATTTGCCGAGTTCGGTCATATCCTGACCATCTTTCGAGCCGTGTCCCTCGCCTATATCGAAAGCGTAATCGCGGAAGTCAGGCATGCGCAGGTCGCGGAGAAGCTTGCCGCCGTTACCGTGAGGGTTTGCGCCGATCCTTGCTCTGCCGACAGGCGCGAGTTCCTTTATGTCAGGAAGGAGCCTTCCGTTCTCATCAAAGAGCTCTTCCGGATGATAGCTGTGGAGCCACTGCTCCAGAATCTTTACATGTTCTTCGGGTTTTTCCATGCTGATCGGGACCTGGTGAGCAAGGAAGTTGCCCTCGATGCGCTTGCCGTCAACTACCTTAGGACCAGTCCAGCCCTTTGGAGTGCGCAGGACGATCATCGGCCATACAGGTCTTGTTGTATCACCTGTTTCTCTTGCATGTTTTTGGATAGCTTTGATCTTCTCGATAACTGTGTCCATGGTCTCAGCCATAGTGCGATGCATTGTCATCGGATCGTCGCCCTCTACAAAGTAAGGCTCCCACCCGCAGCCATGGAAGAAATCCACAATCTCTTCATGGGACATACGAGCGAAGATAGTAGGGTTGGCGATCTTGTATCCGTTAAGGTGAAGAATGGGCAAAACTGCACCATCCGAAATCGGATTGAGGAATTTGTTGCTCTGCCAGCTTGTAGCAAGAGGCCCGGTCTCGGCTTCACCGTCACCAACCGTGACAGCCGCAATAAGATCAGGGTTATCGAATACAGCGCCGAACGCGTGAGCTATGCCATAACCGAGTTCGCCGCCCTCGTTGATGGATCCTGGAGTTTCGGGAGCGCAGTGTGAGGGGACTCCGCCGGGGAAGGAGAACTGTTTGAACAGTTTCTGCATTCCGGTTTCATCCTCAGAAATATTGGGATAGACCTCACTGTAAGTGCCGTCGAGGTAATCATTTGCGATATAGAAGTTCCCGCCATGGCCAGGACCAGACAGGAGAATGAGATCAAGATCGTATCTCTTAATTGCTCTGTTCAGGTGAACAAAAACAAAGTTCTGCCCTGGAACAGTTCCCCAGTGACCGACGATCTTCTTTTTGATCATGTCAATCGTGAGGGGCTCTTTTAGCAGTGGATTTGAGAGAAGATAGAGCTGGCATGCTGAGAGATAGTTTGCAGCTCTCCACCACTTGTTCATTCTTGTGAGGAGTTCATCGGTAATTGGGCCTTTTTCTGTGCATGTAACAATTTCTGTGTTATCCATATAGACTTTCCTCCTTTGGATGTTTTGATAATTACTGTGCGTCTGCAATGCTGACAGCCGTCATGTTGCCGGCGGCGTCGGTTGTGTATGTAACTGAGTAGCTGTTGCCAACAACAATACCGGTGGTTCCGGACGTATCGGTATTATCATCGATAGCGATATAAAGATCGTCGCCTGCGTCGGTGATGATTTCCATGGTGTGCATAGCGCAGCCATCACCGGCCTTACCTGTTACTGTGGTGGCCTGTGTTGTGTCCGATACCGAGGATGCTGAAGCAGCCGAATCAGACATTACGTTACCGCCCGCCATTGTTGTGGCTTCAGAAGCCGCTTCGGCTGTGCTGTCCGGAATTGGCTCTTCTATTACTGTTATTGCTGTGGAAGCGTCAGAACTGCTACCACTGCTGCATGCTGTCATTGAAACACCTATCATTGCAGCCATTACGATCATTGCAAATTTGTTTTTCATAATACACCTCGTTTCAGAGTGCATGATACACTCTCTTTTCATATATGTCTAATTGTTCTCGAGCACGACGACATTATCCCGAACTCGTATACATATAATACTACACAATGCAAGCCCTCATTCAAGTACTTAATTTATTGTGCGAACAGTGGCAACATTTCGGCTAAGAGTTTACAATGATATGATATGAAATAATGCGTTATTACTACATTGTGTAAAGACTGCAGGATTGGGAAATCTATGCGCGGAGAAAGAGAATCTGATAAAGGACCCGTCAACATAAATGCCTTGCAAAACATAATATCAGAGGATGGTAATCTATCAGATGAAAACAATCAGATGATAGGTAATATCATCAATGAAATTCCGGGCGGAGTGGCTGTAATCCGACTCACTGATGTGTGGGAGTGTCGTTATTTTAACGATGGATTTGCTGCGCTTTCAGGTCGCAGCAGGGATGAGTTTAGTAATGCGCTGAAAAAACAGGGTCTGTTGAAGTCTTTGGTGTATCAGCCTGATCTTAAGCGCCTCACTGACAGCATAAGCAAAGTCGGAGCCGATGGGGTGCCTGTCAATCTCACATTCAGGTTTTATACAAAAGACGGACAACTTAAGTGGACACATATGGCAGCTAACAGGTTGCATGATGAGAATGGATGCCCGCTCTATTATTGTGTTTTTTCTGAACCTTCTGACGAAGCGGCGTTGTACAGAAACATAGTTGAGAATTCTTCAACTGGTGTCACAGTCATTGAAAAAAGTACGCTGCGCATCATCTATGCGAACAAAAAGATATGTGAACTTTACAAATCAATGCCACCGGAGTTTATTACAGGCAAGAGACTCCCGGCTCTTATTATTGACAGGGATTCATTCTTAAGTGACAACGAGATTCAGGAATTACCTTATGATAATTTCTGGGAAATACACAGAGTATTTGAAAAGACACGTCATTTCTGTATCAGAACAAAGTCTCTTGTATGGAATGATATAGATTCTTTTGTAGCTTATGTTGTTGATGAAACCACAGAGTTCAATAAGAATATCATGCGCATGGAGCTGCTCGACCGTGTTCCTGCAGGCATTGGCATTCTTGAAATAATAAACGGGAAAGCTAACCGCGTATATTTCAATGACGATTATTACAGAATGATCGGCGTTGACCGTAAACTCAGGAATGGAAAAGGAACTGTGGATTTCATGCGGTTCATTGAATCTGATGACAGACCCGTGCTGGATAGTGCCTTTGAAAATATAAAAAACGGTATCAATTTCGGGCATATAGATATAAGGATATTGTGCGGTGATGATGCTTATCACTGGTTCCGCATAAATGGTTCTGTAATCTCAAGAGAAGATAACAGGATCAGGACATATTGTAGTTTCGCTGATTTTGACGAGATCATGTCATACAGAAAATCACTGGAAAATGCAAATGCGGCCATACGTGAGAGTTATGAACATGAAAAACTAAAGCATGAATTTCTGGAAAGAAAAAGCATAGCGACATTCACACTGAATCTGTCCAAAAAAGCGCTGATTGAATCGCGGGCAACAATGGAGTTGTCGGCTCCGCTTCCGAATGGAACAGACATGGAAAGCTGTCTTTCAATAATCGGGGAAAGAATTCCTGTGGAAAAAGAAAGACAGGCGTTGGAAGAGTGTTTTGACCCGGACAGGGCGGAGAGATTGCTGCGCAGTGGAAAGACTGAACGGAGTGCTGTTGTAAGGCTCAGAGGCAAAGAAGGAGACCTTCATTGGATCAGGATTGACAGTGAGCTGCAGAAACAGAAAGAAAATGGTGATCTGTTGGCTTTTGTCTATATAAGTGATGTAGATGCAGAGACCAAGAGACGTATGACTATTGAAAGCGTTATAGATAAAGACACAGAGTATGTGACTATACTCAGTGCTGTGACCGGAAAGGCCATGCTTCTCCAAATGAAGGAGGGTTATGCCAGCCACAGGAAGGATGCCTATGAAGAGTTCGATTTCGACAACTTTTGCAGGAATGTTGCGGACATCGAGGTTTTGCCGGAGGACAAAGACAGGACGCTGCAGTTCTACTGTGTCCAAAATCTTAAAAACGCTCTTGAGACTGAGAATATCACAAATGTTCTTTTCAGACACATACACAACGATGGCAGCATACGAAGAAAGAGGACGCAGGCGTATTATCTTGATGAGATGAGAGAGGATATTGTTATTGTCTGCCGTGATGTTACAGATATATATGAGGAAGAACAAAGGCAGAAAAAACAGCTTCAGGAAGCTTATTACAAGGCCAGCAGGGCGAGCCAGGCAAAGAGTGAATTTATGTCGAATATGAGCCATGACATAAGAACTCCTCTTAATGCGGTGCTCGGTTTTGCTGAACTCGCAAAGGATGTACGGAATGTGCCAGAAGAGGCAATGGAATACCTTAAGCAGATAGATTCGTCGGGAAAGTATCTGTTGAGTCTTATAAATGATATCCTCGATATGTCCAGGATCGAAAATGGAAAAATGCAACTGTATGAGGTCAGTGTAAATTGGCCGAAGTTCCTTGAAAAGACGTCCGGTCTGTTCAGAACACAGGCGGCGGAAAAGGGTATTAGTTTTGTTACTGATTTCCCGACTCTTGACTCTCCCTGGGTGATCATGGATGAGCTCCGTACAAATCAGATTTATGCAAATCTTCTTTCTAATGCAATCAAGTTTTCACACAGCGGAACTACGATCAAATGGTCTGTACAGGTAGTGAAAACGGGTTTTGACGGTTTTCATGTGACAAGCAGGGTCACTGATCAGGGCTGCGGTATGAGCAAAGAATTCATGGAGAAAATGTTTCTTCCCTTCGAACAGGGCTCTCCGGAAAATGCATCAACCGGAACCGGGCTTGGGCTTGCAATTGTGGAAAACATTGTAACGGCTATGGGGGGAAGCATCAGAGCTGAGAGCACAAAGGGCAGGGGATCTGAATTCATAATAGAGATAGACAGAAAATATGGGAGACCGCAGAAGATAAAGCGTTCTGAGAAAGACGCCGGGGGCTCACTCATCGGCCGCAGAATACTGCTTTGCGAAGATAATCAGATCAATACAGTAGTAGCAGTCAAACTTCTTGAGAAGATGGGGTGTAAGGTCGACTGCGAAGCAAACGGAAAACTGGGTCTCGAAAGATTCGCCGGTTCGAAAGTGAATACATATGATGCAATACTTATGGACATAAGGATGCCGGAGATGGATGGGCTTGAAGCCACAGAGAGGATCCGTGCTCTTGGCAGACCTGAGTCAGCGACAATACCGATAATAGCCATGAGCGCGAATGCTTTTGAGGAAGACATAAGAAAGAGCCTGAATGCAGGAATGAATGCGCATCTGTCCAAGCCGATAGATGTTGATGCTCTTTACAGAGAATTGGCAAAAAGACTGAAATAAGGAGACTTAGCACAAAATGGGAATAAAGAGGAATCGCATCGTCGTTAAGGTCGGAACGTCAACTCTGACAAACGAGATAGGAAACAGCAACATACGAAGGCTTGAAGAGCTGGTAATGGAGTTGTCAGATATTCAGAATATGGGAAATGAGATAATACTTGTCTCGTCAGGAGCAATTGCAATAGGGGCACAGAAGATGCACCTTGACGGAAAGCCGGTTGAACTCAGGATGAAACAGGCCGCTGCTGCAGTGGGTCAGTGCGAGAACATGTTCCTGTATGACAAGTTTTTCGGATATTACAACAAGACTGTCGCTCAGATACTCCTTAATGAAGATGACATAAGGGATGAAGAGAAGAAGGAAAACCTGGTAAATACGTTCGAGACTCTGCTTGATCAGGGAATAATCCCCGTAGTCAACGAGAACGATTCTGTAAGTTACAATGAAATAGAGTCAGATGAGAAGATATTCGGTGACAACGATATGCTCTCAGCTGTTGTGGCGGTGTTGTGCCATGCAGATAAGCTCGTGATCCTGTCTGATATTGACGGCTTCTATGACAAGGATCCAAGGCTTTCCAAAAACGCCAAACTTATCAGCAGGATAGAAACCATAGATGAATCAACGTATAAACTTGCCGGTGGTGCCGGCTCGAGAAGAGGAACCGGTGGCATGAGGACAAAACTTCAGGCGGCCGACATAGCAACATCGCAGGGAATAGATGTCATAGTTACCAATGGCAGCAATACAAAAGCGCTATATGACATTGTTGAAGGGAAAAAAGTGGGTACACTTTTCGTGGCGCATAAGGCCTGAGATGGCACTCAGGGGTCATCGGTCTCTTTTGCATTATATGCATGTTCGTGTATAATAATGAGGCTGTGCGTCCAGAAACGGTGCGAAATATCAGAATATGGGGATATAACGATATGAAAATGTTGAAACTACTGCCTGCCTTTATTTTTGAGGCTGCGTTGCTTGTTACGTTTTATTTTTACCCTCGACATGTGTTGTATGTGCTTTTGGCTTTCTATATTTTCCTGGCAGTTTACTTTCATAAACAGTTTTCACTGAAGGAATTTGCCAGGAATTTTCAGGACCTGCACGGGTATTGGATACCAGTGCTTCTGACTACAGTGGGACTGGTTGCATGTTATTTGATCCGTGAACTTATAGCTATTCCGCTTCCCGGAATAAGCGAAGGCGTTACAAGCCTGTGGACAAGCGGGACGCTTGATCTGGTGATACTTGCCATAACAAGGATCGTTATAGGCCCGATTGGCAAGGAACTTTTATTCCGCGGTGCCATGATAAGTTTTGACAACAAACAAAGAATGATACTTGATGCACTGGTAGGTGCTCTTCTTTGCTCACTTGTAACTGTACATACACCTCTTGGAATTATTGGAATGATGCTTATACAACTTCCGATAATTGTCAGCTATATAAAGAACAGAAATATTTATGTGGCGATATCAGTAAGTTTCGTATGGGCTATGTGGCAGAATGCTCTGTATGTAGGGGCATGGCTGTTCAGATCAACTCTTGACTGAGTGTGTTTCATTTACTTCATGTCAACAGCTTTAAGTCTGTCTGCAGGCTGAGGGTGCGTGATAATTGTCTGGGGGACGTTTATGGTGGGAAGAGAGCGGAAATTTCAAAGCAGAAGAGCACGTATCGTTTTTTTTGAGAGTGGTAAAAAACCTGTAGAATTTGTAATAAGTGACACGGTGCAGGTCGGGTCAGGCAGTATGGAACTGCAGACAAAGAAAAAACTGCAGCTTCCAATGCCATTTCTTGATGCCAGTCAGGGCGAGATAACAAGACGCGGCAAAGATTGGTATTATCGCAATTTCTCAATAACAAGCAAAACATATATAAAGCAGGAGTATCTGTCTTCCGGCGAAGAAATCAAACTTTCAAATAATGATCTTATCCGTATTACAGTCTGTGATAAGGATGGAGCGGAGCACTCAGTTATTGCAGTTTTCTCTACAAGTGCATTAAAAGCCCACTGGAAAGTCATTTCAATGGAAGATCCTCATCAGACGGTCCGTCTTTGCGGTGGTCATGATGATCAGATATTTGCAGCTGAAAGTGCAGATTTAGAGGCTTTCAACAGCAGTGCGGTAGTTATCTGGAAGAACGGTCACCTTTATGTTACTGATATAGGAACTCCTCACGGAATAAAGGTCAATGGCGATCTGGTGGATATGATAGCTCGGCTCAATCCCGGGGATGCTCTGACAATAGGGGGAACTATATTCCTCATCGGCAATAAAGAACTCATATATAACACTTTCTCTGCTTTCAACAATGAACTCAATATTCACATTGAAAGCCGCACTATCTGGGATCAGATGAAGCGCCAGGTTCTGTTGCGTGACATAAATCTTTCAATAGACCCGGGCAGCATGGTTCTTGTCCTTGGCGGATCAGGAGCCGGCAAAACAACATTTGTAAACGCCATCACAGGATATGAAAAGGCAAATGCGAACATCACTTCGGGCGGACTGGATGTTTACAATAATTATGACAAGATGCGCTACAAGATCGGGTTTGTTCCGCAGCAGGATCTCCTGCGCGGCGATGATTCTGTTCAGATGACGCTCACAAACGCGGCAGCAATGCGTATGCCTGCGAATATTCCTGCAGATGAGCGGCGCGAACATGTTAATAAGGTCCTCAAAATGTTTGGACTTGAGGCCACCAAAAAGGAACTTGTGTCAAAACTCTCCGGCGGGCAGAGAAAACGTCTTTCAATCTGTGTCGAGTATATTGCAGATCCTTCACTGTTTATTCTGGATGAGCCGGACTCAGGGCTTGATGGTGTTATGGCCAGAGACCTTATGGAAAGTCTGCGCCTTATAGCGAATGAAGGCAAGGTAGTACTTGTTATTTCACATACACCTGACAGAATTATAGGATTATTTGATAAAGTAATAGTTCTGGCAAAGGATTCAAAGGAACATGCAGGTCAGCTTGCGTTTTACGGCAACATAAGCGATGCTAAGACCTTTTTTGGCAAGAATAATATGGAAGACATCGTACTTGCTGTTAATGGCAGGGAAGAAGGCGGTGAAGGCCGCGCTGACTATTACATCGACAAGTATAAAGAATTACAGAAAGAACAGCCTGACAGGAAGAGCGATGACAAAAAGACGGAACACGTCATTCAGCAGCGCAAAGGCCGCCTGGGACAGGTCAAAATATACCTTGGCAAACTTCTGCGTATATTCGTTCATGAAAGAGACTGGAAGGTCATTCCGCTTGCATTGCTTATAGCGTTTGTTGTTGCTTTTGTGGTGGGAAGCAGTTTCTTTAAAAACATGGAAGGCACGCTTAATGGCGCACTGGCCATTATCTGTGTCTGTATATGGAATGGATTCTTCAATTCAATACAGACAATATGCAGGGAGCGAGCCATCATCAAGCGTGAACATCGCTCTGGCATGCACATTTCGGCGTATATTGCGGCAAACATGATATATCAGTTAATGCTCTGCGTCGTTCAGGTGTTTATTACAATAGTGGTTTTCATAGCCTGTGGTGTACAGTTTCCGACATATGGACCGGTGACCGGGAGCTTTATGATAGATATTTCCATAACGCTTTTCCTTATAACATATGCGTCTGATATGCTTGCGCTTATGGTTTCATGTTTTGTGCATACCACTACAACGGCAATGACAGTAATGCCGTTCCTGCTTATAGTGGAACTGTTATTCTCAGGCGCTGCCTTCACGCTCGATGACTCGACGAAAGTTATATCAAACCTGACTGTCAGCAAATGGGGAATCAATGCTGTCTGTTCAGAGGCAGATTACAATGCGCTCCCTTCCGTGACAGTGAGAGCAGCATTATGGAAATTCAATACGGTTCCGGCAGTCAAGGATGTAATTGATTATCTCAATCAGGATCCAAACTTTAAGAAGGATATTGATTATGAATCTGCCGAATATCTTCAGGTCGAAGATTATGCATGCACAGCTGAAAGTGTAGGAAAAGACTGGATCATTCTCATAGCCTTTGCAGCGATATACGCCTGCCTTGGAACGATTGCGCTCGAGTTTATAGACAGGGATAAGCGGTAGTGATAAATTCCTCTTGCCAAATGTGGAATCATCCTATACAATCATTTGAGTTGGGATCTTAGCTCAGCTGGGATGAGCGTCCGCTTGACGTGCGGGAGGTCATGGGTTCGAGCCCCGTAGGTCCCATCGATGATAGAGAGTCCGGAAAGCCAGGAAACATAAGGCTTTCCGGACTTTTGAGTTTATGTAAGCATCTGATTATAATGTGATATACTGAAATTGATCAGAAAGAATAATGGTGGTGGAAAGGAGTATGGTGATGAAAGCAACATTGAGTAATAGTGGTTGTTATACAGTTTTTTCGGCGGGAAATCGCACGATTAGATTCCGCGCACCGTATTCTCTGGAACGATATACCGAGATAAAAGAATGGGATAATGGTTATCTTGTTGTGATGGCCAAGTATAAACAGAATAAGAAGGATGAGGAAGAATATATCGATCTGATTCCAATCTTGGATAATCTTTATATTGATGCGGATGCATTTCTGTCACCAATTAAGGAGGTGGACTTATCTTATGACAAAGATTGATGAAATTGCTGATGCAGCTGATATGATAATTAATGGATACGCCTTTACAAAATGTGATTCTGGATACCGCATTCTAAATCTGAATCACCCTGATAAAGCTACAGTCATGACTTCTGATGGGGAAGTACTTGAAACAACAATGGATGACATAGAATTACATGTTGTTGCTGATTATCTCAAACGCAATTTGAAGTTAATGGAGGCATGATATGCCAAAATATTATGAATTCAAGATTGCGGGCTACTATTTGTATTTTACTTCTCATTGCATCGTTGAGTGTATGCACGTTCATGCCAGTGACAGAAAGCTGACCGAATCAGGATCAGCAAAGTTTTTCGTGGAAAGCGACGGAAACACGACAGTTAAGAATCGCGGAAGTCTCACAGATAGAGAAATAAGGATAATAAGAGATTTTATCAGGCAGAACTATATTGATATGTATATGAAGTGGTCAGAATACAGTAGTGAGGGATTCTTTGGAAAGAGTGATTTCTCGTCGTGGCCGGAATGAAAACTCCGGCTTATGAAATGGGTTCGAGCCCATAGGCCCCATCGAATGCAGAGAGTCCGGAAAGCCAGGAAACATAAGGCTTTCCGGATTCTTTTATTATCGCTCACAGTAGACTGCTATTGCTTTTCCCGCAAATTCTCCGGTTCCAGGTCCGCCGGCCTTATCAATGTTGTCTCTCATTTCGCCGTCCGCGGCATACATTTTGCCGAGCTCTCCGAGTATCGTGTCTGAACATGTATAGAAGTGTTCTGTGATGAACGCCTGAAGTTTGGCTACCATAGTCTGGACATCGGAATCGCCCGGATCCTTTGTTTTCATTTCTCCGAACTCGGTGAACAGTGCCATAAAGTCCTGTGTCATTGCTTTATCATCCTCTACAGTCTTGTCTTTGTGCCTGCTTTCAAATTCTTTATACTCAGGTGTTTTGCTCCAGGTCTCTTTTGCTTTCTTCGCATACTCGTCCATTTTCTGAGTATCGAATGCTGAAAAATCCATATTGTTTTCTCCTTTTCTTCTGAGCTTTCCGGCAAACGAAATAAGTTTTTCCAGATGCTCCTTTTTCATTGCTAACAGTGTAATTTGTTGTTCAAGGGCTTTGTCTGTGTCATAATCAGGGTTATCAGTAATCGCCTTGATTTCCTTCAGTGAGAACTCCAGCTCGCGGTAGAACAGGATGTTTTGCAGCTTCTTAAGGGCAGTATCGTCATACAGCCTGTATCCCGCATCGGTAACCATGGTGGGATGAAGCAGCCCGATTGTGTCATAGTAGTGCAGCGTGCGTATACTCACGCCTGTAAGTTTACTTACTTCATTGACAGTTTTCATTCTTGTCCTCGTGTTTGACAGTTATTTGCGTATGTCATGTGGAGCAGCCCTGTGACAATAAATAATATAAACTATGACGTAAGGTAAGAGTCAAGCGTTTTCAGTAATATTGATTGAGCTGAGCAGATCACAGCGATTCGCTCCGCCCTGTCAGTTCGAGGAACACATTTTCAAGCTGATTGCCCTGCGGATCAAGATCAGCAAGAAACCCCTGGTAGACCATTTCACCATTATTAATTATACCGACAACATTCGCCATTTGCTCTATCTCAGAAAGCATATGACTTGAGACGATAACTGTCATATTCATGGCTGAAGGCAGCGAACGGATGAGTTCGCGTATCTCCTGAATGCCGGCTGGATCAAGACCGTTCGTGGGTTCATCCAGGATCAGGAGCCGGGGTCTTCCAAGCAAAGCCATAGCGAGTCCGAGACGCTGCTTCATGCCAAGGGAATACTGCGATACTTTCTTATCTTTTTGCCCGTAAAGGCGCACTTCATGCAAAACATCATTCACATCAAAGGCATCAAGCCCCTTCATCCTTGCAACTATCTCCATATTTTCGGTGCCTGTCAGGTGCCCGTAGTAACTTGGACTTTCAATAAGTGATCCGGTTTCCTTAAGAAGTGTGAATCGATTTTGCGCAGTGAAGAGAACCCCATCATAATAAGTGTTCCCGGAGTCAGGACGGATGAGACCGAGGATAAGTTTCAAAGTGGTTGTTTTGCCGGCTCCATTCGGACCAAGAAACCCGTATACTGCTCCCTCAGGAACGCAGAGATCAATATTGGAAATCCTGCCGGTCTTGCATAATTTCTCAGTTTTGATGATGTACTTGTTCATAATAGTTTTGTCTCCTTTTTTTGAGTCAGTGTGTTGTTATGTCAGTTTTCCTGAGATACAGAATGCTTATGAAGATGCTCATCATGCTCCAGAGAAAACAGCTGAGCAGGAAAACACCCATATTTATCACCATCTCTGGGTTGTTCGCGCGAAGGCCGAGCGAGAGAAGCGTGTGCGGGTCAAGATATATCAGCCACTTTATTCTGTTCGCCAGAATGAAGACAGAAAGCGAACTCATGATGGCAATACCGATAGGAAGCGCGAAATTGCGTATCAGGATCGAGAGCAGGGTCTGAACACAACAGCAGGCAATGCCGCCGATGATGCCGCAGATGATCCATCCCGGGAGCTCAGGAGGGATTGGCACGTCAATATGAATGATCAGACCGCTCAGGATGTAGAGGACGGCAATCCATAATACTGCAATTGTGGTGAAGATCATGGCTGTTGTTATTTTCCCGATGACCAGCCGCGCCGGGGTCGTAGCAGTCATTACCATATTCCAGTTTGTTCCTGTATGCTCTAAATGCCATTGATAAGAACAGAATGACGCAATCAGAAGTGGCATGAAAAGCAGTGCCAGGAAGAGAGAATGCTGTGACCATAAGCTGTACCATTTTGATTCAAGTACATCAATGTTTGCTGTATAGTTGATCGTTCCAAGAAGTGCCGAAATTACAGGCAGCGCAAGGAAGGCTGACCATATCGGCGAACGGCGAAGCTTTAGAAATTCCACCGGGAGCCGCGAAAACCTGATGCTGCGTCCTGGTTCTGCGATTTTCCTGTGTGAGTTTTGAAACAATCTGTTATGTAGCTGTTCTTCCTCAGAATGATGATTCAGGAAGATGGCTGTCAGCACAAGCACTGACAACCAGATCAGAGCCGCTATATGAGCGTGAGGAGCCACTTCCCCATGATAGTATTTGATAACACGGGTATCAGGATTCCAGTCCATCAGAATGAAACCTGTGGCGGCATAGAGGCTCCAGGGATTTGAGAGGTACAGCAGATGGTTCTGCATGAACAGCAGAAAGAACCCCATGAAGGATCCGGCAATGCCGACGATTATCGTGACGGCCTGGTTGACAAAATACCATGAAAGCTCCATGTGCATCAGCAAAAGTATAAGACTTACCAGAAGTGTATCTGCGGTGTAGCGGCTTATGTCCTGAATCGATGGCACTCCGCATGCTCCGTTACCCGTGACAAATACGACGAGCAGCTGCAGCAAAACAAATGCAGTAATGTAGATACTTCCATAAATGAATTTGGCGGTGAGGAGCTTGCGTCTCGTGGTCAGAGTTTCAAGGAGTTTAAAAGTATGACCTTTGTGTTCAAGATCGGTGATCATGCTGGCATAGACTCCGATTGCGGTCGGAAGGACCAGTGTGTTAAGAAGCGAGAGGTCGTAAAACGTTGCTTCCCAAAAGTGAAGATAACTGAAACTCTGGCCGTTCTGCGTCCAGATAAGATATGCCGCGTAGAAAATCAGAACTGCAAGAAGCACCAGATAGTTTCGCTTCTTCCGCTGTTTCATAAATTCACATTTAAGAGTGGTGACAAAATTTATCATGTTTTCCTCCATGCCGGAGATCTTTTCGCTTTCATCCCCGTTGCAGATAAGGATATCAGCACTTCCTTATGTCATCATGAAGTTAACCTTAAGATAAGCTTAACTTTAGCCAGAAAAAGTGGATTTCATCTCTGGTGCAGGATACAATATCAATATGAACACACACAGAAAAATCCTCATCGTTGATGATGAGGAAAAACTCAGGACCATGCTGAGTGATCATTTAGTGAACGCAGGTTATACAATTTGTGAGGCCGGATCCTGTGCATCGGCAAAAGAAATGATGCAGAGAGTCAGACCTGATGCCGTTATACTCGACGTGATGCTTCCTGACGGAGATGGATTCTCGCTGTTTTCTGATCTGCGCCTTATCTGCCCTGATGCTCCTGTGCTTTTTCTCTCAGCCAGAGATGAAGATTCTGCGAAATTAACAGGACTGGGACTTGGCGCGGATGACTACATAACAAAGCCATTCCTGCTTAAAGAACTGGAGCTTCGCATTGCAGCAGTGATCCGAAGAGTTTACGGTGACGATATGCAGAAAACTGTCAGCCATTTTGGCACTACGACAGTAAACTGGGGCAGCGCTGAGGTACAGCGTAATGATGGCTCCCAGACTACGCTTACGCTCAAAGAATTCAGCCTGCTTAAGAAGTTATATGAAAACAAAGGAAACATTGTAACAATTGATGCCCTCTGCTCGGCGCTTTGGGACGGTGATCTCTTCGGCTACGAGAACACCCTGATGGTGCATGTCAGGAAGCTGCGGGAAAAGATCGAAGAAGACCCATCGCACCCGCAATACATCCTCACTGCAAGGGGACTCGGCTATAAAATGTCAAAGGAAGTGCAATGAACAGACTTGGATCCGTTTTAAAACACATTTGTATGCTTTTGTTCTCAGTGCTAATATCGATCGCCATATGTCTGGTGGCTTTTTTTATCTTAAGCTATACTAACTGGTCGGAAACATCCGGGAAAATGAACAGTGCGACAAATGTGCTGAGTGAATTGGAGAGCAATGGAAACGGATATTCACTGTCGGAGAACGGGCAGAAAATGCTCAGTGAAATGAATGAGTTCGCATTTGTTTTGGATGAGAACGGAAAAGTGATATGGGCGTATGACAAACCTGAAGATGTCAAGGATAAGTTTACGGCATCTGAGATCGCGGTCTTCAGTAAGTGGTTCCTTGGAAATTATCCGGTGACAGTGAGGGTATGCGGCGAGAATGACGGGGATCTCCTTGTAGTTGGCTCAAGAAGAACCGATTTGGGCAAATATAATCTGACTTATTCTGTGAAGGGTCTGTACGAGCTCCGCTACATAATTCCAGGTCTTGCCGGGTGCGTGTTTGTGATCATATTCTTACTGTCAGGATTATCTGAGCGCAGAGAGAGAAGAGAGCGTGACCGCGCAAGAGCGTGCTGGATCGACGGAATCTCGCACGATATAAGAACGCCACTGGCACTGGTAATGGGCTATGCCGAAGAGTGGCAGGACGACAGTTCGCTCTCCGGAGAACAGGCAAAACAAGCTCATCAGATGGTCATAGCCTGTAACAGAGTCAAGTCTCTTATTTCGGATCTTAATCTGACAATGCGTCTTGATTACAAAATGCAGCCGCTGAAAAAGGACAAATTTGTTCTCTCTGCAATGCTGCGTGAAACGATAGCCGAGCTCGTGAACAGCGGTGAAGCCACAGATGTGGAGCCGGACATCCCACAGGAGTGCAATCGAATTCTGGTCCGTGCCGATCGCAGGCTGATGCAAAGAGCAGTCACAAATCTGATAATCAATGCTGCCCGCTACAAAAGCAGCGGACCTGTGAGGGTAAGAATGTCAGAAAAGAACAACAGATGTTTTGTTTATGTGGAAAACAAGATGGATCGAATTTCTGAAGAGGAGCTTACGAATCTGAACCGTAACACTAAGACCAGATTCTCCGGAGATGGAACGGCAATGCATGGAACAGGCCTGCAGCTCGTGCGGCAGATTGCAAAGGCACATGGGGGAAAACTTGTTTTCACTGGAGACGATACTGATGGCTGCCATCTGATCGCTGCTCTGAGCTTCAGAAAATAAGGCAGTCCTGATATTACTGTTCACAGGTGACTTATATAGAGTGTGAGAGATGTATAGGAACAAGAGAATGCAGCAGATGTTACCACGACAGATATGGGTGCACGCCAAACTAATATAGGAAAAGCGGGTCATGTGGGAAAAAAGGAGATAACACAGTTGATAGTTCACTGTTGCTTATCTGAGGGGAGCTTCTTAAGTGAAAACAATATTCAACGAGTCATTGACAGTGTCAAATGAAAACATCACGGCTTGCATTACTAAACTTGAAAAACTATTACTGCCTTTTGAATCAAAAAATCATCTCGAGATAAGAAGAGGACTTCTTACTCTCGAAGAAGAGCTTTTGCGCTTTCAAAACTCATTCGGAGCTGATGCAAATGTGTGCTGTCTGTTGCACCGGTTATTATGGCTATCTGAAGATCACCGTAAAGGATGTGGAGCAAAACAATTCAAAACTTAAGGACACAGATTCTGATGACCCGAATATTCTTAAATATCTGGGAATGGGGACGAAGGAACGCTATATTCACCGCATAAATTCTGTGAGCTTTCGCATATCTATAGAAAAGCACAGCCACAGTATTGTCACGATGCTTGTTTCGATTGTACTGGCAGTCATAACAGGTATAATCCTGCTGAATATTCCTGATAGTATTTCGGATGCTATAGGATCAGATTTTGTCGTGCCCGTATTTCAGAAGAAGGAGATGGCTTCCAGGAATTTATTCAACTGGTGCTGGATATCATACCGGGTAATCTTGTTGAGCCATTTGCTACGGATAATCATCTACAGGTAATAGTGCTTGCAATCTTTACGGGTATAATACTGCTCCTTTTGGGAGATGCAAGCAGGAAAGTCAGCCAGGCATTGGAACAACTGGCCATAGTAATTACTTCTGTGATTTTACATGCAAAACATGTAACAAAGCTGCCGGTCAGATCGATAATCGGGAAGCAGAAAGAGCCGTTGCTTATTAATCTTTCTACCAGTTCACAGGTGGCCGCATTTCCATATAGTGTGAATTGTTGCAAAAATCTTTATGGCATAGACAACAAACTTGTCGACTTTGCACTTCCAATAGAAATGGTAGCTTATATGCCGTGCGGATCAGTGATGTTTATCGTGATCTGTTTTACGTTGATGTCGATCATGGGACTTCCTCTGGTTATTCTCATGGTTACGGTATGCGGATATTTTCTGCCGCTGTTTAACGGTTTTCTGATGGAACTGGAATTGCTTGTGGCTGCGTATAAAGAAGGCAAAGTGGATAAAGACATCCTTATGAAGAGCCGGGAATCACAGACTATTTGATGTATGTTCCCAGTAAGGCTGTTTTAAATCTGCCTTGACATGACAGTTCGGCAAAGGTATGATTTTATCTGTTGATAAGAATCGACAGATGTGGTGCAGAAGCACTGCGGTATTATATGTCTGGAAAGACATATGGCTTTTTTGTTGAGAAGTCAGGTGTCTTTTTTGTTATTCATTTTTACAACAAATTATAAATTCTGATGGAGGGTATTATGGCTTGTTTTCTGGTTCCAACTGCGGAAGCAATCGTAACAACGATCGTTACAAAAACTGTAAAGAATAAAGAGGCAAAGGCTGTTACAGTTGACAGCAAGAATGCTGAGATCAGTGAGAAGATTCCTTTTTCACGCAAGCTCGGATGGCTCAATAATATGCTGTGGGGCGGCTCTGCTCTTCTGGCTTTTGAGCATTTATGGCATGGGGAGATCACACCTTTTTTCCCATTCCTTACAGCAGCTGCCAGCCAGGCTGATACAACTGCTATGCTGCAGGAGATGGCTA
>JAQWCI010000152.1 GCA_028706005.1 Lachnospiraceae bacterium
GAGGATCCGCCTGAACTTGGACTCGTTGATTTTGACGGGAAAGCCCCTGATCTGGTCGCTGTGAGAAAGGCAAGAAAGTACAAGAGCCCATCGCTCTTCGGACTCGGGGTATTGGATATCTGCCGCGAGGCGGAAATGGTCTTCATAGCGCTTCATGGGATGAACGGTGAAGACGGTCGTGTACAGGCAACTTTCGATCTCATGGGAATTCCTTATACGGGATCTGATTATCTTGGCGCGGCAATGGCAATGGATAAGATAATTACCAAGAAAATGGTCATGAATGAGGGTGTGAAGACACCGGCATGGAACTTTTATACCATTAAATCGGAGAGTGACATACAAACAGCGATTGAAGAGAATCCTGTTCCCTGTGTTGTCAAAACAACCACCGGTGGCTCATCAGTGGGGGTTTATATAATAAAGGAGCAGTCAAAACTCGAGAAGGCTATTCGTGACTGCACAGAGTACGGCCCTGATGTGCTGATAGAACAGTACATTGCAGGCAGAGAGTTCACCTGCGGGGTTCTCGGAGAAAAGGCACTTCCATCAGTGGAAATAGTGCCAAAAACAAATTTCTACGATTATGAGAACAAATACCAGGCGGGAGCTACGGACGAAATATGTCCCGGCCGCTGCACTCCTGCAGTTGAAGAGCTGATAGGAGAAATGTCACTTACAGTTCACCGTGTTCTGGGACTTCTAACATACTCGCGCAGTGATTTTATCGTCACTGATGATGATGAGGTTTATTTCCTCGAAGTAAATACTTTGCCGGGGATGACACCGACAAGTCTTGTGCCGCAGGAGGCAGCCGCGGTGGGAATCACATATGAGGAAGTCTGTCAGTATATTGTGGATGACGCGATGAAACGCACACAGGTGAAATGAGGACAGGTCTGATATGGAGAAAATAAAACTGAGCGAGTTGCTCGCCGCTACAAAAGGCAAACTGATCGGTGACTGTACTGATATGGATATCTGCATAGGCGGAGTTGAGTCAGACAACCGGAAAGTTTCGGACGGAGACGTCTTCTTTGCATTTGCCGGAGAAAAGGCAGATGGACACAGGTTCGTCGGGGCAGCACTGGATGCAGGAGCAGCCGGCGCGGTCATATCAAAGGTGCCGGACGACTTCAGGCCGGGCAAATTTTATGTTTTGGTCGATGATACAATAGCAGCGCTCGGGGCTCTGGCGGCTTTTTACCGCAGCAGGTTCAGTATTCCGGTGGTCGCAGTGACTGGCAGTGTCGGCAAGACCACGACGAAGGACATGATAGCATCTGTCCTCTCGGAAAAATTCAAAGTCGTAAAGACAGAAGGTAACTTCAACAATAACATCGGGCTTCCGCGCACCATATTTGCGATAGACCGCGACACACAGATAGCCGTGGTCGAGATGGGGATGAATCACCCCGGAGAGATCGAATATCTCGTAAATATCGCGAAACCTCAGGTGGCAGTGATCACTAATATCGGCGATGCTCATATCGGCATACTCGGCAGCAGGCAAAACATATTCAAAGCCAAGTGCGAGATCTTTGGCGGACTTGATGATGGCGGATATGCAGTCCTGAATGGCGATGACGAATATCTTTCGAAGCTCCGCAGGGGCGGCCCCCAAGGAACCGGTAAAAGATTCAGTTTTGCCTGGGTAGGCGAAGCAGACAGCAATGATTACAGGGCTGTCGACATTGATGATGGCAGCACTGAGTGTGTGAGGTTCAATGCGCTGACTCCGGGAGGCTCTTTCCCCGTCAATGTTCCGATGCCTGGCAGACACATGATTTATGCTGCAATGACAGCAGCTGCCGTAGGCGCTCATTTTGGCGAGACAAATGGGGAAATCACCCGCGGTATAGACGCATACGTGCCGACCAAAATGCGTATGGAAGTACTGCATTGCCCGGGCAATATACTTATCTACAACGACACATATAACGCAAATCCACAGTCTGTGAAGTCGGCGCTCCTTACGCTTTCCAACACAAAGGATATGAGAAGGATCGCGGTCCTCGGCGACATGTTCGAACTCGGGACAGAGGAAGAACGCTGCCACAGGGAAATCGGATGTTTTGCCGCATCGCTCGGGATAGATGTGCTCGTAACTGTAGGCCGTGCGGCTGGATATATTGCTGACGAAGCCGTGAAGAACGGGAAGAAAGATGTCGTTAAGTGTGCTGACAAAGATGAAGCAAAGAAGGCACTCGCAGGACTTATCGCAGGGAATACTGTGTATTTGTGCAAGGCATCGCGGGGGATGGCACTCGAGGAACTTTCAGCTTTTATAAATGACAAAGCCGGTGAAGAGTCCGGCAGCTGATATTGTGATAATAAATATGAGGTGAACTGAAGCTTATATGTCGATGAACATGGATTATTACAGAAACGGGCTGACATCTGACGAGGTATATGAACGTCGGAGCAGCGGCCTTACAAATGAAGTTACAGATAATTCCGCAAAATCGGTGAAGGACATCGTAAGGGAGAATGTCTTCACTTATTTCAACGGGATTTTTCTGTTATTGGCAATACTTTTGGTTATGGCAGGCGCATATACGAGCCTGACATTTCTGCCGGTAATAATTTTCAACACCCTTATTGGAATAGTACAGGAGATTAACGCCAAGAATGTACTTGACAAGCTGAATGTTATCAGCCAGCTTCAATCGACGGTATTAAGGGATGGCAGGCAGGGCAGGATAGATGTCACAAAACTTGTAAGGGATGACATTATACGCCTTAAATCAGGCAACCAGATCCCGGCGGATGCAGTTGTTGTAGACGGCAGGATATCAGTGAACGAAGCACTTCTTACAGGAGAGTCTGACGAGGTCGAGAAAACACCTGAGGAAGGGCAGAACGAGCTGAGGTCGGGAAGCTTTGTCGTGGCCGGTGATTGTTTTGCCAGGCTTACAAGAGTCGGCAATGAATCATACGTTGCGAAACTGACAGCCAGGGCAAAACAAATGCAGAGCGGGGAGCAGTCAGAGATGATCCGCTCAATAAACAGGCTGATAATGATAGCTGGAATACTGATAATTCCTGTCGGAATTACCTTGTTTTGCCAGAGCTATTTCACGCAGATGAACAGTTTCAGTACGAGCGTTGTATCAATGGTGGCTGCAGTCATAGGTATGATACCGGAGGGTCTGTATCTGCTGGTGTCGGTCGCTCTGGCACTAAGTACGATAAGGCTTGCGCAGAATCATGTAGTGCTGCATGACATGAAGAGCATAGAGACGCTCGCCAGAGTTGATGTGCTGTGCGTGGATAAGACCGGAACTATCACTGATAATGAAATGTATATTACGGATTGTGTGCTGCCGGCAGCAGCTGAGAATTCGGTTGAACTGGAGAATTATTCAAGGATCCTCGGAGCTTATCTGGAGGCACTCAGTGATGACTATATCACGATGACGGCGCTTAGGGAGAAGTTCCGCGTTTCAGCAAATCTTAATGTGGTCAGCAGTCAGCCGTTTTCATCAAGAAATAAATACAGTGAAGTCGCCACAAATGACATGGTATATCGTCTGGGAGCGCCGGAGTTTATTCTGAATGAGACCTCTCTTGCGGACAACAGGGAGATACTTGACCGTTACACAAGGCGCGGGGAGAGAGTGCTGGTCTTTGCGGGGAAATCCAATGGTGACTCTTTTGAGCCGTTCATGTTCATTGCAATGAAGAATGGCATAAGGCCTAACGTTGAAAAGACTTTTGCATATTTCAAAAGGCAGGGAGTCCGGATAAAGGTCATATCAGGAGATAACCCGGTAACAGTCTCAAAGATAGCTGCAAGTGTCGGGATAGCAGGCTCTGACAAGTATATCGATTGCTCACAGATAGAAAGCGATGCAATGCTCTCAGGTGCCGTCAGGGAATATACGGTGTTCGGACGTGTAAGCCCTGAGCAGAAGAAAAAAATCATATTGGCACTCAAAAACCAGGGCAGGACAGTCGCGATGACGGGAGATGGTGTAAACGATATTCTCGCCATGAAGGAAGCCGATTGTTCCATAGCCATGGGCTCAGGGTCAGACGCTGCAATGCAGGCATCGCAGGTAGTGCTGCTTGATTCAGATTTTACTCATATGCAGAACATTGTTTATGAGGGAAGGCGCAATATCAACAATATCAGCCGCAGTGCCACGTTGTTCCTTGTCAAGAATATTTTCTCACTGTTGCTGTCGATATTCTCTATCATCAATGTAATTGAGTATCCACTGCAGCCGACGCAGATATCTCTTATAAGTGCTTTCAACATCGGGATACCGGCATTCTTCCTTGCATTTGAGCCAAACCAGGAGAGGCAGAAGCCGCATTTCCTTCGAAGGGTGTTACTGAGAGCAATGCCGGCCGCATTGACGGATTTCTTTATAATAGCCGCCATGGTGTTATTTGCGCAGGTGTTTGAAGTGCCAAAGGAGGATGTTTCGGTGGCCTCGACTTTTCTGCTTGCGATAGTCGGATTCATTATACTTATCAGTATCACACATCCGATGAACAGGTATCGTCTGACAATTATTGTTGGCTGTATTATCGGGCTTATGATAACGGCATACTTTTTCAACGATCTGTTTGCTATAAGCTATATATCGACTAAATGCATCCTTCTGTTCGTCCTGTTTGCGATTGCGACAGAGCCATGTATGCGGTATATGACAAAACTGTTGCGTTATTGTGAGCAAAAGATACCTGATGAAACAAGAGAAAAGGCAGCAGGGAAACGGATCGGCAGGCGGAAGTGATTTTTGTCATCGGGAGGTTCGCGTGAAAAACGACATTCGTAAAAAGCTTGGAAAAGAGTGGCTCTTTTGTGACGGCGGTTTTGGCACTTTGCTGCAGGAGAGTGGGCTTAAGGGCGGAGAAATGCCGGAATCATGGAATATCAAAAGGCCGGGAGATGTCGCGGCAATTCATTCAGCTTATATCGAAGCCGGAAGTAATATCATATGCACGAACACATTCGGCGCGAATGCACTTAAGCATCCTGATGATCTGAAAGATGTCGTGGAGGCTGGCGTTGCGCTTGCAATGGGCGCAAGGGATGAACATGACAATCGCAGCGACAGTGTATATGTCGCTCTCGACATCGGACCTACAGGCAGGCTTCTCGCGCCTATGGGCGATCTTCCATTTGGAAAAGCGGTCGACATATTCGGAGAAGTTGCCCGCATTGGTGAAGAGGCGGGCGCAGATCTTATATTTATTGAAACGATGAGCGACAGCTATGAGGCAAAAGCAGCTGTTCTCGGAGCGAAAGAGAATACATCTCTTCCTGTTTTTGTAACTGTGACTTTTGACAGTAAGGGAAAGCTCCTTACGGGCGGAACTGTAGAATCAGTGACGGCAATGCTCGAGGGACTGGGCGTCGATGCCATAGGTGTAAACTGCGGTCTCGGTCCGGATCAGATGATTCCAATCGTGAGGAAGTTCGCAGCATGTGCTTCCGTTCCTGTTATCGTGGACCCCAATGCCGGACTTCCGCGCACCGAGAATATGACGACCGTCTACGATATTGACGCGGATGGTTTCTCAGATACGATGGCGGAAATTGCGCGGATGGGAGTGCAGGTCCTTGGCGGCTGCTGCGGGACTACTCCTGAACACATCAGGAAGACAATAGACAAGGTCAGCAAACTGCCATTTATCCCCAATACGGCAAAACAAGCTACAG
>JAQWCI010000153.1 GCA_028706005.1 Lachnospiraceae bacterium
TGTCCTGATCAGGCTTGTACTTATCGTATGTCTGTGAATAGCTGGAATTCTTGAAATTGTCATCCACATCGCCCGGAAGTATGTACTCGGTGAACTCCCAGTTCTTGCCGTTCTGGACACGTGAGAATGTTCCGCTGAAATGTTGCGCATAATCATTTGACAGATACGCATCAATATAGAAAGGCCCGCCGTCGTGGCAAAGCATCGCGTCATATTCAGCCGCCAGCAGAATGTTGGTCGGGCGTGTCGAACGTATGGATCCTATCTGATCAATGTCCTCATAATCCTTGTAGAGGCACATAAGTCTCGTGATCCTGTCGTTTGCCGTGCTGTTCATAAGTTCGTATACAATGTCAGCCTCGGCTGTGCCATAGTGAGGAAGTGCTGTCTTCTCGTTGTCCACCATTACTGCTATCGGCTTCTGATCCTTGAGATCTTCGCTTATAGGAAGGCCTGTCAGTTCGCTGCGGTACATCCCATCAGGAATTTCCGTAGTAGACACTTCTTCTGTTGTTGAAGCCTCTGCTGCCGCCTCCTCAGTTGTAGCCTGTGGTATCGGCTCGTCAATGCTGCTCTTCGCCGTCGCAGCATTTGCTGATGATGCAGTGCTGCTGGTACTTCCGCAGCCTATGATAGAAACTGATGCAACCGTCACAGCCATAGCGGCTGCCATAATTCTTTTTAACTTCATGTCATGACCTCGTAAATTAAATTTATGATAAATTGATACAATCAAATATTATAACAGATAATATCTGTATATGGAGAAAATATTATCAGTTCAATCTGATTCACGATCTGGTCATGCTTCAGCACTTTTTTCCAATGTCAGGATGTTAAAACCTTCGAGATAGTTGTATTTCATTGAATTCATTGTTTTCTTGACTATGAAGATTCCAAGACCGCCAATATTTCGTTCCTCCGCAGGCGCATCTGTATCGGGATCCTTTTTGCATGTCGGATCATAGTGGATTCCATTATCAGCAAAACGCAGAGTAATAAGCCCGTTCCAGATCCTGACTCCGACCGTTGCCTCCGTAGCGCCTGAATAATGAACAATATTTGAGAATATCTCGTCGACCGCGACATCTATTACAGCAATTATCTTCTCCTTAATTCCGCCGTCGCGAAGCTTCTCCTCTACAAACATTGTCACATTGTCAATATTCTCAAGTGTCGGTTTCACGCTTAGCTTTGTCATTTCCGCCTCTTTCTGCGGAACGAGTTCAATGCTCAGCATAGTAATATCGTCAAACTGCGGCGCTTGCCCGACAAACTTATCAATATCCGCCTTTACCGCCGGAAGCAGATCATTGCTGTTCAGATCTTTATTGTAATTGAGCACGTCCATCATCCTGTCGGTCCCATACAGCTCATTGTGGGCATCCGTCGCCTCAGGCACGCCGTCCGTGTACACGAACAGCCTGTCACCTGGCATCAGATCGAGCTCATATTCCCTGTACTTGGAGCCCTCGAGACCAGCCAAAACAAATCCGTGCCTGTCTTTTATCAGTTCAAAATCTCCATCACCATGCCTGACGACCGGGAACTCGTGGCCTGCATTTGCACAAGTCATTTTTCCTGTTGAGATTTCGAGAATGCCCAGCCATACAGTAACGAACATCTCTGCTTCATTTCCCACACAGAGCTGGTTATTGACCTTTTCCAATACAGCACTCGGATTAAGACCTGTCTGAGCCACGTTCTTTATAAGTGTTTTAGTTATGACCATGAAGAGAGCAGCCGGAACACCTTTGCCGGATACATCAGCGATGACAAGTGCGAGTTTGTCATCACTAATAAAGAAGAAATCGTAAAAATCTCCGCCGACCTCCTTTGCCGGAGTCATCGTCGCATATATGTCAAGCTCAGGTCTATCCGGAAAAGCAGGAAACACAGATGGAAGCATACTGGCCTGAATATGTTTTGCCACACCGAGCTCCGCGCCGATTCGTTCCTTCTCCGCAGTCACTGCGGTCAGATCATCAATATATGTGTAAATATCAGTCTCCATGCGCTTTATCGAGCGATACAGGTGACCAATTTCATCTTTGCTGTCAAGTTTTGGTACGTCGATTACTTCCCGAATGGCGTTTTCCTGCTCCCGTCCACCGACAAAATCCCCTGTCTCTGACGCAAGCCTGTTGATGGGTTTGACAAGGATTCTTCTCGTAACCACCAGCTGTATAACTGCCATCATGAATATCAGAAAAATAAGGATCGTCGACAGCCTTATCAGGAAGTCGTTCTCCATTCCAATAATCTCATTCATTGAAAGATCCATATCGACATAGCCGCACATTTTACCGTTCTCGTCCTTTATCGGGACAAGCGCCGACAACAGCCAGCCAAATTCGTAATTCGAAACTATGGGACCGATTACTTTGCCATCCAGGAAATCCTGTTTGTGGTCGACAAAATCTCCGCCATAATAGCCCTGAAAATCTCCGAGTTTAAATGCTTCATCAGTTTGATCTGTATCATAAACATAATAAAACCCATCCTCTGTCGGCTTTACTATCACCACATATGAAATGTCGTTCATCTTTACAATATTAACAATACGATCTCTCATCTTCCAATATGCATCGTCAGTCTTCCCGCTTTCAAGGTATCTGTCTATTGACTCCGGCTCGATCATTGCTGCAACAGTGTCAGCAAGATTATAGGCTGTATCAGTAAGTTGCTTATTAAGTGCTTCCTTGTATGCCCTGAAACTGAACAGTATTGCGACCGCGCTCAATATGCCTGAGATTATCAGAATACAAATACCTATCTTAAGGCTAAGTGAAAACCTTGCCTGTTTCTTTACCTTATTGGTTTCATCATCTTTCCGCATATTGCTTCCTCCCCTGCGATGTTTTCGTCGTTACAGGCCTTTAACTTTTATGCCAATATGACGACCAGTGTGTTGAAACCCTGATATCGCCTGTAGAAAAACTCCTTTGCTTTCTTCTTGACTATCGCTATCCCAAGCTCAGCCGGATCGTCATCACAAACGACGTCAAATGGATTGAATTCATATGAATTATCCATCAGATGAAGGGTAAAACCATCATCATCTGCTACAAGCGTGATCTTGATCAATATGTCTTCTCTGTTATTCTCTTTAGCATCGCTTAAGATAGCAGCGCAGATTTCCTCTGTCACAAGCGAACAATAGTAGCTCTGCTGCACTGTACAATTCCATTCATCACATGTACTCTGTATTTTTTCTACAATATCGCTGAGAATGGCTCCGTTTCCAACATAAGCAGAAAAGACACGTTGATTTGAGTTTTTACTGATTTCAGAAGTTTCCCCTTTTCTCATTACCAGTAAGACATATATCAGTGTCAATAATTCTGATACAGGCAGTGCAAACCAGAAGTACTTAGCCGCAAATGCCGCAAAAGCAAACATCAGCACAGCATAGAAAACAAAAAGCCTTAGCGTCTGAACTATCAGAGCGTTTCGCTCATGTTTTGTCGTCTGCAGATAATACACTGCTATCTGGTTCCATAATGACGGAAGAATACCTATGCAGTAGACTCTGACGGCATATGGTCCCAAAGTACCCCCCTCACCTGTCAGACCGAATACTGTGCACAGAGGGGTCGCAAAGATGCATAGTCCCAGCATGACGAGAATCGCCAGTATTGAACCATATCGCTTGCTGAGATTTACTGTCCTTTTTACTGCTTCAGAATCCCTTGCCGCCATGTATGTACTGACCATAGGTTGAAGTGTCATACCGATACTGTCAGCCACCGCAGCAAAAAAGAGAGAAAGATTATATACAACGTCAAAGACTGCGACGCCTACAGGCCCGCAGATATTTATGAGCAGCATGTTCGCACAAAGTACAGTTATGAACTGATACAGGTATTGTACTGAAGATGAAAAGCCTGTTCTGCCACTTGATATCAGAATATGAAAATCAAATTTGAATTTTTTACCCGTTACAAATCTGAGAGTTCCACGTTTGCCAGTAACATAGCTTCCACAGATAAGCAGACAAAAAGCCGCCCCTATGGCTGTCGACCACACTGATCCCTCAGCACCCATGTTCAATCTGATAACAAATACATAATTGAGTATGATGTCAATAAAATTTGAGATCATCAATGCTGCCGCGGCTCTCTTAGGAGCGCCATCACCATAAACAAAGTAGTAAAGCGGTCCCTGGCAAAACATCACCGGCACGCATATAAGCTGCGCTCTGACATAGCGCGTTGCTATTGAATAAACAGCTTCATATTCAGGATCTGCGCCGAGCGCCCTCAGAAACTGTGGCAGGAAAAGTAGTCCTGCCGCGACTGTAACAAGATAGCATATTATAAGAAATCGCAGAATATTCCCAAAAAGCTCATTTGCCTCTTCATGTTTACCTTTGGCCATTAGGGATTCATAATGAACAGCTCCGCCAATTGAGAAAGAATAACTGATAATATTGTAGAAAAGGTATACCGGGATTCCAAGAGAAATTGCGGACAGACCATTGAGTCCTATCTTATTTCCGACAACAAGACAATCCGCCACTCCGCCAAACGCAAGACTGAGGTTTGACAGAAGTGACGGCACAAGGAAACGCACAAAGGATTTATCGACAAAGAATCTCTCCTGCCCTGCGTAACCACTGGATATCAGCTTTTTTATCACCCGGTTCACAGCTGATCCTACCGGGATTCCCCACTTTTTCATAAGTGAATTCTACCATGAAAACGAGCCTGTAACCAGGCCATTTTGCTTCATGGCACTGACATTTCAGACCTGGCACTGCGCGCCACAAGCCGGCTGTTACAGGTTGCCATTTCGCTATATAACACAAATTACAGGCTCGTAACATCTTTCCTTGTATGTTTATTAAACATCTTTGTTCAAATGGATCGCAGGTCTGCTCGGAATTGCTTTGATCTTCTTATGGCAGGCAGTACACTCGAATATTACATAATCATCTGTTACCTCGACCGCTCTCATTTCCATATTTCCACAACTGCAACGGAAATCAGTCATTATATCACCTTTCTTTACAGTTTCCGATGATCCTGCACCGCCTGTAATCTTGCCAAGTTTTGCAGCACTCATTTCTCTTACTTCAGCACTATCTTTCATATCACCCATAATAGAACCTCCTGTTCTACATTTGTTTGTGTTGTTCGTGTTGCTCGTGTTGCTCGTGTTGCTATCACTCTTTATAATTGTTGTTTCTACATATTGATACGAACAAGAATCAATAATGGACGGGAGTTTGGCTTGTTTTTAATGTTTTAATCACGGTCTCCCGGGCGGCCACTTTTTTCCGGTGTCACGGCTTCCCGGGCGGCTACTTTTTCCGGCGTCACGGCTTACAGGACAGCCACTACCCGGCTGGAAATTGTGCGCGAAGCGCACTGACTTGCTTGTACTGCACAATTCCGGACAGCATAATCCTTTCGGGCGACCGCTGCCCCGGCTGGAAGTTGTGCGCGCAGCGCACTGACTTGCTTGAACTGCACAATTCCGGCAGACATAACCTCCCGGTCGACCGCTGCCCCCGGCTGGAAATTGTGCGCGCAGCGCACTGACTTGTTTGAACTGCACAATTCCGGCAGGCATAAGCCTCCCGGACAGCTACTGCCCCCCCCCGACCGGCTTAATCC
>JAQWCI010000016.1 GCA_028706005.1 Lachnospiraceae bacterium
CGGGACGTCCGTTACGTACTGTGAACGGCAGCTCTCCGCCGTTTTCCATATATACACGTGAAGGTTTCTGGTTCGGATTACATCCGTACTTAAGCTCAAATTCGTTCATTATCATCCTCCGTAAATTCAATTCTGATGTGCGAATTGTTCCATGTTATCAGATGTTCTTATTTATGATCCTGCTCTCAAACTCACCTGTCTCAATGTCAATAAATCTCGTGAACAGCGATACCTTGTTGTCCTGATCGAGGACAGCCCATATCCTGCTTGTGAACGTGTCGATCGATGAAGTGAAATCATTATCGAGCTCTGTAAATATCGGCTCGCCCTCAAAACTCGGCAGCGGATCACCGTCGCCTGTGTACGTGCTGATAAAATGTGCCTCACCCGGCTTTGGATCGTTGTATGCAAACGTGAACCTGAGACATGATGACGGATCACCGCGATCACTCTTTAGTATTGACATCGCGTAATTGTACTGACCGCTTTCAACATGAAGAACACCCGAGATCCTGGGAGTGTAATTCGGTGCGTCAGGCTCGAACTCTCTTGTGCGAAGTGACTCTTCAAATGTGAGCTGTCTGTCGAGGCCGCTGAACACCGTATCAGTCTGATCACCATTCGTGACGATTGTTTTGTTTCCGCAGACCCTTACAGGAGCGTAAATAATAAGGCTCGGATCCTGCATCCTGGACGGATCAAAAGCCTGCGTCCTTATTCCGTTCCCGTCAAGCACGAAAATTCTGTTGCGGCTGTTCTCGCTGCGTCCCATTATGAAATATGCAGTGACTGCCTTCTTTCCATCATCAGATCTCCCGATGATGATTCCTCTTCCGGGATAACTGTTGCCCTTGAGTTGCATTTCAATTTCTGTCATGACGACCTCCCTGAATAATAATGCTGCGCGCGGCGTAAGCTTATGCGTCACCTTCCGTGATCATTAACCTCACGGCACAAAGTCGTAAATAGTATACCATATAGATTTTCTCTGATGTATTATTGATAAAGAAAAACAAGTTTTGATCTGGAGGATACAATGTCACTTAACATAAAACAAATGCAGCAGGATCTGCCTGCGTCACTTTTTGACAAGAATAACAATTCCGCAGCTGAAAGTTTTGACTATTCAAGAGTACAGCACGAATGGGAGCTCGGCGATACGATAAGGGATATGGGCAAAACAATTCCTGCCGGAGTTTCTGTGATCAGAGATATCGCATACGGTTCCTTCAATGATGAGAACGATGCCGCGAAAGCCACGAACAGCAAGCCTTTCGGGAAGTGGAATCTGCTGGATGTGAATATGCCGGTAACCCCTGTGCAATCCGCAAACACAGATCACTCCACCGCATCAGCAGGTGCCGGTGATACGGCGACTCGCAATAATGACGACGCAGCCACCGATGACAGCGCCACTCGTCTGCCTGTCATAATAAGCATTCATGGCGGCGGATGGTTCTACGGTTCAAAGGAAATCTATAGATTCTACATGGCGGACCTCGCCACACGCGGCTTCGTCACCATTAATTTCAATTACAGACTGACGCCCGAGTACAAGTTTCCGGCACCCATCATCGACACGACCAGGGTCATTCAATGGTTATTTAAGCACGCTGATGAATATCACATGGACACCGATCACATTTTTCTCATCGGCGATTCAGCCGGCGGACATCTTGCAGGGCTCTATGGATGCCTTTGCACTAATGAAGCTCTGCGCGCCAGACTTGCTGCTATGTTTCCTGAAGATTTCCGTGATGTTCCCGTCGTCCCGGACGGCTTCATCCCATGCGGTCTCGGGCTTAATTGCGGTGTGTACAACGTAGCTGCGCAGTTTTCATCTGACCCTGATAAAGACACACCGCCGCTCCGCGACTTCCTTTCTGCGACCGGAGATCTTTCAGCAGCCGACGTACTCACAAACATAACATCCGATTATCCACCTACATTTACACTGTCCGCGGAAAATGACTTTCTGTTGTCTGAGATCCAGCCCTTGAACGATGTTCTTCTCAAAAAAGGAATTTTATTTGAATCAAGAGTTTACGGACTCGGAGACCCTAAGATAGGACATGTTTTCCATGTTGATGTAGATAAGAGCGAAGCAATAAAGGCAAATAATGAAGAGAGTGCTTTTTTCAAATCATTGATTTGAAAAAGCACTCCCCTGAGGCAAAATTTTGACGGGTTGTCAGGCGTCAAGCTCGCTGCCGGTTATGAGCTTATAAGCCTCTTTATACTTCGCAATTGTTTTGTCTATTACATCCTGCGGCAGGTCATAGTTGCTGTCAGGATTTGCCTTGAGCCAGTCGCGGACGAACTGCTTGTCGAATGAGGGCTGACCGTGTCCTGACTCATAACCCTCTGCCGGCCAGAAGCGGCTGCTGTCAGGAGTGAGCATCTCGTCGCCGATCATGACGTTCCCGTTCTGGTCAATACCGAACTCGAACTTTGTATCAGCTATGATTATTCCTCTTGAAAGCGCATATTCCGCGCATTTCTTATAAAGTGCTATCGTGCAGTCGCGGATAGTTGTCGCATACTCTCTGCCGTGTCCCGGAAATGCCTTCTCGAGCACTGTTATACTGCGCTCGAAATCAATGTTTTCGTCGTGGTCACCAATCTCCGCTTTTGTGCTCGGTGTGTAAATTGGTTCAGGAAGCTTATCGCATTCCTTCAGTCCTTCAGGAAGAGAGATCCCGCAGACCGTTCCGTTCTTCTTGTAACTCTCCCAGCCGCTGCCCGTAATATATCCGCGGACTATGCACTCCACAGGGATCATCGTGAGTTTCCTGCAGAGCATCGAACGTCCCTCGAACTCCTCAGTGTGGAAGAACTCAGGCATATCATCAACGCTGCAACTCATCATATGGTTGGGAAGAATACTCTTCGTGTAATCAAACCAGAACTTTGACATCTGGGTCAGGACCTTGCCTTTATCCGTGACCTTGTTCTTAAGGATAACGTCAAACGCCGATATTCTGTCGGTCGCAACCATTATAAGACTGTCTCCATTATCGTATATCTCTCTTACTTTGCCCTCTTTAACCGGTTCAAACTCTTTCATAATATCCTCCGCGATTTATATATAATGTAGCGACATTAAGCCGGAATCTTCTGCCTGATAAACGGCTTGTTCCAATGTCGTCGCAATTTGTGCTACGGATTAGTATAGCATAATCTTCAGGCTGATTTACCAGCCTTTTATGAATAATACCAACCTGATAACTCATTCTGTGTTACAGATCACATATGACTATTCTGTCAATGCATTGCCGGATCATGGCTCACCGGCATGAAGCCTCGTTCCGTCAAAGCATTACAAGGTCATTGCTCATCGGGGCAAGCACCTCACTCTTATCAATGGTGCAGCTCATACCCTCCTGTTCGATCTGTCTGATCATTGCCCTGACATATCTGTCACTCGAAAACCCCTGCATGATATTGATGAAGAATGATCCTTTAAGGCTGTTGATTTCTATCATCATCGAATTGCCCTTGACTTCAACAATTGAATATAGGGATTCTATATACTGTTCAAGCTCTCCAAAACATGATCTTTCGATATAACTGACATGGAAAGTATCCTCATTGGCACGTGCGCTGACGATCATGGATGCAAGTTTCTTTCTATCAGCAAATGACGGTATGCTGTTAAGCATATTATAAAAGCCTATCGATTTCGGGAACCCTGACCGCACTTTATCCGGATCAGATCCGGCAATGATCATTCCGCGAAAACAAGTGGCCTGCGTGGTAAGCGGCATTGTTTCCATTTTTTTCTTATACCTGAGGAGAATCAGTGTAATTGAAGACAAATGCGACTCAGGTCTTTCAAGCGCAGTTCTCTCATCCATTGCCACCCCTGCCACGATCTCATCTGATGCTTCAGGATGTTCTGAGAGGATCGCTCTGGCCATAAGAAGTGCAATTACGGCGTTTGGGCTTCCGTCAACGTTCCTCGAATACTTCATGAACTGTTGTTCATCCATTCTTATCTGAAAACTGTATGTATTTCCATCCGCCTGTTCTGTGAGTGGCAATCTGAATAGTTTTGCGTCCTTCTGATCCTTCTGCGCTTTGTTGTCCTGTTCTCTATCCTGTTGTGCAGGAACGTCTCTGTTAAGGAAAGGGTCACCCAGTTCATCATCCGTAATCTTTGAATCAAGTAACACCACACCCGGGACATCCGGGGCATCGGCATTAAGAATACTGAAGTACTCGTAAAGAACAGACTTAATGAACTTGCTAAATCCTCTTCCATCAGTCAGCCCATGGAAAAATCTCGCATCAAGAATATTGTCACTGACCGTCATGCGGATCTGATAGTAATTATTTCCCGGCCCAAGAATGTCCAGCGGACCATCCTTATCTGTGTAAACCACAAATGGCTTATCATTTGTGACAAGCACATATTTATTACCGTCAAATACTACTTTTTCACTGAAATACGGATAACGCCTGAACGAACGTCTCACCACTTCCTGAAGTAATTGCACATCTATTGCTTCTTTGAATGTGATCTTGAATCCCGCCCAGTTCGTATAATCCTCCGTCACATTCAAATACAAAACATTTGCAGAAAATAATTCTGTCATTCTGATGCCTCACAATACATGTATATTCTGTTTATTATATACATACGGAAAACTCGGTAAAAAGTTTGCATGACAAAACATTTGTTTTCCCGCCAATTCTCCATAAAGTCACAAATTGTGATTTCACGGATGCTTTGCTTCATGAAGTTGGGACAATAAAACAACAGTCTCTACGCTTGCTGTCCAGGGGAACTGGTCAACTGCCACTGCTTTTACTATGTGGTATCCCGCTTCTGTGAATGAAGGAATATCCCTGGCAAGACTGCTGGGCTTGCATGAAATGTATAGTATATACGGTACGCCAAATGCCAGGATCTTTGGGAGAGCCTTGGGGTGTATGCCATCACGTGGCGGATCAAGGATGATTATATCCGGTCTGTCCTCAACGCTGTCGATGACCTTCAAAACATCGCCTGCAATGAACTCGCAGTTTTCGAGTCCGTTCGCCCTGGCGTTTTCCTTCGCCGCTTCCACGGCCTCTTCTACAATTTCAACTCCGATAACCTTCTTCGCGGCAGGCGCCATTAACTGCGCGATCGTGCCCGTGCCTGTATAAAGGTCGAAGACCACCGGCTTTTCCTGGTGTTGGATTCCTTCTTTGCAAAGATTGTTCTCGTTTCGTTCATTTGCAGAATAATTCTGTATTCCATTTTCAACTGAATCGTTGTTTGTTTCACTATCAGATGAACAATCATTCATCGCACAATTCAGGTATTCCCTGGCTGTCTCGTACAGTACTTCCGCGCTGTAGCTGTTCGTCTGGAAGAACGAGAACGGTGTGACATTGAACCTGAGCCCCAGAAGTTCTTCGGTAAAGCTCCCCTTGCCAGTCAAAACCTGAGTTCCCTCATCTTTTACGACATCCGCAATCGAGTCATTTGATGTGTGAAGGACACCGACGATCCGGCCTTCCAGTTCCAGCGACGTCAATCTGTTCATCCACTCATCGATTTCCGCATCATGTTGTTCCTGCGTCGTCGTGACCAGATCCACCAGAATCTCTCCGGTGTGCGAAGCCTTGCGAACAAGAAGGTGTCTCAGATAACCTGTATGCTGAAGCTTCCTGTAGTACGACACTTGTTTTGACGAGTAGAGCGGTCCCCAGAAATCGATGGTCGACTTCAGAATTGCACGAAAATCACTGTCAACTATCCTGCAATCCCTGACTGTGATGATGTCGTAGAATCCGCCTCTCCTGTGCTGCCCCAGTGCGAGCGGGCCATCCTTGTATTCGTCTCCGAATGTGAATTCCATCTTGTTGCGATACTCGAGAGTCTTCGGCGATGGCTTGATTCCCTCGAAAACAAGCTTCTCCCTCTGTTCCTCAGGAAGTGCTTCCGTTATGAGTTTTCTGACTTGTCTCTCCTTGAGTTTCAGCTCGTCCTCATAGCTAAGGTTCAGCCATGTACATCCACCACACTGGCCAAAATACGGGCATGGAGATTCAATCTCAAGCGGTGACTTGCTTATAACTTCAACGCGTCCGGCTTCTATCTTGTCCCCTCGCTTCTTGCCCGACGTCACCTCGACCTGCTGCCCCGGGACAGAATTCTTTACGACCACCGTATATACATTGTCACTGTCTTCATCCTTTACATGCATGATTCCGCGGTTCGGAAAATTGACATATTCAATTGTTCCCTGCAGGGTTCTCTCATTCCAGAATTTTTTCATAACTCTTATCTCTTTCTCAACAATTGTTTGACCTATCAATATCGTTACTATTTCAATAACTTACCAGTATTCCTCTCTTGCTCTCTCCAAAAAAAGCAGTGCCGCGTCACTGACACAAGACATCAGTCATGACTGCAGCACTGCCTGCATGATTAACTATATTAACAATTATGATTTCAGGATCCTCTGCCTTCTCAAATTGACGACTTCAATCCGTCGACAGCCTTATCTGCGGCTTTCTTCACTGTTTTGGACACATTATCGACTGCCTTTTTTACAGTGCTGGACGCTGACCTGCCTATGCTCTCATCCTCTTCGTATTCATCATCTTCATCGTAATCATCGTCATCATAATAATCCGGTGTGACGAATCTGTATATTGCATAAACAGCGGCCACTATAAGCGTTATGGCGCCAATTACTGCAAGAAATGTCACAAACGGACTACGCTTTTTGTCACCACCGATAGTTTTATTTATACTGTCCTTTATCATTGATATACCTCCAAAAAAGAGCGCCCGGTTTGTGTACGCGTTCCTTTTGTATAATAACACAAGAATGCACCTGCTTCCATGCTAAGTTTTCTTGTCGTGTACGCACTGGCGTCTGCCGCAATCTTGCGAAATCTTAGCACCGAGCTCTTAAACTTGCTTTCGTGCTAAGTTTCGGCAGCCGGGGTCTTGCGGGCGGAGCCAGATTCCGCGCAAATCTTAGCACCGAGCTCTTAAACTTGCTTTCATGCTAAGTTTCCTCTGCCGATGCCTCACGGGAAGAGCATAGTTTCTCGTAAATCTTAGCACCGAGCTCTTAAACCTGCTTCCGTGCTAAGTTTCCGCTGCCGGAGCCTCACGGGCGGAGCCAGATCTCGCGGGAGGAGCCAGGCGGCGGCCCACAATTCAGATCTTCTTCAGTTTGGCGAAGGCCGCGTACATGATCTTCGGCCCTGACTCATCGAAGTTCACTGTGACCTTTGTGTCGCGCGGGGTATTCTCCATAGCCATGACCTCGCCGTCACCGAATTTCACATGGCTCACGCGGTCTCCGACCTTGTAATCGATGTCAGCAGGACTGGATGCAGGTGCACCCTTGCTGAGACCGCCGAGACTGCTGCCATATTGCGAATTTGCTTTGGCGATGAAAGGTTTGTGCTCATCTGCTGTGTGTGGCTTCCTGTAGACCGCCTTAAGGCGGCCGCTGCCCGATCCTGTCCCGCCAGGCAACGCGCCGGAAGACCTGCCACCGGAAGACCAGCTGCCTGAAGAACCTCCAGCATAGCCATTGCCTCCGGAAGACCAGTTGCCTGAAGAACCACCGGAATAGCCATTGCCGCCGGCGCCGCTGCCGTAAGTCACAAACGTCCGTCCGCCTGAATAGCCGGCGCCGCTGTCGTCATGATATGAATCATCATATTCATCCCTGTATCTCGACGACTTTTTCGGTTTCCCGTCGAGAAGGTTCTCCGGGATCTCGCTGATGAAGCGGCTGACCGGATAGTATTTGATCTCGCCGCGAAGCATGCGTGATCTTGCGCACGTGATCGTAAGGTCATCCTTGGCTCTCGTGATCCCGACATAAGCGAGCCTTCGCTCCTCTTCCATGTCCTCTTCATTTGCCGCGTCGATCGTCATCTGCCCTGGGAAAATACCGTCCTCAAGACCTGCCAGATAAACCTGCGAGAACTCGAGTCCCTTTGCACTGTGAAGTGTCATCAACAGGACTCTGTTGTCATCATCTCCGACATTATCAATGTCTGCAACGAGCGCGATCTCTTCGAGAAGTCCTGAAAGTGTAGGCCTTCCATCCTCATCTGATGAGCCCGCATTCTCACCGTTTGCGACACCTTCCTCATAGCTGACCGTTTTTGTTATAAGTTCGTCGACGTTTCCTTTTCTGTCATCAAACTCCTCAGGATCCTGTTCCCGTAGATCCTCAATGTATCCTATGTCCTCTATGACTTTCTTAAGGAGGTCAGACAGGACACTCGGCGAATCAGAATTCTCTTTCAGAAAATTTCTGAACCCATCAATAAGTTCCGTGAATGGCTTAAGTTTTGCCGCAGCGCCTTTAGAGAGCGCAACTATGCTGTCCGCTTCTTCGAGTGCGTCTATGAAACCGATATTTCTGTCAGCCGCGTAAGCAGCCACACGCTCTATCGTCGTCTGTCCGATGCCTCTTCTGGGCACATTTATAATGCGTCTTACTGCCAGATCATCCGCACCGTTATCTATTGTCCGAAGGTATGACAGGAGATCCTTTACCTCTCTGCGCGCATAGAAATTCACACCACCTACCACGTTGTAAGGAAGGGACTCCATGACAAAACGTTCTTCGAGGACACGGGCCTGAGCATTAGTTCTGTATAGGATTGCAAAATCCCTGTACTGAAGTTTTGGATCACGGCGCATCTTGTCCTTGATGTCATCAGAGATGAACTCCGCCTCATCGAGAGCATTTCCCAGCTGGCGGAAATGAACCTTGTGTCCGGCTCCCCTGCTCGTCCACAGTGACTTCTGTTTGCGGTTCACATTGTTGTGGATCACCGCGTTCGCGGCATCCAGCACGTTCTGTGTCGAGCGGTAATTCTGCTCCAGTTTCACAACCTGAGCATCCTTGTAGACGCTCTCGAAATCCAGTATATTGCGGACATCCGCACCTCTGAATTTATATATGGACTGATCATCATCACCGACTACGCAGAGATTCCTGTATTTGTCCGCCAGCAGCCTTATAAGCTCGAACTGTGCCATGTTCGTGTCCTGATACTCGTCGACCATGATGTAGCGGAAACGCTCCTGGTAATTCTCGAGTATCTCCTGATGAGAGTGGAACAACTCGACAGTCTTCATGAGCAGATCGTCAAAATCGAGTGCGTTGTTGCTGTGAAGCTGCCTCTGGTACTCCTCGTAGAGCGATGCTATCTGCTTCTCCTGGAAATCTTTCTGGTGAGTCTCTGCGAACTTCAGCGGAGTCTGCAGCTTGTCCTTCGCGCTGGAAATTGCATTCAGCACAGTCTTCTCCCGAAGCTCCTTCGGATTGATATTCAGTGTCTTCATACACTGTCTCATAAGTGTCTTCTGATCGTCGCTGTCATATATGGCAAAACCCGTGTCGTACCCGATTTCTCCAATGTGACGTCGTAAGATTCTCACGCACATTGAATGGAAGGTCGAGACCCATATGCTCTCCGCGCCAAAACCTACGAGCTTGTCAACTCGCTCTCTCATTTCTCCGGCTGCCTTGTTCGTAAAAGTAATGGCCAGGATATTCCACGGATTTACATTTTTCTCATCTATCAGATAACAGATTCTGTGAGTTATGACTCTTGTTTTGCCTGAGCCCGCGCCGGCAAGTATAAGGAGCGGTCCCTCTGTGTGAAAACAAGCGTCCTGCTGTTCTTTGTTAAGTGTGTCATAAATACTCATAAATTGTTTTCCTTTTCCATGAAACAGCCGGGCCCCGAAGTGATGAGGCCCGGCCTGCAAAATTTTTTCGCTACTGTTCACCTGTAAATCTTACTGCAGTTTTGTCCCGCAGTTAGGGCAGAATTTCGGGGGATTTGCAGCATCATATTTCTGACCGCATTCAGGGCAGAAACCACCTTTTGATTCAGGCTTCTTCTCTCCGCACTCGCTGCAGAACTTTCCTGTGTTCATAGCTCCGCACTTGGGGCACTTCCACTGATCCGCAGCGCCTGCTGCCGCACCGGCACCCTGACCTGCAGGCTGGCCGTAGCCACCATTCGGAGCTGTCTGATAAACTGTCTGATTGCTGTTCTGGCCGTTCTGCTGACCCATGCCATAGAGCTGCTGAGCGTTCATTCCGCCCGCATTGCCGGCCATGTTCATTCCCATGAATGCCATTGCAGGGCCTGTGCCCTGATTGTTGGCAGCATCCTTCATAGCCTGTGCCTGTGCCTGCGTGAGAGTCGCTGCCGCCATTGAAGGGTTCTTCAAAGCCGCCGCCATCTGCATATCCCTTATCTTCTGCTCATCTTCATCACTTGCCTTGATCGAGCTGACACCGAAGGATACGATCTTGATACCGCGAAGTTTGTTCCACTTCTCTGACAGTTCTTCGTTCAGAGCATCTGCGAGTTCAGTCGTATGTCCGGGCACTGCACTGTAACGGATACCCATCTCTGATATTCTTGCAAAAGCAGGCTGCAGTGCAGTCAGGAGCTCAGTCTTGAGCTGGCTGTCTATCCTGTCCCTTGTGAAGGAATCAGCTACATTTGCACATATATTAGTGTAGAAAAGAATGGGATCAACTATTCTGTATGAATACTCGCCAAAACATCTGACTGAGATATCTACATCCAGTCCTATATTCTGATCTACCACACGGAAAGGCACCGGATTGGCCGTGCCGTACTTATTGCCGATCAGTTCTTTTGTATTAATATAATAGATTCTCTGATCCTTGCCTGATGTTCCGCCGAAAGTAAATCTTCTGCCTATCGTGCCGAATGTAGCCTTGATGCCTTCGCCGAGATCCCCTGAGAAAATGCTCGGTTCAGTTGAGCTGTCCCAGGTGAATTCACCTGGCTCTGCGCAGAGCTCGACGACCTTGCCCTGCTCAACTATCAGCATACACTGACCATCAGCAACAGCTATAACAGATCCGTTTGAGATGATGTTATCATCACCCTTTGTATTTGATCCTGCATGCTTGTTACCGAGCTTCTTCTGACCTCTTGTCATCAGAGTATTCTCATCCAGAGCATCACAGTAGAAGAACTCCTTCCATTGCTCTGAAAGTGTACCGCTTGCAGCAGAAACAATTGCATGAATTAATCCCATATCGACCTCCTTGCCTGAGCTTTTTTGCGAAGGCTCGCGCCAGAAAACCCGCGTATGCGGTTTTCTGGCTGTGTTACTCAGGTTTGTGCTCAGGCACAAACCTGATGAGTAAAAGATTATGCATCGGCATAATCTTTTACTCTTCACCCCCTGTTTTATAAGTTGCTTCGCTTATTATATCGTATTTACTTCATCTTATCTATCTCCCGCTCGAGCAGGAGCTGTCTCACATATATTTCACTTCCGAGTCTGCAGCAGTAATCGATATGCTGCAGCATTCCCCGATATTCCTCATCACTGTCGCTGAACGTCCCGGCTGATGAGACTGTGAGTTTCTTCATATCTTCGAGTGATGAGCGCATCTGCTCATCTACGCGGGCGGCTATATCATCGAAGACCATTTTGAAATCCAGTGCGGGGCAGGCTTCAGAACCGTCTTCAGAGCCTGGCTGTTTCTCTTGTTTTGACGATTTCCTTATGACTTTTCCCGCGCGTTCTTCCCCGGTAAAACAAGCGCTCTTCAGCGGTTCGAACAGTGTATCCATATCGCTTATCGACAGAAAGCTCTTGCAGTAGAAGATCGCAATGAGCATCAGGACGTGCTCAACACTGTACCTCTTCTTCACAGGGGGAATGAGCACTCCGTTCTTGGCGTAATTGTTGATCATGGTCTTGGTGATGATCTTGTCTTCATCCGGCTTTCTCGTGATCGGGCCCAGCATTTCATCGAGGATCGTTGTCACCTGATCCATATAAAGATCTATATTTGGAACATCTGCCGAGCTTATCGGGCCAAGTTCCTTAGAGATCTTTGCGATCTCATCCATTATACTGTCAAGATTCTGCGCCATTGTTTTTCTTTCTGGTCTCAGCTGCCATCTCGCGCATCTCACGCGCATTTGTCATCGTCGCCTCTGTGACGGAGGCTCCTCCCAGAAGCCTTCCAAGCTCCTCGATGCTCTCATCTCCGGAAAGCTTTTCAATATGTGTAAATGTCCTGCCTCCCTCACTATCCTTGCTGATGCGGAAGTGAGTGTCGGCCATTGCGGCTATCTGTGGAAGGTGTGTTATTGCAATGACCTGGTGATCCGCCGACAGACGGCCAAGCTTCTCGGCCACCTTCCATGCGGTCTGCCCGCTGATCCCTGTATCTATCTCATCAAAAATAAAAGTGTGGATTCCATCCTTACCGGCAAAAACAGTTTTGAGCCCCAGCATTATCCTTGAAAGTTCACCGCCGCTCGCTATTTCATCCAGAGGTTTCGGTGCCTCGCCCGGGTTCATCGAGATCATGAAGACTACCTTGTCCATGCCAGTCGAATCGCCGTTTTCTTCATTTGTTCTGATATCCACATTGAAATCAACATGTGCAAAATTCAGTTCAAGAAGTGCCTCGCGCATCTTTGCCGCGAATTCTGTCGCTGCCTTCTTTCTTATCTTTGATAATTTCATGCAGCAATCCTGATACTGTGCTCTCTCTTCATCGATCCTAACGCTGAGCGCGCGCCTGCCTGTCTCATAATCCAGAAGCGTGTCGCGTTTCGCAGAGCGTGTCTCCTCTGCCTCCCTGATCTCAGCTATGGTGTCGCCGTACTTCTCCTTCAGGTGGTTGATCAGATCCAGTCTTTCCTCTGTCTCCCTGAATTCATCCGGGTCAAACATAAGTGCATCCGCATAATCCCCGATTGCCCTGCTGTAATCAGACAGCAGACCATCCACTTCTGAGAGCTGCGCGGCAATTCCGTCAAGTGTTTCATCAGAACCCGCGACCGCAGAGAGTTCCCTGCATGCCCTTGCTATTCCTTCCGAAGCACCGTCCTCACCGTCAACGGATTCAGAAGCTGTTGCAACAGCGGCTCTTATCTTGTCTGTCGCAGCCATTTTCCGGTATTTCTTCTCAAGCAGGTCGTCCTCGTTATCAACCAGTGCCGCGGACTCTATTTCATTTATCTCATAATCAAGCAGTTCGAGTTCCCTCTTTCTGGAGCTCTCATCGAGATCATTCTCTTCCCACTGTTCTCTCAGTGATTCGAGATCTCTGTAATGCGCACCGACTTCCCTCTTCGTTTCGAGCGCAGCTTTACCGGCGTAATCATCCAACACGCCGAGCTGCCTGCCTCTTGAGAGCAGCGTCTGATTCTCCCTCTGACCATAAATGTCTATAAGAAGCGACGCGATGTCTCTTAGCTGATGCGTAGTCACATTTTCTCCGTTCACAGTCTGCGACGACCGGAGCGGCATTATCTTTCTCTTTATCAGTACGGTCCCGTCATCTTCTGACGGAATGTCCATCTCGCGAAGCTTATCCTCCTGCTCCTTCGTATCAGCAGTAAAAACAAGTTCACACAGCGCGTATTCTGCACCGTCACGGATTATGGATCTGTCCGCCTTTGCTCCGAGTGCAAGATTTACAGAGCCGATTATTATCGACTTGCCCGCACCAGTTTCACCTGTCAGTATATTGAGTCCGTCGGTGAATTCGATTTCTTCCTCCTCGATAAGAGCGAGGTTCTTAACATGAAGACTAAGTAACATATTCCTCCTTTACGAGCATGTTCTCCGGACAGGCAGGTAAAGTAATTGTTTTGTTCAGCCTAGCATCCTCTTAAGTTCTTCCATGACAGCTTCTGTCTCATCGGCAGATCTTATAGCCGCAAATATTGTATCATCCCCGGCTATGCACCCTGCTATCTCAGGCATTTTCAGTTCATCAAGGGCTGCAGCACAGGCCATAGCCATGCCTGATACTGTCTTGATCACGAGAATATTCTGAGCCTGGTTCATAGAGACGAACCCTTCCCTCAATACTCTGGTATATTTATCAAACATATGCACATCATCGGCCTGAGTCTGGATGAAAACATATTTCTGATGTCCTCTTCCGGTCTGGAGTTTTGTCAGGTGCAATTCTCTTATGTCCCTTGACACTGTGGCCTGTGTGACATCATATCCACTTTTTCTGAGTGCACCTGCAAGCTCATCCTGAGTCTCAATATCCTTGCCGGAAATGATCTCGATGATCTTCTTATGTCTGTCTTTCTTCATGGTTGTTTCCTTTAGTCCGTATTCCCGGTGTATTTATACACCAAGTGTGAATAATTATACTACTTTTACCTCAACCGGACATCTTTCTGTGAAGTGTTTCCAGAAAACTTTTCCGGCTGAGCTTTATTATTCTGGTAGTCCTGGAATATTTTCTTATCGTTATTCTGTCTCCGGCGTGCATTATCCTTCTGCACCCGCATCCGTCAAAATCAGCTTCGACCTGCACGTCCCCGCCGTTCTTGCCACGCCCGATCTCTATCGTTATGATATCGTCCGCAGCAAGGATTATGCTCCTTGTGTTCAGCGTGTGCGGGCAGATCGGCGTCATAAGTATCAGCTGCGCTGACGGTTCCACAATAGGGCCTCCGGCTGACATATTATACCCGGTCGATCCGGTGGGCGTCGAAACAATTATTCCATCCGCCCTGAATGTATTAAGATACTGGTCATTTACATATACATCATAAGGAACTATCTGCAATGCCCCGAAACGTGTGATCGCAATATCATTAAGTGCATTGTCGGTGCCGCTCTTATCTATCGTTCCGGATAACATCATTCTTTGTTCGATTTCAAAATTTCCGTTTATAAGATCAGTCAGTGCAGCCTTCCAGTTTGTTTTTTCAATTTCAGCCAGATACCCAAGAGTTCCGAGGTTTATTCCAAGTACAGGTGCGTCATTTCCTGCATTCTCTCTCGCAGCCCTCAGCATCGTTCCATCGCCTCCGAGCACAAGAATACAGTCGACATCGCGCGAAGGACTTTTTCCTTTGTCATCCGGCCGCTCATGCGCAAGATCACATGTTTTGCCCTTTTCCAGAAGAAATGCAGCGATCTCACCCTGGAGCATCAGTCCCGGATCTTTTGCGATATTGGTTATGATAAAAAAATGTTCCATAGTAAGGCTCCCTGTGCGATATGCATCACCATTGCAGCCGATGAACTGTTTATATTATTTGTCAAGTTCGCCATGTGCCCTGTCTACGAGATCTCTGATCAATGCACTGTCAGGATCGATCTTCGGCACGGCTTCGCCCATTTCTTTTCCAAGCCACATCAGGTATTCAATATTGCCCTCCGGTCCCCGGATCGGCGAATAATCAAGTCCAAGCAAGTCAAAACCCGTACTTACGGCAAAACCTGTCACTGCCTCTATGACTTCTTCATGTACTTTTCTGTCGCGGACAACGCCTTTCTTTCCGACCTTGTCGCGGCCTGCCTCAAACTGCGGTTTTATGAGACAGAGCATCTCTGTGCCCGGTTCCATGATGTTGAATGCCGGTGGCAATATCTTATCAAGTGAAATAAACGCCACATCGCATGAAGCAAATACAGGAAGAATGTCTTTCCCTGATGCCTTCCTGAGATCATCTGCTGTCACATACCTGAAATTAGTTTTCTCCATGCAGATGACTCTGGGGTCGTTCCGAAGTTTCCAATCGAGCTGCCCGTATCCTACATCTATGGCATAAACGAGCGATGCTCCGGCCTGCAGCATACAATCCGTAAATCCCCCTGTCGAAGCACCTATATCCATGCAAACTTTGCCCACAAGATCGATCGGGAAAACCCTTAGAGCTTTCTCCAGTTTATATCCCCCGCGGCTCACATATGGAAGTGTCTGCCCCCGGACCTCAATTTTTGTTTTGCTCTCATCAGGGTCAAAACCCGTGCCTGACTTGTCTTCCTTCTGCCCGTTTACATATACGATCCCGGCCATTATCATGGCCTTGGCTTTCTCCCTTGTAGGAGCAAGCCCTCTGTCAGTCAGGAGGAGATCCAATCGTGTTTTCAAGATAAATGTTTCCTGCCCTTCCCGGCCTGTATTCCTTCCCATGCCGTGATCACGCGGTCTGTCACTGTATCGGCGTCAATGCCGCATACCTGCCTGAGGATATCGACATTTCCATGACTCACGAAATTGTCAGGTATTGCAATATTGAGCACTTCATTATCGGAATCTGACTCTTCAAGGTATTCATCTACAGCATCACCAAAACCGCCTGTTATCACATTCTCCTCCATTGTCACAATGAGTGGATGCGAAGCTTTCATTTCATCCAGCATCTGTGTGTCAATGGGTTTTACAAATCTCGCATTTACCAGAGTCACCGAAAAGCCCTTTTCCTTCAGGGCATGTCTCACCTTCACCGCTGTCTCTACCATGCTTCCTGCCGCGTAGAGAAGGATATCCTCCTCTTCATAAATGACTTCTGATCTGCCATATTTAACAGGAAGTCTGAAATTCTCCAGCCCATCATAGGCCGTGCCTCTGGGATATCTTACAGCAACGGGTCCGTTGTACTTCACTGCGAATTTCATCATGTCAGAGAGTTCCCACTTATTCTTGGGTGCCATTATCACAATACCGGGTATCATGCTAAGGTATGAAATATCAAATATTCCCTGATGTGTCTCCCCGTCTGCTCCCACGAGCCCGGCTCTGTCTATGCAGAATATCACATGGAGTTTCTGCATACAAACATCATGAACTATCTGGTCATATGCCCTCTGCAGGAATGACGAATAGACGCAGACCACCGGGACAAGTCCACCGACAGCAAGTCCTGCGGCAAACGTCACAGCGTGCTGCTCTGCAATTCCAACGTCAAAGAATCTGTCAGGGTAAATGGATCTGAATCTCTTGAGTCCGACTCCGTCGCCCATAGCCGCAGTTATAGCTACTACCTTCTCATCTCTCTGACCGAGCTTTACCATCACAGTTGAGAAAACATCTGTCCAGTCAGCTTTTGTTTTCTGAGCCTTTGGCAGTCCCGTCCTGATGTCAAAAGGTCCTGTCCCGTGGAATCTTGCCGGGTGTCTCTCAGCCGGCGCATATCCTTTGCCCTTGCTCGTTATGACATGTACGATGACGGCCTTCTTGGCTCTCTTGGCATCACTGAACGCTCTTTCCATATCTTCTATATTATGACCGTCAACAGGTCCGAGATATGTTATGCCGATATCCTCAAAGTACATCCCCGGGATCATCAGCTGCTTGATCGAATTCTTGGCGCGTCTTATGACATCCACAGTCTTGGGCTGCTTCTCATTCATGGAATAATAGACCTTGTCACGAAGATTTATATATCCGTCAGAGGTGCGTATATCGTTGAGATAATTTGACAGTCCGCCGACATTGGGGTTGATTGACATATCATTATCATTGAGGACTATGATGAAATTTGTTTTGAGTTTTGCCGCATTATTGAGTGCCTCATAAGCCATTCCGCCTGTGAGAGCTCCGTCGCCTATGACAGCGACTATAGTCTGTTTCCTGCCGAGGAGGTCACGCGCCTTCACGAGGCCGAGCGCCGCAGATATGGATGTCGAGCTGTGCCCTGTATTAAATGCGTCGCAGTCGCTCTCAGCTCTCTTTGGAAAGCCGCTCATTCCGCCATACTGTCTCAGGTGATCAAAACCTTCTTTTCTGCCAGTGAGGATCTTGTGCGTGTATGACTGGTGTCCGACATCCCAGACAATCTTATCATTCGGAAGATCAAGTGAAAGGTGAAGAGCCATAGTCAGCTCCACAGCGCCCAGATTGCTCGCCAGGTGCCCGCCTGTCACTGATATTTTCTCGACAAGAAAAGCCCTGATTTCCTCCGCAAGTTGATCATAATACTGCGGCGGGATCTTCCTGATATCACCGGTCTTAATTATAGAATCAAGTAAAATACCCATGATAACCTCATCCTAATATTCTCAGTCCTGAAGCTTTGTGCTCTGCACAAAGCTTCCATGCGACGACGTCCTACACGTCGCATTAAGCTTTGTCAGTTGGTGCGTTCCACCAGCTTTATCATCAGCTCACGCAGGAAGTCGTTCTTTACAGAAAGTCCGTCAAAGAGCTTCAGAGCTTCATCTGTTCTCTTCCTCACATCAGCCTTTGCGTTTTCAATGCCGTGTATGGAGACATATGTATTCTTGCCTTCGACAGCGTCTTTGCCGATTGTTTTGCCGAGTTGTTCTATATTTCCCTCGACATCAAGGATATCATCCTGTATCTGGAAGGCTATGCCGATATCCTCGCCTATCCTTCCGAGATTTCTGACTTCCTCTGAAGGCGCTCCGGCTAAGATAGCGCCGATCTGAAGTCCGCTCTCTATCATGCAGGCAGTCTTGTGTTTGTGTATGTAGAGTAACGTCGAGTCGTCGATTTTCTCGTTCTCAGAAACAAGGTCAGCACACTGCCCTCCGACCATTCCGTATATTCCGGCATTTGCCGCAAGAAGGAGAAGTGCCTGCGCAATATTCTCTGTTTCCTCTGCGTTATCGGCAGCTTCAAAAGCGCGGATCGCTGTCTCATATCCGAAGTTCAGGAGTCCGTCTCCCGCGAGCACGGCCATTCCCTGACCATACACCGCGTGTGTTGTCTTGCGCCCGCGTCTGTATTCATCATTATCCATCTCCGGCAAGTCATCATGGACAAGAGAATATGTATGGATCATCTCTATTGCCGCCATGAACGGCTCACAGATCTCAGGTCTGCCGCAGTACATCTTGTTCGTCTCGTATATAAACATCGGGCGAAGCCTTTTGCCACCCGCATTCACACTGTAATTCATCGCTTCAATGACTTCTTTCGCATAGCCTTCCTCAAGCGGAAGAAATTTTAATATGACATCATTACAGTGTGCAGTTCTTATCCTTATTTCTTCATCAAAACTCATATTGCCTCCATGCCTGAGCTATTTTGCGAAGGCGCGTGTCTTTATTCCTGCCTGAAATCGCTCATCGATCCGTCTGGATTCATCATTTTCACTTTTTTCTCGACAGTATCTATTCGCTCGTTACACGATCTGACCAAGTCCATTCCGCGCTTATAGAGCTCAAATGACTCCTCGAGAGTCACGGCCGGATCCTGCATTTTGTCGATGAGCTTCTGAAGTTCATCAAGATCCTGCTCAATAGTAGTATCCTTAGTCAGATCTTTTTTTGCCTTATCCTCAGCCATCTGTTCCTTTCGCATCGCTTTCAGTCGCCTGCACACTGTCATTCGTGATTTCCCCGGCTCTTGTCTTTATGCTGCCGTCTGCAAGACGTATGGTAAGTTCGTCGCCTGCGTTTACAGAATTCACCGTTACTACCGCCCTGCCGTCTTCTCCGGTGACATATCCGAATCCGCCCTTCAGCCGTTTTAACGGTGACAATCCGTCAAGGCCTGCAGTCAAAACATCCAGCCTGCCACGGCTTCTGTCTATCCTGGATTTCATTAGCGACTGAAGTTTCTCTTCCGACTGCAGCGCCGTCATACGTCTTTCACGTATACGTGCCTCCGGAGCGAGATGACTTATTACGCGCTCAAATGACCTTACTTCACCGCGAAGTCTCTCTGTCTTATATGTCATAGCTCCCGACAGAGCGTTCACATATGATTCAAGTGTTTCCTCAAATGCACTGTATTCAAACACTGCTAGTTCTGCTGCCGCTGACGGCGTCGGTGCCCTGAGATCAGCGACATAATCCGTTATTACTGTATCGGTCTCATGTCCCACTGCCGATATTATCGGAATATCGCAGTCAAAAACTGCTTCTGCTACCTGTTCTTCATTGAATGCCCACAGATCCTCTATGGATCCGCCTCCACGCCCGATAATAATAATATCCGGTCGTTCTCCGGCAGGCAGCGCGCACAGAGCTCTTATGCCGTTTACAACTGAAGGCGCTGCGCCCTCTCCCTGAACTATTGCCGGGTATAGTATTATCTGCAGGTATGGATCTCTCCTCAATGAGATATTGCAGATATCCTGAACAGCAGCGCCTGTCGGTGCTGTGACCACTCCCAGCCTCTTTATATACTTTGGTATTGGAAGTTTGTATTGTTCGTCAAACATTCCCCGGGCTTCAAGTTCAGACTTGAGTTTTTCATATTTTTCGTTGAGCTCGCCCGCTCCATCCCTTATGATCTGTTTTGCATAGAACTGGTATGAGCCGGTCTTCTCATAGACATCGACCGCGCCAGCTGCTATTACTCTGTCGCCTTCTTTCATTTGGAACTTCAGGCCGCCATTCCTTATAGAACTCGACCACATCGCGCACTTCAGGGTGCCGCCCTCGTCCTTGAGCGTAAAATAAATATGTCCGGAAGAATGATATGTACAGTTGCTGACCTCGCCTCTCACGAGAATCGACTGCAGCATGTAATCCTGCCGGAACATATTTTTTATGTATGAATTTATCTGTGTAACGGAATAAACACTTTTCACTGCGGTGTCTTCACTATGTAAATATTTGCTCCATCTCTTGACTTGGATTTTTCCTCATGCACAGATTCGCCGGTCTTCTTTGTTTTGCCGTCAGCGGCCGATCCTGCGGCACGTTCTTTTCCTTCAATGGTAAACCTTGAAAGGACTGCGTTTACAAAAGCCGGTGCCGCATCCTGTCCAAATTTCTTTGCAAGCTCCACAGCTTCGTTGACCGCTACTCCTTCAGGAATGGAATCGTCGTATTCTACCTCGTAGACGCCCAAACGGAGAATAGTCAGCTCCACCTTCCCTATCCTGTCAAGGTCCCAGTCTTTGGCAACTTCTGACAGTTCCTTATCTATAGCGGGAAGATTCTTTATGACATCCGCGTACTTTTTCTCTATTTCTGTCCTGTCCTTTTCGCTGAAAGTTATATCATCATTGTTAAAGAACAGTTCTTCCTGCTCCGTCATCTCCTCACTGCTGTTAAATTCGATGCGGAACAAGAGCTTAAATGTCTGCTCACGTAGGCTTTTTCTGTACATTTATTGTTTCCCTCATACCGGAACCTGTTATCCGTTAATCAGCTTTCGAGCTGTCACTCGGGATTTTTATTCCCGCAATACGGACGTTGACATCATCCACTTCAAGACCGGTCATGTTCTCGATCGACTGCTTTACACGTGCCTGCACTTTGCTGCTGGTAGCAGGTATGTTGAATCCGTAGTCCATTATAATGGCAAGATCTACCTTTACCACTCCGTCGGTGACATCTACTTTCACTCCCTTTGTGGGGTTCTTGTAACCGACTTTCGCAAACAGATCACCTGTTGTACCGCCGCTCATCGCAGATACACCATCAATTTCAAGAGCAGAATAAGAAGCTATCATCGCGACAACATCATCAGCAATCCTGACTACTCCGATATTCTCTTCTTCGCTGTCATCGGCTGCATCAGTCTCTTCGGCAGCATTATCAGCCTTTTTATTCTCAGGTGCCTCGCCCTGTTCTACTGTATCTTTCAATATTGATGAATCCCGAGCCTGCGTTTCTTTCGCTTCTGTTTCTTTCGCTTCGGCTTCCTTCACTTCGTTCTCTTCAACAATCTTTGTCTCGTCTTCCATATGATGAACCTCACTTTGGAGAAAGTTTACTGACATCCGGCTCGAATTTCAGTTGCCGGTTAGAATCAGATAAATTGTATCATTCATTGCCGGATTTGCAAAGCACGCCGTAAGCGGGCGAAATAACAGGCCAGGTAATCGGCCCGGGATGAGTCGCGGCAATGATTGGCCGGCGCAGTTTTTACTCAGCGCGAGAACTCGGCCAGCTCCAGCCCCTTGTTGCGGTCGAGCACCATGCCTACGCTCCACTCATTTACAAAGATCAGCAGCGGATTGCCCTTCAGATCCTCAATTCTCTTCATGTCTGATGTTCCGACTATTTCCTTTACATCCCCATTCCACTCTTTTACCCACCTTATATGCTCATAAGGGAGCTGTTCGAGGATAATCTCAACATTGTATTCATTTTCAAGCCTGAACTTCAGCACGTCAAACTGCAAAACACCCACGACTCCGCATATGATCTCTTCCATTCCTGTTCCGATCTCGCGGAATATCTGTATGGCGCCTTCCTGAGCGATCTGTGTGATGCCCTTTACGAACTTTTCACGTTTCATGGTATCGACCTGACGCACTCTCGCGAAATGCTCGGGTGCGAAAGTGGGTATTCCCTCATACTGATATTTATCCTTTGGCATGCAGAATGTATCCCCGATAGCATAGATTCCGGGGTCAATGACTCCCATGATATCGCCGGCGTACGCCTCATCAAGTGTTTTGCGGTCATCTGCCATGATCTGCTGTGGCTGTGAAAGCCTCGCCACACGGCCTGACTGCACATGTTTTACATTCATGTCTGAACGGAACTTTCCTGAGCAGATCCGCATGAATGCTATGCGGTCGCGGTGTGCCTTGTTCATGTTGGCCTGGATCTTGAAAACAAATGCGGAAAAATCGCTGCTATATGGATCTATGAGTCCCATGTCAGATTTTCTCGCTTCAGGCGCAGGCGCCATTTTGAGAAATTCATGCATGAATATCTCGACTCCAAAGTTCTGCAGTGCCGAACCAAAGAAAACGGGTGTCAGCATTCCTGCCTTCACTTCTTCTAGGTCAAAACTTTCAGCTGCGCCATCGATCAGCTCGACCTCGCCCATAAGCTTTTCAGTCGCTTCTTCTCCGATTGCAGAAGAAAGCGCGCTTCTGTCACTTACAGGTATGCGGTTCTCAACGCCTTCCTTAGTGCCCTTCAGTGTCTCTGAATATGTAAGGACATCCTTCAGCTGGCGGTCATATATTCCCCTGAAGTTCTTTCCGGATCCAATCGGCCAGTTCACAGGGCAGGTGGCAACACCGAGATTCTTCTCTATATCATCCAATATATCAAAAGTATCCAGTGCATCGCGATCCATCTTGTTGATGAATGTGAAGATAGGGATATGTCTCATCGCGCAGACCTTGAAGAGTTTTCTTGTCTGCGGCTCTACGCCCTTGCCTCCGTCAATTACCATTACTGCCGAATCAGCAGCCATCAGTGTTCTGTATGTATCTTCCGAGAAATCCTGATGTCCCGGTGTATCAAGCAGATTTGCCACGCACCCGTCATACTCGAACTGCAGTGCGGAACTTGTGACAGAGATACCACGCTGCTTCTCGATCTCCATCCAATCTGAGACCGCATGTTTTGCCGTGGCTTTTCCCTTTACAGAGCCAGCGGTATTTATTGTCCCCGAGTACAGAAGGAACTTCTCGGTAAGTGTTGTTTTGCCGGCATCCGTGTGCGATATTATATTGATCAACACCAGCAGGTTCTTAGCACCAGTAAAAGAAAGGGCCAATCAATACAGTCCAGACGGTAAGAAGTTCCTTAAATGG
>JAQWCI010000154.1 GCA_028706005.1 Lachnospiraceae bacterium
TCTTTTTCAAGAATACGCATAGCATTTGTTTTGACTTCTTTACCTGACACCCGGGGCCTCCATTTATAGCAGGAATAACGCTCTTCACGCACTGAAAGTATAACATTTATCAGGGCTGTCCTACATGAAAAACCGCCGTCAGGTTCTGTCACCATGATATGGCGGCATAGCCTGGCGGCGGGGAATCACTTTGTAAATTGCTACGCACTTATGTCATCAGATGGCGCAGGTATAGCTTATCTGCTTCTTAGCTTCCGTGATCTTCTCTGTGAGCTTCGGAACGATCTTGTTGAGGTCTCCGACTACGCCGTAATCAGCAACTGTGAAGATAGGTGCTGACTCATCTTTGTTGATGGCGATGATCATGTCAGACTCTTCCATTCCTGCAAGGTGCTGGATAGCTCCGCTGATACCGATCGCGAAGTAAAGCTGAGGGCGGACTGTCTTGCCAGTCTGGCCGACCTGCAGATCCTTGGGCTTCCAGCCTGCATCTACTACAGCACGTGAGCATGAAACTGTTCCGCCGATTGCTGCAGCGAGATCATCGAGGATCTTGAAGTTCTCAGGTGAGCCAACTCCACGACCGCCTGAAACGAGGATCTTAGCATCCATGATATCAGCAACTTTCTTGGTATTCTTAACGATATCAAGGATTTCTACATATTTGTCATCCGGTGTAAATCCAGGATTGAACTCGATAATTTCTGCCTTGCGGCCGGCTTCCGGAGCTTCCTTCTGCATAACGCCCGGACGGACTGTAGCCATCTGAGGACGATAATCAGGGCAGGCGATAGTAGCGATCGTGTTGCCGCCGAATGCAGGACGTGTCATGAGGAGCTGCTGATGAAGCTGCTGATCTTCCTGACCCGGTACCGGAACCATCGGGAAATCTCCGATGTCAAGGCTTGTGCAGTCAGCTGTAAGGCCGGTGTGGACACGGGCTGAAACGCGCGGGCCAAGGTCACGGCCGATAGCAGTAGCACCTACGAGCATTACGTCAGGCTTGAACTTCTTGATAGCTTCAGCCATAGCACGTGCATAGGGTTCTGTTCTGTAATCCTTGAGTTCAGGATCATCAATGACGATGACTCTGTCAGCGCCATATTCACCGAGTGTATCAGCAAGGCATTTGACGCCGTCTCCGATAAGGATAGCTGTTACATCTGTTCCAAGATCTTTGGCAAGCTCTTTGCCCTTGCCGACAAGTTCAAGAGAGATCGGAGTAAGTTCTCCGTCTACCTGCTGAGCATAGGTGTAAACACCTTTGTACTCGGCTCTAAGTTCATTAGTATTTGCAATCATTTTTCGACTCCTTTTAGATGATGTGTTTTGCCTGAAGCTTCTCTACGATGTAATCAACTGCTTCCGCGGGGCTCAGATCCTTCTTGAGCTCACCGGCGCCCTTGCGGACTTTATCGGAAGCTTTTGCGATCTGTGTGGGAGAACCAACTTTACCTATGTTGGAATCTTCTACATCCTTGAGGTCATTTCTGCCCCAGACGGTCGTCTCTTTGTCATAAGCATCAAAGATTCCACCGGGAGTCATATAACGGGGAGTGTCAAGTTCGCCGAGCGCTGTGATAAGGCAGGGCATCTTAGCTTTGAGTGTCATGTATCTGTCATCAAACTGACGCTCTACTGTGACTGTCTTTGCAGCTTCGTCAACTTCTACGATCTTCTGAGCATAGCTGATGGTAGGAATATCAAGGTGCTCTGCGATCTGAGGTCCGACCTGAGCTGTATCACCATCAATAGCCTGACGGCCTGTGATGATAAGATCATAATCAAGATTGCGGATAGCGCCTGCAAGTGTCTGTGATGTTGCCCATGTATCAGCACCGCCAAGGCATCTGTCTGTTACAAGTACACCATTGTCAGCTCCCATTGCCATAGCTTCACGGAGCGCTTCATCAGCCTTGGGAAGACCCATTGTAACTACTGTTACTTCTGCGCCGTACTTATCCTTGAGTTCAAGAGCTGCCTCAAGACCTGCTTTGTCATCAGGGTTCATAATTGTGAGCATTGCCGCTCTGTCCAGTGTCCCGTCCAGTTTGAACTTAACGCCGCCCTTTGTATCGGGGACCTGCTTTACACAAACTACGATTTTCATTCTGTTCTCCTTAGTATTGTCAGGTTATTATTTTAAAAGTGCGCCGCTGATGACCATCTTCTGGACTTCGCTCGTTCCTTCGTAGATCTCTGTGATCTTGGCATCGCGCATCATACGCTCGACATCATATTCCTTCATGTAGCCATATCCGCCGTGGAGCTGAACAGCCTTTGTTGTGACTTCCATAGCGACATCTGCTGCATAAAGTTTTGCCATTGCAGCTTCTTCTGAATAGCGATCCTTGGAAGCCTTGGCCATAGCCGCGTTGTAGACCATGAACTGTGCTGCCTGGACCTTTGTAGCCATATCAGCGAGCTGGAACTGTGTATTCTGGAATGCTCCGATCGGACGGCCGAACTGTTTTCTCTCTTTGACGTAAGCAATCGTACGGTCAAGTGCGCCCTCTGCAAGGCCAAGTGCCTGAGCAGCAATACCGATACGGCCGCCGTCAAGTGTGTGCATTGCGATAGGGAAGCCCTTACCTTCTGCGCCGAGGCGGTTGTCATCGGGAACTACTACATCATTGAAAACAAGTTCATACGTAGCTGAAGCGCGAATACCCATCTTGTTCTCTTTTGAACCGAATGTGAATCCGGGCATGCCCTTCTCGAGGATGAATGCTGTAAAGATCTTCTGTGATCTGCCCTTCTTGTCAAGCTTTACGCCTGTCTGAGCGAAGATTACATATACATCAGCTTCTTTACCGTTTGTGATGAAGATCTTGGATCCGTTGATGACCCAGTCTCCGTTCTCATTCTTTACAGCCTTTGTCTGAACACCCTGAGCGTCAGTTCCTGCACCTGGCTCTGTCAGTGCGAAAGCACCGAGCTTCTCGCCCTTTGCAAGCGGGATGAGGTATTTCTGCTTCTGCTCTTCTGTTCCGTATGTCATGATAGGATCGCAGCAAAGTGAAGAATGTGCTGAAATGATAACTGATGTGGTGCCGCATACCTTTGCCATTTCCTCGACACACATAACATATGTCAGAGGATCGCAGCCCTGTCCGCCATATTCCTTCGGAACAGCGATTCCAAGAAATCCGTACTTTGCGAGCTTGTCTACTGTCTCGCGGGGAAAACGCTCTGTCTCATCAATATCCTGTGCAAGCGGTTTTACTTCTTTCTCAGCGAATTCCTTGAAAAGGCTTCTTGCCATTGCATGCTTCTTATCCAACTGAAAATCCATTGTTTTTCTCCTTAGATTGACTGTTATATTTCCCGGTCACATGTTTTGCCTGATTGTCAAAACATGTGGCCGACAAATTACTGTTGTCTCCTATCCGAAACGCCGATCCGCTTCACCTATGGGACACCGTCGCGCCTGCCTGCGGATTCAGAGTATGTCATATATCTTTATTGTTTCAAGAGATCAAAGCTTGTCTACAGGAGTCTTTGTGCGATCAGCATTGTACTTGTAGAAGCCGATTCCTGTCTTGACGCCGAGCTTCTTGCCGCGGACCATCTTGCGGAGCAGCGGGCATGCGCGATACTTGGAATCGCCAGTCTCTTTGTAAAGGACGTCCATGATTGCAAGAACGATATCAAGTCCGATATAGTCGCCGAGTTCAAGCGGTCCCATCGGGTGATTGCAGCCGAGCTTCATTGCTGTATCAATTCCTTCAATGTCTGCTACGCCTTCGCTGTAAACGAAGATGCCTTCATTGATCATTGGAACAAGGATACGGTTAACGACAAAGCCTGCTGCTTCATTTACCTGTACAGGAGTTTTGCCGAGCTTTACAGATATTGCCTTAACAGCTTCAACTGTCTCATCGGGTGTATTTGCGCCTTGGATAACTTCAACGAGCTTCATGACAGGAGCCGGATTGAAGAAATGCATTCCGATAACGGGTTTTGCAAGACCTGCACCGATCTCTGTGATTGACAGAGAAGATGTGTTTGATGCAAATATGCAGTTCTCATTCTTTACGATATTCTCCTGCAGATCCTTGAAGCAGTTCTTCTTGATGTCCATGACTTCAAGAGCAGCTTCTACTACAAGATCGGGATCAACAGCGATTGTGTTGAGACCTGTCTCGAACTTTGCGATGATAGCATCTGCCTTTCCCTGCTCCATCTTTCCTTTTGCTACTGAACGGTCAAGATTCTTCTTAACTTTTCCGAGACCGCCGTCTGCATACTCCTGCTTGATATCGCAGAGATAAACCTTCTCGACTTCGTCGCACTGAGCGAATGTCTGAGCAATTCCAGCACCCATGGTGCCTGCACCGATAACAGCTACCTTCATTTTAAATCCTCCTGAGATTTGTATTGTTATATGTTGTAGTTACAAAATTCACAATATATTGATTGCGCCACAATGTGTGAGCGATGTGTATGTCCGGCTCCGGTGTGCTTTGTCGTCGTCGGCGCTTTGCGAGGTCAATGCGAAAAGTACCGCTTTTCGCATACGAGCATTAGCGTCCGCTAAGTACGACAAGCAGCGAGAGCGTGCCCGGAACGGACATAAACAAGCTAACACTTTAGCCTATTTATTCTGGAACGCTACATGCTTGACTTTCGCAGGATCATCTTTCTTTCTGAGGAAATTAGCCATGCCTTCCTGCTGATCTGCTGATTCGAAGCAGCCACCGAAAAGCTCTTCCTCAAGTCTTACAGCGTCGCTCATGCTAAGCTGAATGCCTTCGTTTACAGCGCTCTTGCAGTTGCGTACAGCTATGGGGGCATTGCCTGCGATAGTGGAAGCAAGCTTCATTGCTGTGGGAAGAAGTTCTTCAAGAGTGCAGATCTGATTAACAAGACCGATGCGATATGCCTCATCCGCTTTGATGTTCCTTGCGGTATAGATCATTTGTTTTGCCATTCCGGGGCCTACGAGGCGGGCAAGTCTCTGTGTTCCGCCAAAACCAGGTGTGATGCCGAGTCCTGTCTCAGGCTGTCCGAACATTGCGTTGTCTGAGCAGATACGGAAATCGCAGCTCATTGCGAGCTCATTGCCGCCGCCGAGAGCAAATCCGTTTACAGCAGCGATAACAGGTACAGGGAAAGTCTCGATCTTGAGGAAGAGATCATTGCCCTTCTTGCCGAAAGCTTCTCCTTCCTTCCTGGTAAGCTTGCTCATCTCGCCTATATCAGCTCCTGCGACAAAACTCTTGTCGCCGGCACCTGTGAGTACAAGTGCGCGGATCTCCTCGAGATTCACATTGTCTATAACCTCGTTCAGATCATCCAGGACCTGGCTGTTAAGCGCATTGAGTGCCTGGGGGCGATTGATCGTTATAAGGCCGACCGCTCCGTCTACTGCATAATCAACAAAACCCATGATTTCTGTCTCCTTTTAATAATGTGGTGTAGGTGTCAAAAGTATCTTTTATCTATGAAATATCGTACTTGGTCAATAGCGCAACATACGGTCGGGAGGATTCTGACCATTCAGACCCGCCCGACCGTAATA
>JAQWCI010000017.1 GCA_028706005.1 Lachnospiraceae bacterium
ATGTCTCCGTTCTTTTGTATCTGACGGACGACACGGGTCTTTATCTCACCTGATGCTTTGGCTGGCATGGCACGCCTCCTTAATTGAGTACATATATATTATAATATATACTCAATTAAAAATCAAGCGAAAAGTGCCGGAAATACGCTATTTTTGCAGATTTTGATCATTATTTTTGAGTATCATCAGGTTTTGAGTACAGGTTTTACGACTTTAGGGTTGCTATATCTATTTCCGAGACCACTTTTTTAAGAATAACATAATCACGATGATTCATAATATTGAGACCACCTTATTAACCTCTATCATAGAGTCTTTTTCAATAGGACCATGAATTATATCTACATCTGTCCCAAGCAATTCCTCCAGACGAATTTGTAATCCAGATATTGTAAATAATGACACATCGGGGGTTTTGAACTCAACAATCAGATCCACATCACTTCGCTCATTGCTTTTCCTGTCTGCATAAGATCCAAAGAGATCCACTTTCTTTATTGGATACTCCATTGCCGCAGTTCTGACACCACTTGAAATCTTATCAATTGTCAACATTTAGGACCTCCTTCCTGCCTCATAGATATACCGTATTTTCATTGTTAATCAACCAGGATCAAGTGTCAATCACAACTTTGCTGTTAAAGTCTTTCACGAACTCTATGAACCTGTCGCCTTCGATCGGTTTGCTGAAATAATAGCCCTGGATGTACTCGACGCCCCACTTGATTATTGCGTCCTTTTGTTCTGCATTTTCAATTCCTTCTGCAACTATCCTGCTTCCTGTGGCATGTATCATGTTGATGGCATTCGTGAGTACGTCTCTCGAGCGTTCGCGGTTATCGCCGTCAAAACAAGGCCATATGAGGGATTTGTCGAGTTTTACTATATCGTACCTTATCTCGGCCATTTCGGAAAAATTTGAATATCCAGTGCCGAAATCATCCATGGCAAAAGAGCTTCCGGCTTCGCGGAGTCTGTTCATGTTGGTTCTAAGCGTACTGCCACATTCTATGCTGGCTGTCTCCGTGACTTCAAAGTCGATCTTTTCAGGTGAAAGACCCTCTTCTCCCAGAATATTAAGCAATCTGGAGGAGAGATCCTTATCCGATGACTGGATCCCGGAAAGGTTTACCTCAATATAATCTATACCGAGATCATCGAGCTTGTTTTCCACGTAAAACCGGGCTGTTTTCCTTAGTACTTCATCACCAAGTTCAGAAATGTAACCCTTGCGCTCAGCAATAGGTATGAACTCTTCAGGAGAAATGAAACCGAATCCGCCACAGTCTTTTAATCTTACAAGTGCCTCGGCTGCCATGATTCTGCCGGTCTTCGTGTTGTATATCGGCTGCATCAGGACATTAAGTCCGTCATTTGTGACGGCTTTTGCCACCAGTTCTTCCACTCCGGCAGAACGCCTCTGTGCTTCGAGCGTATCGGCTCTGGCCACGCTTATTTCACAGTTGCTCTTCTCTGCTTCGTGCAGCATATAGTCCAGGATTTTTGAGACTGTATCCATATTATTTCCGATTTCAGGGCAGCTGACCACGTTCATGCGGCTTCTGACACCGAGCTGCCTGCCATCATACACGACCGGACTGTCTATTTTCTTTTTGATTTCTTCAAAACTGCCATGCAGCATGGTTTTATCTGTTTCCCAGATTATCACCATCGTATCGGAATGCCTGTTGAATACAGAGCAGCCCGTGCTCTCATGGAGCCTTTGGGCAACTGCTTTGTGATACGCCACGCCGGCGTCATATCCATAACCCGACATAAGCCCGGCATAATCCATAAGGACTATTTCGACCACCTCGAAAGACTTCCCTCTGGCAAAACACTCCTTAAGCATCTCTACAAGTGAATTTCTCGTAAATTCCCCTGTCTTCCTGTCAAAACGTTCAAGCGGGTTCTCAAATGTAATGAAAATGTACAACATCATCATGGCTATTCCGACAGATGACAGGAGCATTTCAGGGAAATAGTATTGAACAAGCAATGATCCGACCCAGATAAATGTTCCGATGTGAATAGCAGAGCGCATCTCCCTGTTGAAGGCCTTGCGCTTTACCTCCGCAAGGATATTTACAAAAATCAGATATAGAACTGCTTCTGCAAAGAACACCTGGACGGCCTGTCCGTATGAATAATTGGCATTCTCGCTTCTGTAATACTCTATCCTGCCGAATAAAATGAAAAGTATGGAAATGACATAAGGTATTGAAAAGATGCAGATAGCTCTCCTGCCAAGTCTCACCTGATTTCTTGCGACAAGTATCGTATATATTGCGAAAACAAATACCAGCGTGCTGAGGCTTCCGAGAAAACCATCGTGGCAGAACCTGTTGACATTCTCACTGATGTTATCAGGATTTGCAATTGTGAAATTTGTCAGGAAATCAAATGCCAGATTCACAATTGCAAGGATGAACATGACCGTAAAGCACTTCTGCGAAAGAAGTGGCAGTCTCGGCGTCTTTACGTAGTAGAAAATCAGAAAATTCAGGAAAAGCAGTGCAATTACCTGGGCTGTGAGATCCATAATATTTCCCCGCGAAAATGTGTTATCACTGTGCCAGCGCCGAAGCTATCGTGCCGTCGTCGCTGATGTTAACACCCGGTGACCAGCTTCTGAGCTCGTTTATTACCCTTTGCTTCTCGCTGCCAGTCAGGACTTTCTCCGTGCTGTTACTCTGAAGCATCGGCACGAACCTGAGCTGAGTCATTTGTTTTGACGAAGGCTGAAACGTCACCTGAAGGATGCCCGAATCCATCGTGAACGATGAGAACAGGTAATTTCCAAGGCTGTAAATTACCGGCATATCGCCGACATACGTCATTCCCTGCAAAACATGTGGGTGCGCACCGACTATAAGATCAGCGCCTGCCTGCTGCATATCCGTGAGCCTGTCTGTCTGTAACCAGTCCGGATCATGTGTTTTCTCTGTGCCCCAGTGCATCAGGACAATAACGAAATCCGACTGGGATTTGGCAGCGCTTATGACCTGGAGAAGTCCTGATTGGTCAAAACTTCTGAAAACGCCGGGCGTCGTGTCTGTTGCGGCTTTTGTCTCAGGGTTGTCATATCTCTCGATCTGCGATGAATTTATGAGGGCAATTCTCATGCCATCGACATAGAAATAAGCGGGAGCTGAGGCCTCGTTGAGGTTTCTGCCGGCTCCAACATGGATCATGCCTATGCCGTCCAGAGTTTCCACTGTGTCTGTAAGTGCGTCCGGGCCGTAATCATATGCGTGATTATTGGCGAGTTCCACCATGTCCACGCCCATTGTCTGAAGCCATGAAACGTGAGCCGGATCTGATCTGAATGTATACTTTTTGCCGGCTGTTGGTGTTCCACGTTTGCTGTAAGGGAATTCATTGTTTACGCAGAAAACATCAGCGCTCCTCATGAGATCGAGTGATGCGCTGTCAAAAGCGGATTCTATATTGCCGCCCTTCTGATTTATCGAGGCCGCTATCGCATAATTATTGTCAAAAAGAATATCACCTGCAAAAGAAAAAGTGACACTGTCGTCTGCGGCTGTATCCGTAATCACGTACTGACCGTCGCAGCTCACTATGTCAGGAGATGCTGTGGGCGTGGCGTTAGTGAGGTCGATTCCCGCACCAGCATCACCTGCACCTGTCTCCGTGCCGGTGACAACTTCAACTATCTGCTTCGGGATCATCTCTTCCGCGACCGCCTGGAATGTATTTACACCGTTCGCTCTTGCAGCGCTGCTCTGATTCCATGCGTTGATAAAAAGGAATATGAATCCGACCGTAAGGAACGAGATAAGCGTTATCAGAAATGCATTTGCCGCATGAGACTTCCCGGATCTCCGGGCATGAACAAGTGGCGGCATGTCAAAATTGTTGTCATCACCGTCGTAATAGAAATTATTCGGTTGTCTGCTGTTTGAAAATCTCATAAAACAATATTAGCACTGTTGACCGGAACGGACAACAACAAAAAGCCGTGCGGACATTATATCCACACGGCTTCCATGTTCATGATAATTCGAAATCAATACTTGTTTGCAACAAGCTTGAGTCCGGGGCCCATCGTCGTAGCGATGGAAATGCTCTTGAGATACTGGCCCTTTACTGTTGAAGGCTTTGCCTTCTCGATAGCTGACATCAGTGCATTGTAGTTGTCAACGAGCTGCTCAGGCGCAAATGAAGCTTTCCCGATCGGCACGTGTACGATGTTGGCTTTGTCAAGTCTGTATTCGATCTTGCCGGCTTTGATCTCGTTGATTGCCTTTGTGACATCCATGGTAACTGTTCCCGCCTTCGGGTTAGGCATTAATCCCTTGGGGCCGAGGACTTTGCCGAGACGTCCTACAACACCCATCATGTCAGGAGTTGCAACAACTACGTCGAAATCGCACCATCCTTCATTCTGGATCTTGGGGATGAGCTCGTCTCCGCCGACAAAATCAGCGCCTGCTGCCTGAGCCTCGTCTAACTTAGTGCCCTTGGCAAAAACAAGGACTCTTACAGTTTTGCCTGTGCCGTGAGGGAGAACAACAGCTCCACGGATAGCCTGATCTGCATGACGGCTGTCGCATGATGTACGGATGTTGAGTTCAACTGTCTCGTCGAATTTGGCTGTCGCTGTCTGTTTGATGATAGGAGCTGCCTCTTCGATCTCGTATAACTTGGAGCGGTCAACAAGTTTTGCCGCTTCCTGATATTTCTTTCCACGTTTCATTATTCATTCCTCCATTGTGGTCATTGGCTTATAAAAGCCTCCCACGCCAAGGTCGACATCAGTCGACGACTTCGATACCCATGCTTCTTGCTGTGCCGGCGATCATGCTCATTGCGGCTTCGACAGATGCTGCGTTAAGATCTGGCATCTTTGTCTCTGCGATTTCCTTAACCTGAGCCTTGGTCACTTTGGCTACCTTCTCCTTGTTGGGGGTTCCGGATGCCTTCTGGATATTTGCAGCCTTCTTAAGAAGAACAGCTGCCGGCGGAGTCTTTGTAATGAAACTGAAGCTTCTGTCCGCATATACTGTGATGATAACGGGGATAACTGTATCGCCCATATCAGCAGTTTTGGCATTGAACTGTTTGGTGAATTCAACGATGTTGACACCGTGCTGTCCAAGCGCTGGTCCTACCGGCGGTGCTGGTGTTGCTTTGCCGGCTGCGATCTGTAATTTGATGTAACCTGTTACTTTCTTAGCCATGATTTCCTCCATCTGTAATTCATAGTGGTCATCGCAGAAAGGATTCTGCTCCCACTCTAATGTGGTTCAACGCGGCACAAAGCCGCTCCCACGTTTCCAGGCAGTAGCTGCCCGTATATCAAAAGGTAAACTACACCTTTAAAAGGTAAACTACACCTTTAAAAGGTAAATTACACCTTCTAATACCAGTAAATCAGTTGGTTCTTCTGACTTCGGCAAAACTTATCTCGACCGGAGTCTCTCTGCCGAACAGTTCCACGTTTATCGTAGCTGTCTGCTTGGTGAGATCTATCTTCTGAACAACGCCCAGAGTATCTTTCCAGACACCTGCGACAACGGTGACTGTTTCTCCGACTTCGAAATCCACCGTGACGTTCTGCGTTCTGATTCCAAGCGGTTTCATCTCAGATTCTGACAGCGGTACCGGTTTGCTCCCCGGTCCGACAAAACCTGTGACACCTCTTGTGTTTCTCACGACGTACCATGTATCGTCATTCATTACCATCCTGACCAGGACATAGCCCGGGAACATCTTCTTCGGAACTGCTTTCTTTACGCCGTTCTTGACTTCAATAACATCCTGCATGGGGATCTTAACTTCGAAGATCTGCTCTTCAAGATGACGGTTCTGGATCGTTGTTATGAGGTTCGCCATGACCTTATTCTCATATCCTGAATAAGTGTGGGCTACATACCATTTGGGCTCCGTAGTCACAGCGCTCTCATCGAGCTGCTGTTCCGTATTGGTGTCCTGTATCGGAGCAGCACCTTCGTCACCCTGTGTGAGGACCCGCTCTGCTTCCGCCTTTTCTATATCAGCGGCCTTCTTCGTAAAATCAGGGCGCTTGATCTCTCTGACTTCCGGAAGGACGCCTGCTTTTATATGTATTCCGCTTTTAACAGATGTTTTCTTTTCTGCCATTGAACTGCTTCTCCTCTATAAGAATCCTTCAACTTAGCTCAGCTTGATGCCCATGAGAAAATCGATCAGTTCCTGTGCGCCGTAATCGATCAGCACAATAAGCAGACCAACAACAATACTGACAACCAGAACAGCTGCGAGCTGCTTGAGCATTGTCTCTTTTGTCGGCCATATTATCTTGTTGAACTGGGCTTTTACACCCTTGAAGAAATCCCTGAATTTGGAGCTTCCGGCCTTAACATCAACTTTAGCCATGTTTTCCTTTCATGACGGAACAGATTATTCTCCGTCGACAAAAAACAGATCACTTCGTTTCTTTATGAAGTGTGTGCTTTTTGCAGAATCTGCAGTATTTCATGGTTTCCATACGCTCAGGATGATTCTTCTTATCCTTAGTCATGTCATAGTTGCGGCGCTTGCACTCAGTGCAGGCAAGAGTAATCTTTGTACGCATATCAATTGTCCTCCATATAGTTTCTGATAGCACGAACCCGCTAAATTTCTGCGTTTTCCGCCGCCGGGCCCGAACTCATAAACACCAAAACAAAAGAGCCGGCTGGCTCTGCCCTACTAATCTAACACATACGCTGTCCGTGAGTCAAGAGTATATTTGACTTTTCGCTGTATCCAGCGCAAGCCTCACGACCTTGTCCATATCAAGGTAGCGGTACTGCCCGAGACGTCCGCCGAACACCACCTTAGGACGCTTTGCCGCCAGTTCGCTGTACTTTTTATATAACGCGTCATTCTTATCATTATTTACCGGATAATAAGGCTCGTCACCGCGCGCCCAGGTCCTGGGATACTCCTTTGTGACGACTGTCCCGTGGATCGGCTCACCGGTCACTGAATTCTTTCCGAACTCGAACCATTTGTGCTCGATGATCCTCGTGTATGGTATTTCCTTTTCTGTGTAGTTTACAACAGCATTGCCCTGGAAATTGTCCACATCCGGCATCTCCTCCGTCTCAAAACGGAGCGAGCGGTACTCGAGCGGTCCGTAGCAGAAATGGAAAAACTCATCTATAAGGCCTGTATAAAGTACATTGCTGAATGTGTTTTCACCCATGCGCCACCCAGGGCCGTTGCTCACCGGGGTCTGCTCCTCGCAGCCTCCGAACTCGCTCACAGAGAGGTCTTCCACATCCTTCATGAAATCGACGCCCGTCTTCACAGGCGTATCGCCGAGCAGCTTTTCAATGAGCGCTGTATACCCTCCGATCGGAATTCCCTGATATCTGTCGTTAAAATAATTGTTGTCGTATATCATTCTGAACGGCAGTCTTCTTATAATGAACGACGGCAATTCAGCACATGGTCTGCCCCACTGTTTTTCCGTGTAACTTTTGATCAGTTTCTCATATATGTCGCTTCCCGCAAGGAGAAGCGCCTGTTCTTCCAGATTCTTCGGCACATAATCCTTATCGCCGCCGGCTATCCTCTGCCTCGCCTCATCGCGCTGTTTATCTATGATCTCCTGTGCCTCTGCAGGCGTCTTTATCCCCCACATTTTCGAGAATGTGTTCATATTAAATGGCAGGTTATAGAGTTCGTCCTTCCATCTCGCGACCGGAGAATTCACATAGTTATTGAAATCCGCGAACTGATTCACATAATCCCATACTTCTTTGTCCGATGTGTGGAAAATATGCGCGCCGTAACGGTGTACATGTATGCCATTCACATCCTCGGTATAAATGTTGCCTGCGATGTGATCACGGCGATCGATGACAAAACATGTTTTGCCGCGAAGTGCGGCTTCATGCGCAAACACGGCGCCGTACAGACCGGCGCCAACTATAAGATAATCGTAATTCATAATTTCCTCCAATACAAAAATTACCCATCGTCCCTGGAACTGTCCTCAAGAAGGATCTCCTTCTTTGTCTCCAGTTCGTCCTCCGTCATGTCGAGCTCATCCATTATATATTCGTCTACCTGCGAGAGGAATGTTGTGTAATCGGTATTCTCATCCTCATCGACTTTGTTGTCACTGTAGACGACCGCTTCTCCGAGATCCTCATAAATCTCCCGCAGGATCAGGCTTGACGGCACATATATTCCATCATCCTCCTGATAACTGTCATCATTTCTGACCTTCTCATTGTGCTGCTCCGCGATCTTTCTGTCCGCAAAACACAGTGCCTGAAGAGTGAGCGGTATTTCTACTGTATAGCTCTCAACTGAAAGCTGATGATCCTCGATGTACTTATCAAGTTCCTCCGGCGTGACATCATAGCCGAGGTATCTCCTGATGACAGCAGCCTCGCTCTTTGAAACAGAGCCATCGCTCCCTGAAAGATAGATCACATACATCAGCATGTCACAGTTGAATGATGTGAGAAGATCTATATTTCCATTCGTCCTGCTCTTAAGTCCGAAATCTGTGTCATCAAGTTTCCTGATCAGTTCGCGCATAACATTTATGCGCCTCTTGAGTCTGTCTCCAAACATTAATCAAATCCTCCCCTTAATCATGCAAGCATGAATATGTCTGACTTTGAAACCCTTATATTGTCACATTATACTGCAAGTATCATGCCCGTGGCGATAAGGAACTGTGCCGCAAGGTATGTCTCCATTACCAGTCTGTCGCTTTTCTTAAGAAAAACATTGTACGCCAGTATCGAATCCGATGTTATGAAAAGAAGTGAACCGATGAAGGCGCACAGGAATGAATTCATGTCGGTCTGTGAGAACCTCAGCAGTGATGTGTAGCTCATCATCAGTATTGCGGTCATATAAAGGAAGACCGGGGCTTTCATGTTCCTGTCAATTGCAGGCAGGAGCCCGCGCAGTATAAGCCAGCCTGCAAGGGCGTACAGAACGATCGCCGCCAGGATTATCACCGGGATCTCGCTGAAAGTGATGCCGCGTGTGAATTCTATTATAAGGAAAATGTGTTCCAGCAGGAACGCCGCCAGACCGAACGTGAAATATTTTTCCTTAAGAAGCAGCGTATCCCCGGCAAAACCACAGGCGAGCGCAAGGATCATGAATACGCTGACGCTCCCGCCGGCCTCAATCATGCCAGTGCAATATACAACGATAAGGAACGGCATCAGCGCCGGCTTAAGGAATCTTCTGCCGTGCCTTTCGGCGTTGCGGCAATCTATGTATGATGCTTCAAGAAATATTATAAGAAAAATAATGTTGAGGATATTGCTAATGCTTCCGCTCATTGCTGCCTCCTTGCCAATGCACCTTCATGCGACATGCGCTGTCGCATTGCTCTGTCTATACTTTCAAAGTGATAATGCTTTCTGCACCCATAAGCTGCGGCTCATCAGGGTCATGCGTCACAAGCACGCAGGTGCGTCCTTTCAGTAGTTGACTTGTATAGTCAATTGCAAGTTTTCTGCTGATTTCATCGAGGCCCCTGAACGGTTCGTCCATAAACAGCACGTCCCAGTCCGCCATCAGAGCCCTGACTATTGTGACTCTTCGTTTCATGCCGCCCGAGTATTCGTTGATAATGCAGGCGTTCTCCCTCAGCCCTACTGCGGCAAGCGCGGTCTTCACTTCCTCATCTGAAAGCTCCGGTCTCACAATTCTTACATTCGTCACAGCGTCAAAACTCTCGAGGAGCCTGTCCTCCTGGAAAACATATGATATCTTCCTGTTCTCAAGTCCGCTGACATGTCCGCTATCCGCCTCTTCAAGTCCTGCAAGAATACGCAGAAGCGTTGTTTTGCCGACTCCCGACGGCGCCATTACTGCCGTCACAGCGCCGTTCGGAATGACGGCGCTGAAATCCTTAAGAACCTTCAGGCTGCCATATGTTTTGACGAGATCATTGATCGTGATGTCACCGGCATCAGTCTGCTCTCTCTTCGCCCCGCCTGTCTGGTTTTCCGGTATCCGCTCCAGCGCCGTGGCCACCCGCTTTGTCGCAAGAAGGCTCAGCTTCTCAAGAAGCAATGAGCAGATGACTATCACGATCGTCCAGGCAAAAAGATCCGCCGTTTCCAGATAGACCTTGGCTCTCTGGAGATTCTCGCCGATCGAGCCGTCCGGTATCCCGATCACTTCTGCCGCCGCTCCCGCTTTCCAGCACAGGCCGGCCGCCGTGGATACAGCCGCCTCAAAATACGGGTAAATCTGCGGCATTGCTATATCTCTGAGCCGTAGCGCATCCGAGATCCTGAAGACTGTTGCCATCTCGTCCAGCTTTGGATCCATGCTCCTTATTCCCTGCAAAACATTTGAATAGAATACAGGCAGTCCCATCATGAACGAGATCAGGATCGAGAGGTTTCTGGAAGTAAAAATAATGAGAGCCAGGATTATGAACGACACGACCGGCACAGATTTAATTACCAGTATCAAAGGAGCCAGAAGGCTTTCAACTTGTTTTGACCGCGAAGAAACGATTGCCATCAAAGTTCCGATGGCAGCAGCAAGGAAGAAACCTGCAATTATCCGCGTGAACGAGTAACCGATCGATAGCCAGAAACTGCCCTGTAATACAAGCTGGGAGAGTCTTTGCAGGACTTCAAGCGGAGTGACAAAGAAAATGTTGTCATTTATTATCATCCCCGCGATCTGCCAGATGACGAGCCAGAAAAACACTGCCCATAAGGTCATTGGCGATTTTGATTTATGTGTAATTCCCGACGATTCGGGCGTTTTGTCCCTGTGTAAAGTCATAGATTTACATTACACCTTTTTCTTTCGATTTACTACGGATTCTGCTACACTATGAAGTCAGAAGAAAAAGATCTTGCGGATGGAGGATCTTTCATTCAGCAAATTTCGCTCAGGCAAGGAGGAGATTATGTCAGATTTCAGGATCGGAACAAAATGTGTTCAGAGCGGTTACAGACCCGGTAACGGCGAGCCGCGCGAAATACCGATAATTCAGAGTACTACTTTCCGCTATGAAACAAGCGAGGATATGGGTAAACTTTTTGATCTCGAGGCTAGCGGATATTTCTACACAAGACTGCAGAACCCGACAAACGACATGGTCGCGGCCAAGATCTGCGATATGGAAGGCGGAACCGCTGCGATGCTGACATCAAGCGGTCAGGCGGCAAATTTCTTCGCGACTTTCAATGTCGCTGAAAACGGCAGCCACATAATTTCCAGCTCGTCCATATACGGCGGGACATTCAACCTTTTCAATGTGACAATGCGCAAAATGGGAATCGACTTCACATTTGTTTCGCCTGATTGCACTCCTGAAGAGCTGGAAGCGGCTTTCCGTCCCAACACAAAAGCTGTATTCGGCGAAACAATCGCGAACCCTGCGCTCACTGTCTTCGATTTTGAGAAGTTTGCAAAGGCAGCTCACGCTCACGGCGTGCCGCTCATCGTCGACAACACTTTCGCCACTCCCGTCAACTGCCGTCCATTCGAATGGGGCGCTGATATTGTCACTCACTCCACGACAAAATACATGGATGGCCACGGCTCCGCTGTGGGCGGTGCTATCGTCGATTCAGGCCATTTTGACTGGATGGCTGACAGGGATAAGTTCCCTGGTCTGTGCACTCCGGACGAGAGCTATCACGGAATAACATATGCTGAAAAGTTCGGCAAAGAGGGCGCGTTCATCACGAAGGCGACAGCTCAGCTGATGCGCGATTTCGGATCGATCCAGGCTCCGCAGAATGCTTTTCTTCTCAATATCGGACTCGAGAGTCTTGAAGTCCGCATGAAGAGGCACTGTGAGAATGCCCTGGCCGTTGCCGGGTTCCTTGAGTCAGATGACAGGATCAGCTGGGTCTCATACCCCGGCCTTGAAGGTGACAGGTATTACGATCTTGCCAGGAAATATATGCCGAACGGCACCTGCGGTGTTGTTTCATTCGGCATTAAGGGCGGGCGTCCCGCTGCTGAGAAATTCATGAAGGGGCTGAAGATCGCAGCCATCGAAACACACGTCGCTGACGCGCGCACCTGCTGCCTGCACCCGGCGAGTTCAACTCACCGCCAGCTCACAGACGCTGAGCTTGCAGCCTGCGGCATAAGTCCTGATCTCGTGAGATTCTCCTGCGGTCTTGAAGATGCGGCGGATCTTATTGATGATATCAGGCAGGCGCTGGATACGATCTGAATAGCCAGAAACATCGGAGTTGTTCGCTGGGTTGATACTTGCATCTGATTGAGGGGAGATTCATATACATGTCATATAGCTTTTTTGCAACTGTTTCTCGAATGAAATATATAGAACGTTGGGCGCTGATGCGGAATTCGAGACCTGAGAATCTGAGTGAGCACAGTCTTGAAGTCGCGATGATTGCGCACGCGCTGTGCACCATCGGAAATGTCCGCTTCGGTAAGAGCCTGAATGCCGAAAGGGCTGCACTTATCGGGCTCTATCATGATGCGTCAGAGATCATAACCGGGGACATGCCGACGCCGGTCAAGTATTTCAACAGCAATATCAAGAATGCCTACAAGGATGTTGAGGCAGTCGCCGAGAACAATCTTGTAAGCCGCCTTCCTGAAGACCTGCAGCCGACATATGAGGCAATCTTCAGTGGAAGCGATGACGACGAGAACGACAAGTACATGCGCCGCCTCGTAAAGGCCGCTGACAAGCTCTCAGCTCTCATCAAGTGCATCGAAGAGGAGAAGTCAGGCAACACCGAATTCCGCACTGCCAAGGCGAGCACATCCGCCGCTGTCCGGAAGATGTCTGAATCTCTCCCGGAGGTCGCGGTCTTCACCTCTGAATTCCTGCCGCCTTACGGCAGCACACTCGACGAGCTGTCCCAGCCCGGAAGCCAGAAATAACAGTAAGGCGCCATACACAAAAACGCCCGGAAGGTCTGATTCCATTTCAGGATCAGATCTTCCGGGCTTAATTTGTTTTGCCGTATTGCAATTACGCTCTTATCTCCTGCTTCATGAAGCAGACATAAGCTATTGCAAAGAGTACTACTGCGATTGCAAACATAGCGACCAGGTGCGGCCAGATGAGCAGAACGCTCTGTCCGATGGACAGGTAGCTGACGACTGCGCCGCTGTACTGCGACTCTGTCACGAGTCCGACTGAACGTGAGCTCGGATCCATGATGATCGACACGGCCTCGCTGTAAAGGTAATACGGTGATATTCGGTTGAGGCCTATCTGCAGTGAATAATTCTTGTACTGGTTGTAATATGCGCCCCACCCTGTAAGCGGGAAGATTGCATTTGCGATGCCCTGTGCCGCGAGCGACATGAACATCGTCAGGAACAGCCAGATCGATATTCCTGAGATTGCAGCTGTTGCGGCATGTTTGCAGATGACTGAAAAGAAAACAGACATTGCAAGCCATACACAGCAATAGACCGCTGAGAACAGGAGGTAGATAAATATTCTTCCGAACTCCTCAGGCCCCGGGCGAAGACCTGTTTTGATGATGCCTACGCCTGTCTCAAAGCCGCCCAGCACAAATGTAAGTACGAAGATCACTGTGCATCCGGCGAGGAACTTTGCATTGATTATCGCATCACGGTAGATTGGCTGCGACGCAATTCTTATCAGTGTGCCCTGCGACTTTTCGTTGTTGACCGCATCGAATCCAAGTGCAATTCCGATTATCGGCCCGAAGAAACCAAGAAACGTCGTGAATGAATATATTGAATCGCCGCTTGTCGTAAACAGCTTAAGGAAAACATATTCTTTGCTGTCAGCTATCGCATCTGACAGGTTCCCTATCGCGCCGTTGAGGCTCATCGCCGTGACGATAAACATCAGGCAGAAGATCAGGAAAACTCTGACTCCGGAGAAATGATCCGTAAGTTCCTTGCGATAAAGAGCTGTAAAGCCTGACATTGCTGCCCCTTTGCTCTTTTTTTCTGCGGCCTTTCCCGGTTCCCGGCGGCCTCTAGACTCCCGGATTATTCTTCCTGCGGTTTGCTCTCCGCTCTCTCCAGGTTTGCTTTGTTCCTTTGCCGCGCCCATCATTTCCCGCGGATCCTGCTTCAGAATTTTTGCCTGCAGCATCTATCTCTTCACCTGCTTTCTCAAAATACCTACGATAAATCTCTTCGAGGTCGCCGCCCCTCTGATGCATATCGAGCAACGTGTAGTTGTTCATCATCAGGAAGCTTATCATCTCTTTTCGGAGATCCCTTGTCGATTCAATATGAAGACTGCCGTTGTCGTTCTTTGTGACTTTCGTCACGCCTTCCTTTGCGGAAAGGAGTTTGACAAGCGGGTCACTGTTCTGCTCTACCTGCAGATCCATGAGGAACAAGCCCTCGCTCTGCAACTGTCTTCCGAGCTCATCTATGCGTCCGCACGCGATCAGTTTTCCCTCTACGAAGATGCCGACTCTGTCGCATATCTCCTGGACCTGGTACAGCTGATGTGAACTCAGAAGAATGGTCCTTCCGTCCTTCACCGCCAGGTCACGAATGAGTTTTGTCAGCTCTCTCATGCCTTCAGGGTCGATGCCCAGCGTGGGCTCATCCATGATGATTATTTCCGGATCTTTCATCAAAACATCAGCGATCCCAAGTCTTTGTCTCATACCTCTTGAGTATGTACCGGCCTTGCGGTCTGCCGCATATGTCATGCCCACTCTCTCGAGCAGCTCTTTTGATCTCGATTCACATGTTTCTTTATCAAGGCTGTTCATCTGACCTGTGAAAATCAGGTTCTGGCGTCCTGTCATATCGGGATAAAATCCGACATTATCAGGCAGGTAACCTACGATCTTCTTTACATCCAGCGGATCTTTCGTGCAATCATGTCCTTCGATCACAGCATGACCGGAGGTGGGATCTGTGAGTCCGAGAAGCATAAGCGTAGTGGTTGTTTTGCCTGCTCCGTTCGGCCCCAGGAGCCCGAAGATCTCACCGCGCTGGATCGTCAGATCAAGCGTGTCGACAGCCTTTACCTCACCATAATCCTTCGTGAGGCCAAAAGTCTGAATAATAGTTTCACTCATAACTTACACCTCAATGTCTGCCAAATTTACGGAATACGAGGACAAGGCATCCGATAACGGCTGCGATAAGAACAACACCAACAATGCCCCAGCTTGTAGCAGTTTTGACTGTCACACGGAATGCCGCAGTCTGGCTGGAAGCATCGTTCTTGGCAGTTACATCGACTTCATAATCTCCGCTGAGTGAATTTTCTGAAGGAGTTACGTTCATCGTGACTTCTTTGGTCTGCCCTGCTGCCAGAGTGTCGATAGTGCTCTCTGAGAATTCAACTGTCCAGTCATCAGGAGCTGAAGCTGTAAGATTTACATTTGTGAGATCAATGTTGCCTGAGTTTGTCACGTCAAGAGTTACTGCCTTCTTCTTATTTGCTGTTGCGTCAAAACTTAAGGTTCCCGAAGGAGTAGCAACTGTCATGCCATAGGTACCTGTGATCGTGACTTTGAGGTCTGTTGAAAGTTTATCTGAAGCTGAAATTGCAGAGATCGGGATCGTGTAATCACCGGCTGTAACTCCGCTCGGAGGGGTGATTGTGATTGTGAGAGCCTGTGTACCCTTGGCATCTACATCTATAGAAGCGACCTGTGTTGATTCTCCTGAAGGAGTGATAGCTACTGTCCAGCCATCAGCTGCCTGTGAAGTAAGGCTGTATGACTGAGCGTCTGCTGTATTGTTCTGAATTGTAGTTGTAAATGTGAATGCTGTGCCTGAAGCGCCTTCCTGTTCAGCGTAATCTGTCGTCAGAGAGCTGAGGCCTGTCTCCTCATCATTCACTGTAAGATTCAGGGTAACACTCGATGATGCTCCTGATCCTGCTGCCTTAAGGACTACTTTGTATGATCCCTTTGCTGCATCGTCAGGCACCTGGAGTGCATATGTTGCCAACGCATCCTGTTCACCGGTCTTTACATAAACATTGCTGATTTCTTTGCTTGATCCTGAAAAGTATCCTGTCCATCCTGTAGGAATAGATGTGACGCTCAGCGCACAATCTGTGCCTGACCCTGTTTCATTATCGAAATCCAGGTCAAAACTCACTGTGTCGCCTGCAGATACTGTGATTCCGGGATAACTGGTGCTCATTGTAAGAGAGCCCGCTGCCGCTACCGGTGTGGGGATACTCACTGCGATCAATGCTGCTACCATCGCGAACGTGAGCACAAAACGCTGAAATAGATTCTTTACCCTGTTCTTCATAATTTCCTCCATGCCTGAATATTGTTATTTATGGCCATCTCTGATAGCCATCTCGTAAATAGTAGTTGGAGTTTGTGACGTTTCTGTGTCTTTTCTACGAAGATGGTATGATTTTTCAGTGGATGGAAGCTATACCAATAAGCATAAATCTATGAAGTGGCGGAATTGCAAGATTTTCGAGTGGCCGGAAGCTATATCGCAACATCAAAAGATATGAATTTATTAATTGAACCTAAACGGACAACAATTGAAATGGCATCTGAAATCAAATATCATGATAAGAGTTGCAATTGCAACGCAGCGGCAACAGACAGCCGGAATAACGCCTGCTGGGGAAAGGGGTAACACAATGAAGACAAGAGAACAGGCACTCAAATATGGTCTTTCATTTCCAGACACGTATCAGGACGCGCCTTTCCATGATCCCGACTGGCAGCTTGTGAGGGTGAAAGGCAGCAGAAAAGTTTTCCTGTGGACATACAACAGAAATGGCTTCATTAACCTCAATGTTAAAACAGAACCTGGCTGGCGTGACATGTGGAGGCAGACTTTTCCATCTGTGATTCCCGGATATCATCAGAACAAAGAGCACTGGAACACCATAATCCTGGATGGTTCAATACCTGACAAAGACATTAAGAACATGATAGCCGCCAGTTACTATCTGGCCTCTGACAGCCCCTCAAAACGCATTTATGAAGCTGTAAAGAAAATCCCGAAGGGACGTGTTGCGACTTATGGTCAGGTCGCAGAAATGGCCGGTGACAAAAAAATGGCCAGGGCAGTGGGCAACGCATTACACCACAACCCTGACCCTGATAATATTCCGTGTTACCGCGTTGTCAACGCAAAGGGCGAACTCGCCGGAGAATTTGCATTTGGCGGAGCGGATGTCCAGGCAAAACTACTTGCAGCGGACGGCATTGAAGTCATAAACGGACGTGTGGACCTCTGCAGGTACAGCATGTTTTGACCAGTCCCGTTCACTGCTTTCAAGCTGTTCTGTTCCTGAAGCATTTACAGCCAGCCACGCATTGTGTATTTCTTCAATATCATTGCATTAGTTTTTATGTATTTATTCATATATTTGTTTGCAGATATTATGTTCTTGTTCCAAACAGTCTGCTCATGAAATCTTCTCTTTCGTTATATATTCTCAGGACGTATACATTTCCTTTTCAGAGACCCAGCCCTCTTTATCTGCTCTGATTTCTGATGACTTAAGTTCTTTCATCAATCCGTATATTGCCTTGAGGCGATCATACTCTTCAGCTTCTGCCATCGTCATGATTGTATATGCCCCATGCCCATTACGAGTTAAATAGACACATTGATTTTTGTCTACATCCTTTAAAACTTCAGTATAATTTCTCAAATCAGATATTGGTATTATGTTTGTCATATCAGCACCTCCATAAGCATATAAAATATATTAACACGTATATTTACAAGTTAATAAACATGTTTATTCGCATCATTGACAACTAAATTGAACAATCATATACTGTTCGTGTAACAAGTTATACTTTTCCCACTTATCATACATGGAGAAATTATGAAAAAAGAAGATGATAAATATATGGCCGCGGCAACTGTAGGAGAAAAGGGACAGATCGTGATTCCCAAAAAAGTCAGAGAAATGATGGATATAAAGCCCGGAGATACCCTGATTCTTTTAGTGGACAAGAAAAAGGGTATAGGTATCCCGCCCAAGAACTCTGTCGCAGATATTATTGGTGCCATCATGAACAAGGAGGAATCTCAAGATGAATGAGGTCCTGCAGATCAAGAATCTGTCAAAAGAATATCCTGCCTTTCATCTGGACAATGTTTCTTTTTCCATTGAGAAAGGACATATCATGGGATTCATCGGCAGGAACGGTGCGGGCAAAACAACGACGTTGAAGTCGATCCTGCATCTTGTCCATCCCTCTTCCGGAGAAGTCTCATTTTTTTCACTAGATGCCAACGAAAACGAAAAGGCAATCAAACAGAAGATCGGATATGCATCAGGAACACTTGTGTGCTATCGCAAGAAGAAAATCAGAGAAATCGCAGCAATCACCAGTTCTTTTTATGACGATTGGGATTCTTCTCAGTGGGCTTTCTACCTCAAAGAGTTTGCGCTTGATGACACCAAATGTCCGCAGGAGTTATCTGAAGGAATGAAGGTGAAACTGAATCTTGCACTTGCTTTGTCGCATCATGCCGAGTTGCTGATCCTGGATGAGCCGACCAGCGGTCTCGATCCCGTCTCCAGAGATGAACTTCTGGATCTCTTTCTGGATCTGGCAAGTCAGGGGGTCACGATTCTGTTCTCCACTCATATCATCACTGATCTTGAGAAGTGTGCGGATGATATCACCTATATTCAAAAAGGGAAGATTCTTTTCTCTTCCACGCTCAAAGATTTCGAGAATGACTATCTGATCGTTGAAAGCACAGAGCCATTTACCGAAGAACAGCAGAAGCTCTTAGCTGGAGAATGCCGTTCCAAAGACGGAACAAGCTACCTGATCCGCAGTTGTGACCAGAACGCGTTCGATGCAGTGGCAATTCGAAAGCCTGGTCTTGAAGAGATCATGGTTCATCTGGAAAGGGGAAATCATCATGAAACAGCTTCTGCATAAGGAATTAAAACTGACTACCGCACCTATCACCTGGTTTTTCATCCTGTTCGCCTGCATGGCGCTGATTCCAGGCTATCCAATACTTGTCAGCTGTTTCTTCATCTGTATGGGGATGTTCTATTCCTACCAGTTTGCCCGGGAGGCTGATGATATCCTCTATACTGCCCTTCTTCCGATCCGGAAAAAAGACGTCGTGACGGCAAAATATCTATGTGCGCTCTTTCTTGAATCAATTGCGTTTCTCCTTCTGATCGTGATGACTGTGCTGAGAATGACAGTTCTGAAGGATGCCACGCCCTATGTCAGCAATCCACTGATGGCTGCAAATATCACATTTCTTGCTCTTGCTCTCCTTATCTTTGCGCTGTTCAATTACATTTTTCTCGGTGGATTCTTCAGGACCGCCTATAATTACGGGAAGCCATTCATCTTCTTCTGTATCGCTGCCTTCATTATCGTCGGATTCGGAGAGACGCTTCATCATCTTCCCGGCATGGCAGGCTTCAATTCCATCTCCGGTGAAGGTCTCACCATGCAATGGATCCTGCTCGTTCCGGCATTGCTTGTTTTTATCCTTCTCACCGGTCTGTCGCTTAAGATCTCACAAAAACGTTTCGAGGACCTGGATCTGTAATTGACCAATCGAACCGTTATATACGTTAATTATGCAAAAACCAGGAGCCCCGAAGCCATTGATCTTTCAATGGTTCCGGGGCTCTCTGCATTCTATTCAGGTACAGTAATAAGTTTTAAGCAGTGCCACAATTTCATCGGGCTTGAGCACCTTGCCATACGAAACGACTTTCTCATCTACAACAAGTGCCGGAGTTGACATTACTCCATATGCTGCGATCTGACTGAAATCTGTCACATGCTCAATCTCTGCATTCACACCGAGCCCGGCAAGGGCTTCCTTTGTTGCAGCTTCAAGTGCCTTACACTTAGAACATCCGCCTCCGAGTATCTTGATAGTCATATTTTTTTCCTCTCTTCTTTAGATTATGATGTTGGGGTCAAAACCCAATTATTAACTATGGTATACGAATTGCTCCGTTTCCTGACATGAAGCATTCTGTGCTTCATGTCGAAACTTTCGCAATTCTCCCCGCACTCGGAATCCGCTGATTTACTGCGCAAATCGCTACTTCCGAGTGTGGGACGGGGCCCAAATACATTCTGCTTTTTCTGCAAGCAGAAACGCAGAATGTACTTTTGACCCTTATATCATATTATGAATGGCTGGATCGCGTTGAAAAAGTATCCAACCGCAATGATACCTACGGTACATATCACAACAAACAATGCCAGGAGTTTTGGCTTTACTGCCTTGCGAAGCATGATCATGGAAGGCAGTGATAATGTAGTCACAGCCATCATGAATGATAGTACGACTCCAAGCAAAGCTCCTTTGGACAGTAGCGCTTCCGCGATTGGTATTGATCCGAAAATGTCCGCGTACATAGGTATCCCTATCAATGTGGCAAGCACGACTCCAAAAGGATTATTGCCTCCGAGAACTGCTTCGACCCATTCTTCCGGAATCCAGTTGTGGATAACAGCTCCGATACCAACGCCGACCAGGATATAAGGAAATACCTTCCTGAAAGTAGAAAACATCTGGTCTTTTGCATAAACGAATCTGTCCTTCTGTGTGAGATCCGGCAATTCTATATCCACTTTTCCTACTTTATAAATAAAGTCCTCAACATATGGTTCCATATGTAGTTGTTCAATGATCGTGCCACCGGCGACTGCAATAATGAGTCCGACAACAACATAGATGACAGCGACCTTTACTCCGAAGATGCTTACGAGCAGCAACAGAGAACCCAGGTCTACCATTGGCGACGAAATAAGGAAAGAGAACGTGACGCCCAGTGGAAGCCCCGCGCTGGTAAAACCTATGAACAGTGGAATAGACGAGCATGAACAGAACGGCGTTACCGTGCCAAGCAGGGCACCAATACAGTTTGCCCATATGCCGTGAAAATTTCCCAGTATCTTCTTACTGCGTTCCGGTGGGAAATAGCTCTGAATGTAGCTGATAAGAAATATCAGAAAACACAACAGTATTGTTATCTTGATCGTATCGTAAAGAAAGAACTGAACACTTCCGCCAATTCTGGTCTCTGTATCAAGACCTGTCATTGAAAGCAGATTACCTGTAAGGGCATTCAGCCATTTCATGCCAAGGATCTGATTCTGCACAAAAGTCCACATTAAATGCACCTGCATTCTTTCCCCTTCTTACAGCAGGATAAATTTCCAATATAGTCCTTGAACCCGCCTAAGGTTTCACAGTTCAGGGAGTAATGAATCCATTTGCCCTCTTTTCTGCTGTTTACCAGACCACAGTCACACAGAATTTTCATATGATGAGAAAGGGTAGGCTGTGTAATGTTGAACTTTTCAAGCAGTTTACATCCGCATTTTTCTCCATCAGACAGCAGTTCAATTATCTGCAGACGATTTGAATCGCTCAGTGCTTTGCATATCAAAGCGACATCAATTGTATTCATCTTTTATCTCCTCACATAGATATTTGTCTATGTGAGGAGTATAAATCATATATAGATATCTGTCAATGTATTCCTGTGTCATAAAAGTCTCGCATTTTCGAAAGATACTTCTCATGTTTAAAAAACTTCAAAGTTGCCTCCAACCAAATAACATTTATGCAGGTACTGTATTGTTTTCATGCGCATAAATCATTTTACCGTTATATTTTTTTGCGAATTTGGAAATAACTGCAACGTTAAATGCCGCTTTAAGAAGACACAGAAAAATCACAGAAAAACACTACCTTATCAATTGCATTTTAATAATAGCCTGAGTATAATGCATTTTATTCTGATATCAAGAACAAAAGCATCGCCCTCACCAGGGAAGGGCAAGACCTTTACAGGCGATGTATCGCGCCTGCGTTCAGCAATTGAGCAAATTTAATATTCACTCATCAGAGGACAACCTATCGTAATAGGATAGTCGGAGAAGATGTCTGGTGCGCCCGGTTATTGCATAAATAACCGGGCGCATTTTTTATACATTAACAAGCAATTGAAAGGATGCTAAGGAGGTTTTTATGATTAATAATATTTTGGGAATTATTGGATGGATCGCACCAAACATTATACCGGTCGCACTGTGTATCACACAATTGCCACATTGATCTCAGGTCAAAACATGAAAATGCAGGATGGCAGTGTCTACACGATTCCCACATTGGTTTTCGTAAGTGGAATCATCGCCACTCTGGCTTTTATAATCGCCATAGGATCATTTATCTGGCGCAGAAAGCTGAAGAAGAGTTGGCTTGCCCAGCACCGTTCTGCCACTGTAATTGCCATTGCCGCCACGATATGGCACCTGGCGATCTGGTTTGGTCAGAAAGGGTAAGAGTACTTTCAGAAGTATCATGCCCTCACACTGGCTATTTATCCGCATGATCTTCTACCGGATATACCAACTCGAATTCCTCCAGTACACACAGGTCTCTTTCGTCAAAGTCTTTTCCAGCAGCTAAATATTCAGGCTTGAAGGCCTCCCTGTGAACACGCCTCCAGTAAGAAAGACTTCGGTCTCCTTCTCCCTCCAGATATGCATGACTGGCTGGAACTTCGTTAAACGGAACCAGCGACACCCTGGTCGTTCTTATGACGCAGGCAGCCTCGCCGTCATCATACATGACCACGCTGTAGCTGCCCTCTTCAGGTACAGGCTCACCTTCTATCTGATATGAAACATATGCGCTTGTAGTTGCTGTTTTGACACCAGCCAAAACCAATCCTGCCAGCTCGTCTCCCACTTTGCCTCCGCCGCAGAAAGCCCAG
>JAQWCI010000155.1 GCA_028706005.1 Lachnospiraceae bacterium
TAATACTTTCCCAACCGATGAGACTATATAACAGCCTATATGAAGCCTGCTTTTTCGGTTGATCACTATATTTTCGCTTCTGGTTGGCCCGTTTCAGCCAGATATTGTGCCGAAAATCCCTCTTTTTGACACTAAATACCTTGAATCCTGTCGACATTTCAGGCATGTTTATCTTGAAATATAGTCTAATATATGTTATTATTAGACTATACAAAAGGAGGCCTGCTATGCCGATCCCACGTGAAATTTTGGATGTCCCGCGTCCAAAGAATACAGTTGTCATTGCTTATGGCAGCGACAAAAAGCTATACGCTGTCCGCCAGCGTGTCGGCTGCAGAAACGTAGGTGGCCGTCATCTTCCGGTGAACGGTCCTACGATTGGTCACATCGTTGATGGTTCCTATGTTCCAATCGCAAAGAGTGCTCCGCAGGATGTTTCTTTTTCACCGATTGATCTGAAGGATTGGGCCAGTGTCGTCCTCTGCGACCAATTGTTTAAAAGTATCCAGAACGAACTGTTTGCCGTATACAGCCAGCGTGACGCAATGAAGATCTACTGCATCTCTCTGCTGAGAGTCTGTGACAAAGGCATCCGCGACTTTGAGCTTAAGGAGGCATATGAAACTAGCTTTTTGTCAGAACTGTATCCTGACGTATCCTTATCGAAAAACACGGTATCGACCTTTCTGAATGATCTTGGAAAGACGATGTCACGCATCGTTACCTTTATGAGAAACCGGACAGCCTCTGTCTCTCTGGATCACCATTTGTTAGTTGATGGAACGCTCAAGTCGGATGAATCCAAAGTGAATTCTCTCTCTGATTTTTCCAGGAAGGCCCGGATCAAGGGGACAAGAGATATCTCTGTTCTCTTCGCGTTCGATCTGGAAGCGATGGAGCCGGTCTGCTCCAAGTGCTTTCCTGGAAATATGCTGGATGCCACTTCCTATGAAGCCTTCATCAAGGAGAACCGGATCACCAAAGGAATCATCGTCGGTGATAAAGGCTTCCCGGAATCTGCAGCGCACAAGGAGTTTGAAAGCCATCCGGATCTGCATTACCTTAATCCGATAAAGCGCAACTCCAAGCTGATTGCGCGGCACTCCATGCTGGACTTCACGGCGATTCTGCCCGGCTTCGAAGGCATCACTTGCCGCAAGGAGAAGTGTGTCGGTATCGATAAATGGCTCTATTCCTACCGGAGCAGTGCCAAGGCTGCCAAAGAAGAAAGTGACTGGCTGCGCCGGGCAAAGAAGGAAAAGACCTATAGCCTTGAAAAACTCAGGGAGAAACAGAAGACTTTCGGCACGATCGTGCTGGAGTGTGATCTGGATCTTCCTCCGGAGATCGCCTACAAAGCTTATGCCAACCGCTGGGAGATCGAGCTCGTCATGCGGTATTACAAATCCGCCTGTGAATTCGATGAGACCCGCGTGCAAGACGATTACTCTGTGATCGGTAGTGAGTTTTGCGATTTCCTTTCAACGCTCCTGACCTTTCGCCTGATCAATGCCTTTGACAAAGCAGGTCTTCTCGAGGATTACACCTACAGAAAGATTCTCTCCGTGCTAATCCGAGCGAAGAAAGCACGTGTCGGAAGCGAAAACTGGCAGCTTGTACGGATGAATCCATCTCACCTGGTGGTCCTCCAAAAGCTGGATCTCATTCCGAAGCCGGAAGAACCGCCCAAAAAGAAACCAGGCAGGCCCAGAGGAAGCAAGAATCGTCCGAAGGCTAAGGCACCATCCGATCAGACGGAGCAGCTGGTAAAGCGTAAACGCGGTAGACCGGTGGGCAGCAAAAACAAACCGAAGGCAGCTCCGCCAGAACCATCAATGTGACCAACAGGTCACTGAAGAAAACATCCATCTGAGGCTATGTCATTGTCGATATAGTCTCACTGGTTGGGAAACTACTAATTAATTATCTCCACAATTACTTTTCCCTAATTATCTCTATCGCAAGGAACAGATAACAGCAAAGTATCGTTGCGACTGCACTAAGCAGATTTAATGTTCCAAACTGCGTATTTGTCATAGTCGACCTGTTAATTTATCACAGCTGTCCCGGCAGCTTCAGTTTCTCTTTGACAGGGAAGCTTTTGTCAAAGGCTTCTGTCTCGTCCTCATCAACAAAGTATCCCTGCGGAGTGTGATAGGTTCCACTGATGCCATCAAGATACCCCTTTTTGAGTTCTCTGCAAAGGAAGTAAGGCACGACCGCATCTCTGGGTTCGTCATAATAATGAATGTCCATTGTGGAGGCTACTACGAAGCCGGATTTGCCATAAAAATCAATATTGCCTTCAAAGCAAAGTGCGCCTGCGCCCATAGCGACAGCCTTTTCCATGGAATAGTCCAACAGAGTTTTCCCATACCCCTGCCGCTTATAGTCAGGGTGAATGCCAATCGGTCCCAATGTCATGATGGGAAGCTCGCCGCCGCCATCCTTTTGAATCACGGTGCGCACATACATAACCTGACCGATCATTTTCCCATCTTTCTCCATCACAAAATCCAGCTCCGGCACAAATTCCGGCCGCTTGCGGAAGGTATGCAGCACATAATGCTCATTACAGCCGGGTTTATACACATTCCAAAATGCTTCTCGGACAAGGTTTTCTGTGTTTCTATAATCGTTTTCTGTTTCCAAACGGATGATTAAATTGTCTTGGTTCATGTTTTTTCTCCTATCTCTTACGATTCAATTTATTGGTTTTCGATATTTCCTTGAATTTCTTTTCTTTTGCCGCAAGGTAGCTTTTGGCATCCTCTGCGTATGCGTTTTCTGTTTGCAGCTTTTGATAGGACTGCCCGCGCTCCGCAGAGAGCGGTCCGTCCGCCAGTGCAGCATTTACGGCACATCCCGGCTCATTGGTATGGGTGCAGTTTTTGAACCGGCATGAGACAGCCAACAGCTCAATATCTGAAAAGGCTTTTTCAAGTTCTTCGGCAGAATCCCACATGCCAAGCCCCCGCATTCCCGGTGTGTCGATGACCATCGCACCGCACGGCAATGTGAGCAGCTCTCGGTGGGTTTTATGCTTCAACATCATTCTTCGCTGACTCTTTGGGCATCGCGCTGTCCAGCTGTTGCGAAAAACGGTCAATATGTTGTTTTAGTGCAGCAATAATTATCTCCTTGTTGTCGGCACCATCATATGCACTGTAAAGCAGAAAAATTGGACCATAGAACTCAAGCGCAATCTGTATGGAATCATTTGTTTCGCCTGTCATTGAGCCAAAAAGTTCGGCCATGTACTGCAGGGGGCCGCCGGAAAGATACTGCTGGTACAGCTGCGACATTTCGGGGTTTCTATATTGCTCCAAGGTAAGCATCTTCCGAAAATTTCCGGAGAATTCCTCCTCGGTCCAATGTAAAAACAGGGAAATGCTGTACGTCTTGATTTTTTCAATGGGTGTCTCGCAGTATGCTGATGCAATTTTGTTGAGATCACCTTCAGGCATTTCATATTTTTTTGCTCTTTCCAAATCCATTTCATTCATACGCTGCAAAATGTGATCGAAAATATCCCTTTTCCCTTTGTAATGCTTATAAAGGGAAGGAGCTTTTATTCCAACCGCATTTGCAATCTGTTCAACACTCACCGCTTCATATCCATTTTGGGAAAACAGCTTCAGTGCCTCTGTTAGAATCTTTTGCTTTGTCGTTTCCACGCCCATATCTTACCTCTATTAAGGCTAACGTTCATTAGCCGTATTATACGGCTAATACGCATTAGCCGTCAATATGTTTTTCCACATTTTAAATACGAAAATTTCAAATTAAGGCAAAAGCTGTTGAAGATTATTTATAAGGCTACTGGATATTACCTGCAGACAAATCGGTTGATGTTTATAACATTTGCTTGTCTCCTTCCATTTTCATCCCGTGCTCCGCTGTGGCAACGACGCAGACGCTTCTGTTTATGATGACAGAGGAATCTTATTCATATAGTATTATTCCGTTAAACTGTAATGTGTTATTCCGATTAGCCTGATATTATTCCGATAATCGGTTATACTATTCCTATAAAGGAGTGATTGCGATGTATATGACCGTAAAGGAAGCCGCTGAAAAATGGGGTATTTCTGATAGAAGAGTAAGAATATTATGTTCTGAGGGCAAAATCCCCGGTGCATTTCAGCAAGGCCGTGGTTGGAAGATACCTGTGGACGCTGTAAAGCCGGCAGACAGCAGGTATAAATCCACAAAAAGCCTGTTAGAACAAATTGCAGAAAAGAAAAAAGAGCTGGATACAAAAAGGCCTCTTACCGAAGGAGAGGTGGAAAGGCTGAATGAAGAGTTCATTGTGGAATATACCTACAATTCCAATGCGATTGAAGGAAACACACTGACTCTTAGAGAAACAGATATGGTGCTTCGAGGCCTTACCATAGATAAAAAACCGTTGAAAGACCATATGGAAGCGGTAGGACACAAAGAAGCGTTTGAATTTGTAAGCGAACTGGTAAAAGAGAAGGCACCCCTTAGTGAAAGCATTATCAAGCAGATACACTATCTTGTGTTGGCGGATAAAAAAGACGACCGAGGCGTATACCGCCGAGTTCCCGTCCGTATTATGGGCGCAAAGCATGAGCCTGTACAGCCCTATTTAATCGAGCCTAAAATGACAGAGCTGCTGCTTCGTTTTAATAGCAGTGAAGAAAATATCATTACAAAGCTTGCCCGATTTCATATTGAGTTTGAAGGTATTCATCCATTCATTGATGGCAACGGCAGAACAGGACGCTTGCTGGTAAATCTGGAACTGATGAAGGTAGGCTATCCGTCTATTGATATTAAGTTTACAGACCGAGTTGCATATTACAATGCTTTTGATGAGTATCATGGAAAGCATAACCTGTCTGCAATGGAAAATTTGTTTGCTGGGTATGTAAACGAACGTCTTAATATGTATTTGAGCATTTTACAATAATAACAGTATCGCAAGCAGAGCATCTGTCACAGGACAGGTGCTTTTCTTATACCCAAATTTGATTATTATATGCTGCACGGAAAGGAGACCAAATTGTAGGGCGTCAGATTAGTTTCATATGAGATGCGTTAAATGCATCAGATTGTAATAGGATATAACAGCTTATAAAGGATGAGAAAGTGCCGCGGATAACGGCACTTTATTTATGTCTGTTTCAGATCTATTATTGTCAGCGGAATTGCTGGCATAACAAAAGAGAGATCCCCATTCCTGACCAGAAGCCGGATCTCTCTTCCCATACCAGTACATTAAAAATGACTGGAGCTATCAGCAGGAACGTCAGCCCTTGAAGCCGGATAAAAAGTCCTTGCTGGAACACTATGATACGATTGTTCACGCTGCTTATCAAGTTCTGTTCATCAAATATTTCCGATCCCGAATGGTT
>JAQWCI010000156.1 GCA_028706005.1 Lachnospiraceae bacterium
GGTTCGTGTCGTAAGATCACCATTCGCACGGTGATAAGCCTTGATTGTAAGGAGTCCTGTGAATTCGCCGTGCGCACCTGCTGCCGGCTCGAATGTAAATCCGGCAAAACCAGTGATGGCCATCAGGACCTTTTCCATTTCCGACAGGACTGTAAGTGAACCCTGGACTGTTTCATCAGGCGCAAGCGGATGTACTGACGTGAATTCAGGGAGTGCCGCAATATCCTCGTCGACTGAAGGATTGTATTTCATCGTGCATGAGCCGAGCGGGTATAAGCCGTCGCACACACCATAAGCACGTTTTGACAGAGCCTGATAATGCCTTGAAATCTCAGTCTCAGATACTTCCGGGAGCAATGGCTTTTCTTTCCTCATGTCATCAACCGGAGGCATCACTTCCGGTACATCACATTTTCCAAGTATGCTCGCATGGCGTCCGGGGGCGCCTTTCTCATATATAAGTTTCATCGTTATCGGGCCTCCCTTCCGACCATATCAAGTACTTCCTTCGGCACTTTCTCGGTCACGCACCATAGAATTTCTCTTTCCCCGCAGGGAAGACCTCCGAGCACGCCGATCTTCTCGAGAGCTGAGAGCAGCTTATCCCTGCTCTCCCTGCTTTCAGATGACGTCAGGAATTCATCAAAGAACGGTCTGTCATATACAAGATCGAGGCCCTTTGACTCGAGTACTTTCTGGAGATAATGAGCTTTGGACGTAGACTGGAGAGCCGCCAGCTTTAGTCCTTCGGGACCCATAGCTGCGAGATATACAGATGCCGTCAGAGCGCAGAGGGCTTCGTTCGAGCAGATATTGCTCCCCGCCTTTTCTCTTCTTATGTGCTGCTCTCTTGCCTGCAGTGTCAAAACATATGCTCTTCTTCCTTCAGAATCTGTCGTCTCTCCGACGATCCTTCCAGGGAGTTTTCTCATCATTTCTTTTGTTGCTGCCATAAATCCGAGATACGGACCGCCCCATGCAAGAGGCATTCCGAGCGACTGTCCCTCACCGACCGCCACGTCAGCACCATATTCTGCCGGTGTCTTAAGCAGTCCGAGCGAAATCGGATTTACGCTCATGACAAGTTTTGCCCCGGCGCCGTGGATAAGGTCAGCAGCTTCTGCTGCCGGCTCGATAATTCCGAAATAGTTCGGTGATTGGATGAGGAGACATGCCGTGTCATCTCCCGCCATCTCCTTCAGCGCATCAAGATCAGTCACCCCCTCTTTAGAAGGGACAACAGTACAGGAGACATTTCTTCCGAAGCAATATGTTTTGACGACGTCCATGGTCTCAGGAGCGATGCTGTCCGAAACCAGGATCTTGGTGCGCTTCCTGTCGAGACACATCATGACGCCCTCGGCCGCCGCCGATGCGCCGTCATACGCTGAAGCATTCGAAACATCCATACCGGTCAGCGCCGCTATTTCAGATTGATACTCAAATATGGACTGCAGGATACCCTGACTTATCTCCGCCTGATAAGGTGTGTACGCCGTGAGAAAAGATTCCTTTCTTACAACGCGCCCGACTATAGACGGGATGTAATGGTCATACGCTCCCGCGCCGCGAAGAATATACCTGAAACGCACATTTCTGTCAGCAATTTCTTTCATTTCAGCTGTGACTTCCAGCTCCGACTTTCCCTCTGGAATATCGAGCGGCTTGTCCGCCAGATAGACATCCTTCGGAATGCCTGAGAACAGGTCATCCCAATTCTTATAGCCAGCCTCGCGGAGCATAGATTCCTGCTCGGCCTTCGTGCCCGGAACAAATGATCCCATGACAACCTCCCCCAGAATTACTGTTTCTCTTTGGCAACAAGCTCATTATATGCAGCTGCATCCATGAGTTCCTCAGTATCTGTCACATCTTCTGCCCTGAAAAGCCATGCGCTGTATGGGTCCGAGTTGATGCTCTGAGGTGCGTCGATAAGCTCCTCATTTACCTCGGCGACTTTGCCTGTCACAGGTGAATAAACATCAGATGCGGCCTTGACTGACTCGACATCCGCGCAGACCTCGTCCGCAGTCACATCATCGCCGATTTCCGGCAGATTCACAAAAACAAGATCGCTCAGCTCGCTCTGCGCGTAATCCGTGAGGCCGATCTCGAACTTTCCGTCTCCCATATCCTTTACCCACTCATGTGTTTTGCTGTACTTAAGATTCTCAGGTGTATTCATGATTTTCAATCTCCTTTGATTTATGGTTGGTTTATTATACTTCTGAGCTATTTTGTGAAAACTCGCGCGAATAATCCACGCATGCGGTTTTCTCGCTGTGTTACTCAGGTTTGCAATGCGACATCTCTACCGTTGCATTACAAACCTGATAAGTGAAAAATTATGCATCAGCATAATTTTTCACTTTGCGCGCCTGTAGAACGGCAGTTTCACGACTTCTACCGGAACCATGCGGCCTCTCACATTGACCTCAAGTTTCGTTCCCGGCTCCGCGAGATCTCTGGGGAGCCTTGCCATAGCGAGCGATTCCCTGAAGTATGGGCAGAATGTTCCTGATGTTGTTACACCTACCGGTTCGTCCGAAACGGAAGCGCCTTCTTTATAGATTTCCTGCTCCTCGCGGATTATTCCGCGGCCGATGACTTTGAGTCCGGCTCTCTTGACTGTCGGCACTCCGCGGTATGCTATCGCGGCCTTGCCTATGAAATCAGGCTTGTCCATCTTTACAAAAATGCCAAGTCCTGCTTCTTTCGGAGAAATGCTGTCGTTCATCTCATGCCCGTATAGCGGCATCGCGGCTTCAAGCCTCAGTGTGTCGCGTGCTCCGAGTCCGCACGGGATAAGGCCTTCATCCTTGCCTGCTTCCATCAGAAGATCCCACATTGCGACGGCGCTGTCCGCCGGGCAATAGATCTCGAATCCGTCCTCGCCTGTATATCCTGTCCTTGAAATAATGCAGGGTATGCCCTGAATCTCTCTGTCAAATTCAGCTGAATAATTAGCTGTCGGTATGTCGCTCTCGCCCGATACGACCTTGCTGAGAATATCCTCCGCAAGAGGCCCCTGAAGCGCCAGCTGCGCGTATTCATCAGAAGCGTCAACAAGCTCCACATCACCGAATTTGTGATTACACATCCAGCGATAATCCTTGTCCTTGTTTGCCGCATTTACGACTATGAAATAATCGTTCCCGCCGCGCTTATAGACAATAAGATCATCCACTGTTCCGCCGGCCTCATTGCACATCGGGCTGTACCTTGCCTGCCCGATTTTCATGTCAGTAAAATCATTCGTCATCATGTGGTTCAGGACTCCCAGTGAATCCGGTCCCGTCAAAACAATTTCACCCATGTGCGATACATCAAACAATCCGCATTTTGTCCTTACTGCCATGTGCTCAGCCGGTATCCCTGTCGGATACTGAACCGGCAGCAGCCAGCCGCCAAATTCGACAATTTTGCCGCCGAGCTTTACATGTGTTTCATATAACGGTGTTTTCTTTGACATCTCATAGCCTCCTCACTTCATAAAAAAATCCCGCCCTGGCGCCACTCCCCTTTGCGGCACCTTTGCGCGATCCTTATCCATTACCCGGATTTCATCAAAAAGGCACAGGTGATGTCATTTCATGAAGTCACCTGTGCCTTACTGCTATTATATAGCACAGTTACATTGTTCCGGCGATACAAATATCGTATGGATAATGCAATGTTTTGCATATGACTACTTCAGGATGCAGTTAAAACAAATGACCCCGTCCTTCCATGTCACAGATATGCTACCATTGTAACTTTCAACGAGACTTTCCGCAATGGAAAGTCCTATTCCATATCCCCCGTGATCAACATTATGAGACTCGTCATCGCGGTAGAATCGCTCAAAGAAACGGGTATAATCAACATTCTTACCCTCTGCGTAGTTATTGGAGACTGATAGAGAAATTCCCTTGCCCTTTTGTGATAGTGTAACTTCCACACTTCCGTCCTTGTCACAGTACTTGATCGCGTTGTCAACGAGAAGCGATGTGAGCTGCCTTATGTCGCTCTCACTTGCAATGATCCTGACATTTTCGTCTGCCTTTATTTCGAGTTTCTTTCCGTCCTGCTTAGCTACCGGACTGAATGTTTCCGCTGTCTCTCTGACTGCCTTCGTCGCATCTGTCACGATCCATGCTGTCTTCTCTTTTTCTCTTGCTCTCGATATCATGACAAGATTCTGAATAAGCCCGCTCATCCTGTCAACCTGGCGCATTGTGGACTGCGTCCATTCTGTCTCGCCGCTCAGCATCTCCTGCATCTCAGTATTCGCCCTTATTACTGCAAGAGGAGTCTTGAGCTCATGGCTGGCATTCGTGATAAAGCTCTTCTGAAGTTCCGCATTCTTGATTTCCGGAGCTATTGCCTTTCTGGAGAATGTCCAGACAAAGATGAATGTGACTATCACGCCAAAACCTATGAGTATGAGCGCTGCATAAAGAACTCTGTATGTTGAATTCACCTGATTTGTGCTGTCGAGATATACTACCAGGAATGATCCGTTATCGTAGCGCTTCACCTGATAATAATAGACGCCGGTCCTGCCAAAACCGAATCTGTTCCTCAATGCATATTTTGCATAGTACTCCGCATCGGGCTGTGTAAGATCTTCGATGTGATTTGTTTTGATTTCTGTCACGTTTTCATTTGTATCAAGCGAGACAGCAAAATATCTCGTTGAGAAACTGAATTCAGGAGAATCATAATCATACTGTTCCGTGCCGAATATCTCATAAAGGAAGTGAATGACATTGTAATCATTTGTCGGAAGTTCGATTTCCTGCATCTGGTCATCGCTGGCAGCCTGGGCTGCACTCTGAGATGATCCCTGAGCTGCGCCGTCTGTCTGACTGGCATTCTGGCCCGCCGCCTGAGCTGCGCCTGCTCCCTGGCTTGTGCCCTGGCTCGCATCCTGTCCGGCCATTTCAATAATCTGTGCATCCTGAATATTGCCGTCGTTCTCAATGATGTAATCCATCGTATCTTTGACCTGGCTTCTCACCACAGAATAGTTCACAAGGAAGATCATGCCGCCGATGAGCAGCATTACCAGGCTCAATGTGAGCATCGCCAGAATTACAAATCTGCGTCTCAGACGCTTTATCGACCTTTCGTTCAAGTTTTGGCTCCTTCCTTTTATACTAGCCTTCTGTTACCAGGCGATAATTCCCGTCCCTCTCGCCCTCAATCAAAACATTTGATGCAATTGACTTAAGTTTTCCCCTGAGGTATGAAATATAGAGCCATACGGTCTCACCGTCCGCATTATCGACTCCTTCCCACACATGTTCGAGAAGGTAATCTGTATCTACATCATGGTCAGAATTTAGAACGAGTGT
>JAQWCI010000157.1:0-3772 GCA_028706005.1 Lachnospiraceae bacterium
CCGGTGCCTCTATTCGTACTGCTTTCATTTATTATTGCCTCCGCTAAAACTTCATTACGCTCTTGTAATCAATGCCAGTATCATGCATTTCTGATTAGTATCATATACGAATTATTCAGTAGTTCTCAATACTTCTGGTACAAGACGAAAAAAAGTTTCATGATTCCTTCCTGAAACTGAAAGAACCCTGAAACTTTTGTTCGTCTTATGCCTTATCAGACTACTGAATTTGCCTTGCGGCATATATCATCGCAAATAGACAATTAAAGCAATATGACACAACTGTCTGGGAATAAAACGTTGCGACCTTACCATCTGTATAATCCTCACTCGCCGGATATACTATCGCAACATCAAAACACTTGCCGGTGTCTGCTGTCACTATGATTGTTCGGCACCCGCGCTTTCTAAGCTTTATGAGTGTTGAACCATCCGGAACATTTGCACCTGAATATGTGACAGACAGAAAAACATCATTTTTCCCAAGATTACTGATATGACTATCCAGTTCTCCATAATCTCCGGCATTTTCTGTATGTATTCCGTGTTTTGAAAGCCTGTTTGCAAAGCCTATCGCGCTGATAAGTGAGTTTCCTTACGCATAATAACTGACCACCGATGCCTGCGCTATCAGCTTAGCCGCTTCTTCGAGCAAGTTTGTATTTATTTCATCCTGTGCTGTATGAATAGCCTCTATCATAAGATCTGCGATTCGCTGCTCCTTATCTCTGGAATTATCTTTCCCGAGAAATGGATAATTCATATCAATAGCTTTTTGATCTTTGTGGTACTTCTCAAGCTCTCTTGAAAAAGCAATTGTAAACTCTCGATATCCTTCAAGTCCCAACTTTCGGCAAAACCTGATTATAGAAGCTCGTGAGCAATAACTTGCCCTTGCAAGTCTGTCTACTGTGTAATCACAAATTTCATCCTTGTGATTCACAATATAATCTGCAATCTCTTTGTCTGTCGATGTGAAGTTTTCCTGCTTTGTAAGTTGTTGTATGAGTCCCATTGACGACCTTTCTCCATTCCCAGTATAGTTTGATTTGTCCTGTTATGCCACAATTCGCCGCAAAGAAAAACCGGAAGCTGTTTTGCTGCCTCCGGCCTTGCGTTTACCGTTGTCACTTCAGTTTAACCTTGAATGTCTTGATCTCATACGGCATTATTCTGAATGAGATATGCCTGTCAGCAAACGTCAGATCATCATCGCAGGTGGCTGCTGTTTCTTCCAGCATATTACATTCTGCGGCGAAAGCAATTTCTTTGCCAAACGAAAGCGTGCAATCAGTCCTTCTGTTGTAGTTCTCATAAAGCCTTAGGATTACATCATCGCTGTCCTCGGCCTGCTTTACGACTTCGATGACTACGTTCTCCGAATCACATGAAACAAGTGAATACTCAGGGTCAAATGTTCCGCCCTCATTTTGTTTTATTACTGCTGTAGCAGGGTTGTTGAGTACATAAGCCCTCTCTACTGTACCGGCTTTTCTCCAGTCACCCTCATGAGGAACTATGCTGTATGTGAACTCATGATGTTCCTTATCAGCTTCCGGATTGGGATCTATTGCGGATTTCAGCATTGAAAGTCCTATCACGCCATTCTTTACGCTGCATCCATATTTGCAATCATTGAGGATACTGACACCGTAATCATCCTCAGAGACATCCAGCCACTTATGCGCGCACACTTCAAATTTCGCAAAGTCCCATGAAGTATTGGCATGCGTCGGTCTCTTCACATTTCCATACTGGATCTCGAATGTAGCCTCACTTGTATGGATATCAACAGGGTAAAGTGCCCTTAAGAATATCTGGTGTTCCTTCCAGTCGGTCTCATTCTTTATATCTATCCTGTCGAATCCGGATATATCAGTCCCGAATTATACTCCAGCATCATTTCATATTGATTTCGTATATCTTTTTTGGATCCACTTTGAAATTTCTATCCATGTCCATAAGGCCGTTGATCTCCTGCTGGACATCTGTTACCTGTGTGTAACAGTAGCCAACAATATGCGGGGTATTCTTTATCGCAGAGGTGATCCTGTCGAAACGCTTCAGGAATTCCTCTTTGGAACTGACCGTGTTGCCATATCCCCAATCATCTTTTCCTCCGCCTGCAAAAGCTATACCGCCATATTCGCTTATTATCACCGGCTGGCCTTTGTACTTATAGCCGTCTGCCATGGCGCACTTGTTCTTGCAGTGATAGATTTCGTTCGTCACTATCTTCTCTTTGTCACGATATCGCTTTTCAAATGCATCGCCGTCTTCTTCATAATCATGAAGTGTCAGAAGATCTGAAACAGTGTGTTCCCAGCCGTCATTGACTATCACCGGTCTCATCTGATCGATGCTCTTTGTGAGATGATAAACCGCTTCCGTAAACTGCTGCTCGGCAAAACATGTTTTGACGTCAGGTATGCCCCACGATTCGTTGAATGGTGTCCATGTGATTATGCATGGGTGGTTGTAATTCTGATTGACGGCGTCGGCCCATTCTCCCATGAACTCTTCTATCGCTGTATCATCAAAGCGGAAAGTGGCCGGCATCTCGCTCCAGACCAGCATTCCCTTTACATCGCACCAGTAAAGGAATCTCTCATCCTCGATCTTCATGTGTTTTCGAAGGCCATTGAAACCAAGCTGATGAATCTTATCTATATCTTCAACAAGAGCCTCCTCAGAAGGCGGCGTAAGACCTGACTCTTTCCAGTATCCCTGATCAAGAATAAGTCTCTGATATATCGGTGCCCCGTTCAGCAGGACTTTGCCATCGGCGATTGCCACGTCCCTCAGCCCAAAATATGATTTTACTTCATCAATCGGTACTCCGTTCCTCTTAAGAATGACCGTCAGATCATAAAGATCTGGTTGCTCCGGTGTCCATGGATGCAGGTTCAATGCTGACTGCTCATGCTCACTGTTACTTACACTTATTATGTCAGTACATTTGCCGCTATCCGATTTTACAGATGACCTGTTTACCTCTTTTCCGTCAAAACTTATTACAGTGTCAATTGTAATGTCATTTGAGGTCGTCTCATTATCTGCTGATACGGTTCTGCCTGTCTGAAAATCACTGTTCTCAGAGCATATTTCTGCTCCGGCTACAACGTAATCGATTCTCACATTTTTTCCGGCAAAACTCGGAGTGATCTTCAGTTTCTCGATGTGAAGTGCTGGCACTTCTTCCATCCATACACTTTTCCATATGCCCGTTGTCTGCACATACCAGCAGGCAAAGTTCTCACTTTTCCAGCGCTGTTTACCGCGAGGCTGGTCAAGGCTCGGTGAATCATCGACTTTGATGGTAATATCATTTTCCCCGGCACCAAGATTATCCGTTATATCGAATCCGAAACGCGTATAGCCACCATCGTGCTCACCAACCATATCTCCGTTTACGAAAACCTTTGTGTGAAAATCACTTCCTTCAAGATGAAGGATTTCCCTGTGGTCCTCCGGAATAATATTTATTGACACGGTCCTGTGATACCAGACATGGTCATGCCTTGTCTCATCGTGGATTCCGCTCATCACGGTCTCATACGAAAATGGAACAGTAATCTGCCTGTTATCTCTGGGAAATGCTTCAGACCATCTTTCTTTCTCACCTTGATCTTCATCATCAAAAATGAAGTCCCATGTTCCATCAAGATCTGTCCAATTGTGCCTGACCATCTGCGGTCTTGGGTAACCCTTGAGCTTATTGAATGAAGCCATTTTTCTCCTTTTTGCAAATTCTTATTGTTTTGATTTCAAA
>JAQWCI010000157.1:3782-5337 GCA_028706005.1 Lachnospiraceae bacterium
TTATCTGCAATTAGTCTGCTCTGAATGTTCTCCAGAAGATCGCAATCAAAACAATCTGCTCCTTCGATTATTGGCATTTTCACATATGCCATGCAATCTTCCTTTTTAGATTCATAAAGACGCAAAATGATGTCGCCGCTTTCATCTTCAGCCAACTTTACAGTTTCAAGTATTACGTTCTCTCTGTTACAATAATACATGCCAGTTCCTGCGAGAATGCTATTGCCTGAATGATATGTGACCGACGTGTTGAACTCGATTCCCTTTCTCACAACATCTGAATCTTCAAAAGTACCATCCCAGGCGGTGAAACCATATCTGAACTCCTGCGTCCCATTGTCGGCCCTCATTTCAGGGCACGCTGCTGCCGTAAGCAATGTAAGCTCAAGTCTGTTCTCATTCATGCTTATCCCATATTTGCAGTCATTAAGGACAGCTGCCCCGTGGGCTCCATCACAAAGTGCAGAATACCTGTGATTGCAAACTTCAAATCTCTCCTGATCATAAGCTCTTGACCTGTGTGTCGGACGCTTTATGTATCCAAACTGTATTTCGTTAACTCCTTCTTCAGCCATGACATTGACCGGAAATGAAACCTTCAGCAGCCTGTGAAGTTCATTCCATTCGACTTTCATTTTGATCTCAACAACTGTGCTTCCCGAATCAAGTCTTATGTACTGTTCATATTTGGATTCCCCGATGATTCCAGTCACTTTTAAAATTGCAGCCAATCCTTCTTTGCAGATCACTTCCGTAGAAATATCCCTAGATTCTGGCATTTCCTGTTCTATATAATTCGAATCAATATCCCAAGAGTCGAACTTTCTCGGTACATCCTTATACATTTTCAGATGATTCATAGGCTCTGCCGCAAATTCCCGTCTCTGACTGCCGTCCTTAAGTATGTATGATGTAATTTCACCGTTGCTGTTTACTGCAGCCCTGATCTTTCCGTTTTCAAGAACAAACATTCCATCAATCAGCGAAACAGATGCAACACCGAAACCTCTGTTTTCTCTGTCGCGTATGACCGTAACTGCAGAGAGCGCCGGTATAGTGATGAGAGCTTGTTTTGCTCCAGTTTCAAATTCTTCTGGCAAATCAACCACTACCGTTCGTTCGAAGCCAAGCGAATTATAGAATGAAACTTCATCTGCTGGGTGTTTCTCACTACTATTGCTGTCACCAGTGTTTGCAGTCAAAACATCCAGTGCTTCAGTACGCATTTTTGTGCATCCATCCATGAGTTTTGCATATTCAGCCAGTGCATCCTTATAAACCCTCGCTATTGATGAACCCGGCAGAATATCATGAAATTGGTTCAGCAATAGTTTTTTCCAAAGCTGTTCCATCTCAACCGATGGATACTCATATGAATCGACCATGCGTGAGGCGATCGCATTCCATATCTCAGTCTCGCGAAGAAGAGCCTCTCCCGCCCTGTTCGATTTTTTGACCTTGGCCTGTGAAGTATATGTCCCTCTGTGTGCCGTAAAATACAGCTCGCCTGTATATGTATGTCTGGGTCCTCCGAGCTTATCCATATCTTCGAAAA
>JAQWCI010000158.1 GCA_028706005.1 Lachnospiraceae bacterium
TTCAAAAGTTGCAGACAAATGGCAGAAAAGTCCGGGTAATAAATGCTTCTGAATCTGTAATGAATATTATGCGCGAATCCGGATTTTTGGATATTCTGGATGTCTCTTCCGCGCCAAGAGAGATTTCTCTGGAGAATGCCAAACTAATCGGAAAAGGCGGCACTGGAGAGTGCTGGCAAATTGCCGATGAAACAGTTGTAAAACTGTACTATGATTTCATTCCTGAATCAATCATCGAAAATGATAAGATTTTTTCAAAATCAACCTTTATTGCCGGCATTCCGACCGCAATATCTTATGGCATTGTTAAATGCGGTAACAGAAGAGGAATCATTTTCGAAATGCTTAATGCAAAGACCCTTGCTAATGAAATAATACAGGCAACTGACAGAATCGAAGAATTCGGCAGAAAATACGCACAACTCGCAAAACTGATTCACCACACTAAGGGGGATGCAAAAGTATTCCCACGATGGACTGACAACTACAGAAACAATCTTGCGTCTTACAGTTTCCTGGACGGAAAAGAAATCAACAATGCGGAAAAGCTCCTTGCAACACTCAATAATTATGACACCTATGTTCATGGTGATTTCAATCCCAATAATATTATGGTTTCGGACGGAGAATTGATGCTTATTGATATGGGCAGTTTTTCACTGGGCTGCCCCCTGATAGATTTGGCTTCGCTCTGCTTTACGCTATGTTATAACAACTCTTTATCTGATAATGAAGTCGGCGAATTTACAGGGCTGACCGGTTCACAGCAAAGAACTCTGTGGCGGATCTTCATTAGTGAATATTTTTCAGTTGAAAACAACGATGCAGCAATTGAGAACATTCCCGAAATGAAAATAATTAATCAGATCCTGATTTTGCAGGCGATGATGATCGTGCCTGCATTTCCACAATATTTCTCCAAAACTTTTTTCGATAAGGTAATGACGGATATCCATGCACTTCTAAATGGTGGTAAAATATGAGTTTTTCAAAAAAATCCCGGCGCTTATGGTAATCATCAGCGCTGTTCTATGGGGAAGTTACGGTTCATTTGTCACTGCCATAACGGGACTTGGCATGTCTCAGAACGCACTCGTTTTTATCCGCATGCTGATTACATCTCTCGGCGTACTACTGATGATTCTTATCGGTGACCGCCGGCAGCTCCGAATTCATAAAAAGGACATCTGGCTCTTTATTGCGAACGGTATTTGCAGCATTGTGTTCTTCTCTCTTTGTTACACTGCTGCCATTAATGAGACTAAGATTGCCACTGCCGCAGCGCTCCTGTATACAGCGCCCGCAATTGTCATGGTGCTCTCTGCCATTCTGTTCGGCGAGAAGCTCAGTCTCAAAAAGTCCATCTGCATTTTCATGTCTATTGCAGGGTGTGCTCTCGTCTCCGGTCTCCTGTCAGGCAGCGGTTCCGCCCTTACAACACGCGGACTTCTCCTCGGTCTCGGTGCCGGGCTTGGTTATGCACTCTACAGTATATTCAGCCGTCTCATTCTCAATCGCGGTTATTCCGTCTACACAAATATTTTCTATACTTTCGTAGTAGCCTCTGCGGTATTCTTTGTTTTGTCTGTTCCGGATTTCAGGGCGCAGAATATTTCTTCTACACCTGTAAACGCGATATTGCTCGCTATCCTCTGCGGTATATTTACAGGGTTCGGTTCCTACGTTCTCTACACGAGCGGGATGAAGAAAATGGAGACGTCCCGTGCGGCGCAACTCGCGACTATCGAGCCGGTCACCGCAGCTATTCTCGGAACCGTTCTGTTCGGTCAGCAGCTTTCTCTGTCCGAGTTCATCGGCATTGCACTGGTTGTCCTTGCTGTAGTTCTGATGAACAAATAAGCAGGGGCGAATCCCTGCTTATTCAAAACACATGATAATATTGGGAAATGTTGTAATTACTCTGTTGTGGCAGCTGCGTCACCATTATCTGTTGGCGCTGTCGGTGCATCTGCTGGCTGCTCTGCTTCTTCAATCGATGTCACTTCGCCGTTTTCAACTGTTACAGTAATCATTTGCCCTGTTGTGTAATCTGATATCTGATCAGTTGTAACAGTGAATGTCTTCTCTTCGCCGGCTCCTGAAGGCGCTCCGCCTGCATCGACAGGCTTATCTCCAGACGATGCTTCGCCGGAATCATCTGGTTTGTCTCCTGAAGGCGCTTCGCCGGAATCATCGGGTTTGTTCCCTGAAGGTGCTTCGCCGGAATCATCGGGCTTGTTCCCTGAAGGTGCTTCGCCCGCATTGTCCTGAGGCTGCCCGCCTCCCATTACTGAAATAGTTACAGAAGTGTCCGAAACAGCGGTAATATTTCCCGTATACGTTCCGTCTTCTGTCTCAACGTTATCCTTGCTTTCGCCTGATGACGCTTCTTCTGCGCTCTCCTCAGTTGTTATTGCCTCATCTGTTGAGGCTTCTGTCACCGCCACAGATGACACCTCTGATGAAGAACCGCACGCAGTCAGACTAAAGACTGCTCCCATGATGAGTGCCACTGCCATAATCACAGACTTGATTTTTATGCTTGTTTTTCCTGATCCTGTCATTTTTTCAATCCTCCATTATTCTCGGCTTCTCGCCTTCACCTAAGTTAATACTTCAACCTTAAATGAGAATTAGTATGGAGGAGGATTGTGAATTTTGAGCCTATTCCTCATTTAGGAGAAAGCTGCCCATTGCAGCTATTTTCACACATATTTCTCCACGGATGCATTAAGTTTTCCCTTGCGCGTCACACCGCCGGTGCCCGTGTAAATCATCTTGCCGTAGCCTCTTACAGCGATAGCATCGCCGCTTTTCGGCGCAGCACTGTTATTCTCTGTGACGCGCCCGTTCACAGTGACTTTTCCTGTACGGAAAAGATCGAGACTCTGAGATCTCGACAGGTTATAGACATGAGACACTACGGCATCGAGTCTCTCCGAGCTTATCTGGAAATCCTCTCTCACCAGTTTTGGCTGAAGTGCATCCGGCACCTCCGTGACGACCTCACAGCGCACATGCGTATGTTTTACCTGATCCAGATTCTGGACAATAAAAGAGGCTATGGTATCTTTTGCAAACAGCCACGCTGTATGTTCTCTGATTAGTATGTCCCCTATGACGCTGCGCTCTATTCCAAGGTTAAGGACAGCTCCCAGGAAATCTCTGTGCGTGAATTCATCCGAAAATTTATCCAGCAATGGAGAGATCCTGATTATGGTTATCGGAAACGGCACTGTATATCCCATATCCTCTTCCGAGCCAAAGCGAAGCATTCTGCGCTCAGCGCCATCCCAGCCGCCAGATGAGGAAATGCCGGAATCGCCCAGTATTTCTGCTGCCTCTTCGAGCTCAGTCTCATTGAGGAAATCCGTAAACAGGAAAAGGCTGTTCCTGTATGCGTTTTGCTGAAGTTCTTCTATTCTCTTCCTGAATCTTATATCGTCCTGCGTCATTTGTTCACAAATTCTCCGGTGCCTTTATATCATTACCGACAAGATCTATCACCTTTTTAAATACATCTCGCTTCCTGAGCGTACTTCCAAGCGAGGTAACAACAGCCGTGATACGAGTGCCGCCGACCTCTTCCTCAAACGTACTGATTGCAGGCGGCATTGACCCTGCCCACAGAGGAAACACTACGACTATATCATCGCCGGGCTTCGGCTTCTTATAAGAAACCGGAAGCTTCTTTCCGCTCATGGCCATGGCTCCGGCTTTAATATAATTGGCTTTGCCGCTCCAATCCTTATGATCGTCGATCATTTCCGGCTCTGTCCCATACCTTGCAGCAAGATCCTCTGCTATCTTCTTGCTTCTACCTGTTCTGGAAAAATAATAAATCTGCATACAATTCCTTTCTCTCATAAACAGCGTGCAATTCTCAGCAAATATCAAAGTGAATAATCCATGTAATGTATTATACTGATACAAAAGAATACTAATACATGAGGATAGAAATGAGCAAGAGAAGTATTGCGACAAAAGCACAAATAATAGCTTCAGGACTGAACCTTATTGTACTTACGCAAGATATATTGATAACATACGACGATTACCGCAGCCAGCCGCCTGGCAGCCTGGGATTTTTTATTGTTTGGTGTTTTATTCCATATCTGCAGGTGTAATGTGATCTCCAAAATAGAATTAAATATCACTCTTTAGGGCTTCAGTCAAATCCGCTTTCAGTATTCTCTTTCCTCCGATATAAAATGCAGTTGCAACCGTTCCAACAATAAAGACTGCGAATAGTATCATTGGAATCACTGGTGCCTGACTCCAAAACACATTGGATTCCAAATAACTCGCCCTTATCATAAATTGAACAATCACTACTGTAAGTACCAAGGAAATTATAATTGGTTTACCAGATATCACCAGTGCTTCCACGCTTAACATTTTTTTCATTTCTTTTGGTGTAAGACCAATGGACATATACTGCGCAAATTCCCGCTTTCGCTGTCTGATAAATCCTAATGAATTCAAGAAAACATTTGCAATACCTATTGTTGCAAGCAAAATGCAAAATCCGCCTAAAATAGTAACCATGCCTTGTGTCATTTCGTCATTTGTGTTTTTCTCCTTTATCCGATTTTCACTTTCTATTAAATACTGCTTATCTAAAAACTGAACCACCTTATTTTCCAGTTTATTCAAAGAATCTAAAGTTGGCATCTCTTTAGAAAATATTCGTATATAACTGTCAGACTGACTATGATCAAACTGTGACAGGTACTGATTCCATGTGGATAGTGACACAAAATTTACTAACGAATAATTATCATATTCCTCTCGTAATTCCGGAGCCTGCGTTGTATATGAAATAATTGGAACTTCGATCTTTATATTGCTTTCCTGACTCGGATACAGCACGATTGAATCTTTGTTTTCATTGATAAATTGAATATATTCTTTATCACGGAAATTACTATTTTGGCTGTCCCAGATTCTATTTAATATCACTGTTCCATTTAAGCTGTCTGAAATTCCTATCTGATTACAATATTCCTGAAAACTTGCATCATCTAATATAACAATAGGTGTTTTTATTGCATATCCATTTTCTGTTTCAGCACTGGAAATATAATTTCCCAATCCTCCATGTGCAATTAATGACTCACTTTCCATTTCATTTGATATATAAGTTATTCCTTCTGATTTCTGATATACAGTTGCCGATTTGACTTCATCCATTTCCTGTTTTTGTTGAGTCATATTAAATTTTTCTATATCTGTATCTTTTAAAGTTATCATAACATCCCATGCATTCTGATATCTTTCAAAATAAGTATAATTTGTACTGATCTCTGATAATGTAGTAA
>JAQWCI010000018.1 GCA_028706005.1 Lachnospiraceae bacterium
CACAGTATCATAAATTACCTATTGCATTCCGCAAACAGCCTATGCTACAATTATGGAGCTGTTCTGAGAAACAGAATACTGTCCGGCAGTCATCTGCCGATAGCAGAAACTATAGTCAGTTTAGTGAGGTGAGAACATGAAGAAGGATATTCATCCTGAGTACTATCAGGCGACTGTTACATGCAACTGTGGAAACACTTTCGTGACCGGATCGACAAAACCCGAGATTCACGTAGAAGTATGCTCCAAGTGCCACTCATTCTATACAGGCACACAGAAGGCAAATTCAGCTAAGGGACGTATCGAAGCTTTCAACAAGAAGTACGGCGTCAAAGCAAACTGATAATAACGCAGTCATTGATGAGGAAGGTTGGGCGTCGTGTCCAGCCTTTTTCTTTTATTCTAACAAAGGCGGTCCTTTGGAATGAAGAAAAACAGACAACACTACTCGGGGATAGGCGGACAGGCCGTTCTCGAGGGCGTAATGATGAAGAACAGTAACATGTATGCCGTTTCGGTGAGAAAGCCTGATCATGAGATCGAGACAGAGGTCGATGAATATCATGGTGTCCTGGAGAATACGATCTGGACAAGGATTCCTTTTGTGCGCGGTATATTTGTTTTTATAGATTCACTTGTTCTCGGCATGAAGAGCCTCAATTATTCGACTCAGTTCTATGAGGACGAGAATGAGGAGCCGTCGAAGTTCGACAAGGCTCTCGACAGGATCTCGGGAGGCAGAGGAGATAAAATAATAGAAGTGATCACAATGATCATTGCTTTTGCACTGGCACTTCTCCTGTTCGTGGCGCTTCCTCTTTTTGTGACGGATAAACTTAAGATATGGATAAGGAACGCTTCACTTATCGCAATAATCGAAGGCGCGTTAAGGCTGGTGATCTTCCTTGTCTACATAGCGGCGATAACGGCGATGAAAGATATACACAGACTTTACCAGTACCATGGTGCGGAGCACAAATGTATCAACTGCCTCGAGCACGGCAAGGTACTGACTGTGAAGAATGCCAAACGCAGTTCACGTTTCCACAAGAGATGCGGAAGCTCGTTCCTGCTCATCGTAGTACTTGTCAGCATTGTGCTGTTCTTCTTTATCAGAGTGGACAGCAATGTTCTGAGATTATTGCTTCGAATCGTTCTGATCCCTGTCATAGCGGGTATTTCATATGAGATAATAAGGATAGCCGGTCGCTCGGACAATCCGGTGATCAGCGCTATATCAGCTCCGGGACTCTGGCTTCAGAGGCTCACGACAAAAGAACCTGATGAGGAAATGCTGGAAGTTGCGATTGCTTCCGTCGAAGCTGTATTTGACTGGAAGAAATACCTCAAAGATGATTTTGGCTATTCTGATGAAGATATAAAAGAAGACATGGAGTAAGTGCCATAGATGACTTATCGCGAATGCTATGAAAAAGGGCGCGCCGCGCTTGAAGCCATGACACCGCAGAATGAGGATGCATCTCTTGATGCAAAGCTCCTGCTTGAGGCAGTCTGCGGCACTGACCGCGAGACGCTTCTGGCATATGGAGATGAGCGTGTCGTCAGTGATGATGAGGCAGAGCGGTACAGTGAATTTGTAACACGGCGCGCGGATCACGAGCCAGTAGCATATATCCTTGGTGAACAGTATTTCATGGGGCTTAAGTTCAAAGTGACGCATGATGTGCTGATCCCTGAACAGGATACTGAGACGCTCGTCGAGGAAGCAATGAAAGAGGTACATGACGGCTTCAGGATCCTTGATCTTTGTACGGGAAGCGGATGTATTCTGCTGAGCCTCCTTCATTACTCAAATGAGTGTAGCGGCGTCGGGACAGACATATCAGAGGAAGCTCTTCTTGTGGCAAAACAAAATGCGGCCTTGCTCGGTCTCACTGACAAAAGCAGTTTCCTTAATGGAGATATGTATGCGGCTTTTGATGACAATGATGATGACGGCAGATCAGAAGATCGCGTGGCTTTGCCGGACGGCAGGTTTCAGCTTGTGGTTTCGAATCCACCATATATAAGAGAAAATGTGATCGAAACGCTCGCTCCGGAAGTGAAGTCAGCGGAACCATATGGGGCCCTCTGCGGCGGGAATGACGGACTCGAGTTTTACAGGATCATACTGGGAGGAATCAGTTCTGTGCTTGTCACTGGCGGAGTCCTTATTATGGAGATCGGTTACGATCAGGGCGGTGATGTGTCGTCCATGATGAAAGATGCGGGATTTATCGATGTCCGTGTGATAAAGGATTACGGCGGCAATGACCGCGTCGTTCGCGGAGAACTCAAATAAGAAAGACGATAATATGCAGGATTCTATAAAGAATAAACTTAATGCACTTGTGATGCGGAATGAAGATATAACGCGTGAGCTGGCATCACCCGGTGTGGTGAATGACCAGAAAAGGTTCAGAGATCTCATGAAGGAGCAGAATGAACTTGCGCCTATAGTTGAGGCGTTCACGGATTACAGTGCTCAGCAGCAGAATGTCGCCGATTCAATCGAGATGATGGATGGCGAGACAGATCCTGAGATGAAGGAAATGCTGCGCGAAGAAATGAACAGCTCCAAAAAGTCTGTAGAAGAACTTGGGGAAAAGATCCGTGTCCTCTTGCTTCCAAAGGATCCAAATGATGATAAAAATGTTATATTTGAGATAAGAGCCGGCGCCGGTGGTGACGAGGCTGCACTCTTTGCGGCACAGGTCTACAGAATGTATGTCCATTACGCTGACAGCCGCGGATGGAAAGTCTCCACTGAGGATGTTGAAGAGATCGGGATCGGCGGGATGAAATATGTGACATTTACGGTCTCCGGGAAAGGTGCTTATTCAAGGCTCAAGTACGAGAGCGGGGTACATCGCGTTCAACGTGTCCCCGAGACAGAGTCAGGAGGGCGCATCCACACGTCGACGTGCACAGTAGCCGTTATGCCGGAGGTTTCGGATGATATAGATCTCGTGATCCCTGACGGTGATGTGCGAATGGATATAACAAGAGCTTCCGGAAACGGCGGACAGGGTGTCAACACTACAGATTCTGCTGTACGCCTCACGCATATTCCGACAGGAATAATAATATATTCGCAGACAGAACGTTCACAGCTGCAGAACAAGGCAAAGGCCTGGGCGCTTCTCCGCTCCAAACTATATGATCTGGAACAACGCAAAAGGCATGATGCGGAAGCTGATATGCGAAGAAGCCAGGTCGGCACAGGTGACCGCTCGGAGAAGATAAGGACTTATAATTTTCCTCAGGGGAGAGTCACGGATCACAGGATAAAACTTACTATCTACAGGATCGATGATGTGATGAACGGAGATCTCGACGAGATAATAGACGCACTGATCGCAGCTGATCAGGCGGCAAAACTGCTTAAGATGTCGGAGATGAACTGATGGGTGAACTCGATGATTACAGGGCGGAGATAGACCGCATAGACAAACAGCTCGTGGAACTCTATGAGGAGCGCATGGCGGTCTCCGAAAAAGTTGCGTCTTACAAGATAAAGACCGGTAAGAGCGTGCTTGACAAGAGCCGCGAGAAGCAGAAGCTCTCAGAGATGGAAGCGATGGCACACGGCACTTTCAACAGACACGGCGTGCGGGAGCTTTTCGAACAGATCATGGCGATGAGCCGCAAGAAGCAGTATCAACTGGTACAGGACAGCGGGAGCATGAACAGACTGCCGTTCATTCCGGTGGATTCAATAAAGGAAGGAAGCTTTCGCGTGGTATATCAGGGTGCGAGGGGTTCTTATTCCGAGGCCGCGATGAAACAGTACTTCGGCCGGGACGTCACGAATTTTGCCGTGGATACATGGAGAGAGGCAATGACCGCGATAGAGGAAGGAACGGCTGATTACGCTGTGCTTCCGATAGAGAATTCGACTGCCGGCACTGTCGCCCAGACTTATGATCTCATCGAAGAGTACGAGAATTATATAGTCGCTGAGCAGATAATTCCGATCCATCACTGCCTGATGTCCTGCGATGGCGCATCTGTAGAATCAGTCAGAACAATATACTCACATGCTCAGTCTCTGATGCAGAGCGAGCGTTTTCTCAATGATCACCCCCAGTGGGAACAGATCAGCATGCCTAATAATGCATTCGCCGCAAGAAAGGTTTCAGAAGATCACGACATCACAGAAGCTGCAATAGCGAGCGAATATGCGGCAAAGGCTTATGGGCTGAACATTCTTGCCAGGGACGTGAATCAGTCCGACAGCAATTCGACAAGATTCATCATCTGCACAAATCAGAAAATCTTTTGCAGGGATGCGAAGAAGATCAGCATTTGTTTTGAAATTGATCATGAATGCGGATCTCTTTATCACCTGCTGTCACATTTCATTTATAATGATCTGAATATGGTAAAGATCGAGAGCCGTCCGATCGAGGGGAGAAACTGGGAGTACCGTTTCTTCGTCGATTTTGAGGGAAACCTTACAGACAGCGGCGTGAAGAACGCTCTCCGCGGTATGCGGGACGAAGCGCGTGCGCTGAGGATACTCGGCAATTATTAATACAGGAGGCTGCTAATGAGTGTTGATACTTTCGGCGCGATAGATGTTGGATCAGACGAGATCACACTGACGATCGCCGAATGCTCTAAGAAAAACGGCATCCGTTTCATCGACCAGGTGACACACCGCATAAATCTCGGCGGTGATACTTTCCAGACGGGAAAGATAAGCTACGAGCATGTTTCGGAGCTCGAAAAACTCCTGTCCGAGTACCGCGCCATCATGGACGATTACGGCGTTAAGAACTACAAAGCATACGGCACCAGTGCCATAAGAGAGATGGTGAACCGCACTGTCGTCCTCAGCGAGATCGAGCAGAGGACAGGCATCCATATAGATGTGCTCTCCAATTCGGAACAGCGCTTCCTCGACTACAAATCAATAGCGGCCAAGGGCGGTGACTTTGCAAAGATCATTGAGAAGAGCACGGCTATCGTAGATATAGGCGGCAGCAGTATACAGATTTCTCTTTTTGACAAGGACCGTCTTGTGACAACGCAGAACATGAAGCTTGGTGTCCTGCGTCTTTATGATCAGATGAAGAACATAGATGCCGGTCAGAACATAAGAGATTACTGCCTGAATGAGCTTGTAAACTCCCAGCTTCGCGTCTTCACTAACCTTTATATGCAGGGGCGCACTGTGCAGAACATTATAGTGGTCGATGATTATTTCTCGCCGATTGTTCAGGACCGTCAACTGACGGGGAGCGATGACCCAGGCTATATTGACGTTAAAATGTTCAGGCGTTTCCTCGAGGTGGCCCGCAATCACAATGCTCAGGATCTCGCCCGTAAACTTAGTATTTCCGATGACAATGTGCCGCTCCTTTACATAAACGCAATGCTGATAGACTGCATAATAAACGCGGTGAACGCTGAACTGATCTGGGCTCCGGGCGTCACGCTCTGCGACGGAATAGTTTATGAATATGCGCAGAACCAGAAGTACATTACGCCAAAACATGATTTTGAGGAAGACATCATCGCATGCGCCGAGAATACAGCTCACAGGTATATGGGACTTAAGGAGCGCCGCGAGGCAATGCTCAATATTGCACTTCGCATCTTCGACAGCACTAAGAAGTACCATGGTCTCGGAAGCCGCGAGCGCCTGCTCCTTCGTATAGCCGCAATCCTTCATGACTGTGGCAAATACATAAGCATGGTAGATTCCAGTGATTGCGCATATGACATAATAATGTCGACAGAGATCATAGGGCTGTCTCATGTAGAGCGCGAGATCGTTGCCAATGTAGTCAAGTATAATCACACGAATTTTGTCTATTACGGCGAGCAGACCTTTATGTCAGACCTTGATCGTAATGCATATCTCACAATAGCAAAACTTACAGCTATCCTTCGCATAACGAACGGCCTCGACCGTTCACACACGCAGAAGTTCGACAATGTCAGGATCAGGATAGAAGATGACAAAATGTATATCATAGTTAATTCCGATCAGGATCTGACGATGGAGAGAGGACTGTTTGCAAGAAGAGCAGATTTCTTCGAAGAGATATTCGGAATAAGACCTGAGATAAAGCAGAAGCGGCCTGAATAGGTCGTGCCGCCTTCGCAAATAATGATCAGGCATGGAGGCAATATGAAAGCAGAAAAAGAAGTCAGTGTTGCAGCAGATTACAGCAATCCTGCATATTATATAAACCGTGAACTCAGCTGGCTGCAGTTCAATCAGCGGGTGCTTTCCGAGGCGAGACGCAAGGATGAGAGGCTGTTTGAGAGGCTCAAGTTCCTCAGCATCACATCATCGAACCTGGATGAGTTCTTCATGGTCAGAGTCGCCTCGCTCAAAGATCAGGTAAATGCCGGATATATGAAACCCGACATTGCGGGAATGACTGCGGCGCAGCAGCTCCAGGCTGTGCTTTCGGCAACACATGATTTTGTCGAGATGCAGTATTCTACATATAACAGAATGATAGTTCCGGGGCTTTCCAAAGAGGCAAAACTTGAGGTGCGCGCCTATGATGAGCTCGCGCCTGATGAGAAGGCTTTTGTCGATGATTATTTTGCTGAGGAAGTCTATCCTGTCCTTACACCGATGGCTGTCGATTCGTCGAGGCCTTTTCCCCTTATCCGCAACAAAACACTTAATATAGGAGCGCTGCTCCGCCGCAAGGAGACGGGTGGTGTCGTAGGTGCGCGCAGCATTCTTTTCCGCGCCAAAAAGACGAAGATCAAAACTGCCGGGAATATGGACGAATCTCTCGATTTCGCAGTCGTCCAGGTGCCCAGTGGACTGCCGAGAATAACAGTTTTGCCGGCTAAGGAAGGTGAGCCGACGAGGATCATTCTTCTCGAAGAGATTATAAGGCACAGTATGGCAAAACTTTTCCTCAATTATGATGTGGTCTGTGCATCGCCGTTCCGTCTAATGAGAAATGCAGACCTTTCAATTGATGAGGATGAAGCTGAGGATCTTCTTGTCGAGATAGAGAAGCAGCTCAAGCGCCGTCAATGGGGCCAGGCTATAAGGCTTGAAGTGGAGTCCGGATCGGACGAGCGGCTTGTCGCTGTACTTGTGAAGGAGATGTCCGTTCAGGACAATGAGATATTCAATATTGACGGACCGCTCGACCTGACGTTTCTTATGAAAATGTATGGACTCGAAGGTTTTGACGATTTCAAGGAGCACCGCTACGCACCGCCTCAGGATGTGCCTGAGATTCCGGCAGGGGCAAGTGTTTTCGATGCGATAAGAAAGGGCGATATCTTCATGCATCACCCGTATGAGAGCTTCCAGCCTGTCGTAAATTTTGTCTCACAGGCAGCCGTAGATCCAAATGTTCTGGCAATAAAACAGACATTGTACCGTGTGTCCGGAAATTCGCCGATCATCATGGCACTTGCGAAAGCAGCAGAGAACGGCAAGCAGGTAATGGTACTGGTCGAGCTCAAGGCGCGTTTTGATGAGGAACACAACATCGGCTGGGCGAAAATGCTTGAGAAAGCCGGCTGTCATGTCATCTACGGTCTTGTCGGCCTCAAAACACATTCGAAGATAACGCTTGTCGTGCGCCGCGAGGACGATGGAATAAGACGTTATGTCCACCTGGCCACAGGCAACTACAATGATTCCACGGCAAAACTCTATACTGACGTCGGTATGTTCACATGCAGGGAAGCTTATGGCGAAGATGCGACGGCTGTTTTCAATATGCTGTCAGGTTATGCCGAGCCGAAGACATGGAACAGGCTTACATTGGCACCACTCTGGCTCAAGGACAGATTGTTGTATCTCATAGGGCGTGAAGCTGAGCATGCGAAAGCAGGCGAGACAGCGCACATTATTGCAAAGATGAATTCTGTCTGTGACCCCGATGTCATAGAGGCTCTTTATGCGGCAAGCGCTGCCGGTGTCAAGATCGAGCTTATAGTTAGAGGCATATGCTCACTGCGGGTCGGAATCCCTGGCGTATCGGAGAATATAACTGTAAGGTCGATAGTTGGATATTTCCTTGAGCATTCGAGAATTTTCTATTTCGAGAACGGCGGACGCTCAGAGCTTTATGCATCGAGTGCCGACTGGATGCCGAGGAATCTCGACAGACGTATAGAAATCATGTTCCCGCTTGAAGATGAGGACATAAGACAGAAGGCGATGCACATTCTTACAACTGAGCTTGAAGATACAGAGCAGGCGCAGGTAATGAATAAGGACGGCACCTACGAGCGCGTAGACAGAAGAGGCAAAGACATCGTAAATTCGCAGCTACAGTTTGGCAGGGAAGCAGCAAAGACCGCCGAAACGGCACGCGAAGCCAAAACAAACACGAGAGTCTTTACACCTGAGAAACCGCCGGAGGCGTAAGCAATGCGATGTGAAAACAATCGCATACGCGATGTGAAAACAATCGCATACGCGATGCGGAATAAACCGGACTGGGAGATTTGTATGAATGATTTATATGACGACAAAGTAATTGACTGCTTCCTCAAAGGTCAGCTTCAGCTCTTCCCTGATAGCGTAGCAGATACGCCTGAAGAGGCAGAAGCCTTTCTTGAGGATTGCATGGCAGTTGTTGTGAACAGCCCGAAAAAAGTCATTGAGTACTTTGATGAAGTCGGCGCCGACATACAGGGCCTCAACGAGAAGACTATCCTCGATGAAGCCGAGGTGTTCGATGTCGGCGACGGGCGATACCTGATCGTCGAAGGCTAATGCGACGATCAGATATCTATCGTCGAGGAATAGCGCAGGTTATTAAGCGACGTGGAAAGCCGTCGCATACGAGGATTGTGCCAGAAGCGCAATCTCGGGACAGTTCACGGGTACATATTTACAGTGTGTGAGAGATGTGTGTGTCCGGCAAAGGTATTTTGAGTCCGTTACTGCCGAGACATAGCGAAAGCGTGCCTGCGCCGAACACACACAAACGAACACTTCAGTATAAATAAGTGTACCCGTGAACTGTAATTAAGTAATGAGGAGAAGAATCAAATGAAGAAAGTCCTGATTGCCGGCGTGCCGGAAGATACAAAGAATTATGTGAGAGCCCTGAAATATGTCGGGGTAGACTCAGAAGTTTTGCTGAAGTTTCCGGAAGGCGGCAAAGGGGTCGATGATTATGATGGGCTGCTGCTTCCGGGCGGCGATGACATTGATCCGTCGTTCTTCGGAGAAGAGCTGAACGGAAGCCGCGATATAGACCGTGATCTTGATGTAGCGCAGCTTTCCATGACGGATGCATTCGTAAAGGCGGGAAAGCCCATACTTGCTATTTGCAAGGGCACACAGGTGATGAACGTTTATTTTGGCGGGGCGGTAATACAGGACCTGCCGACTAATACGCATCACCAGTCGACGCATGGGGTGCCTCAGATCCACACGAATACAGCGGCAGCTGGGAGTTATCTCGAGATGCTCTTTGGCCATGTATTTATAACCAACAGTTATCATCACCAGGCTAACGGACGCCTTGGCAACGGGCTTGTGAGCATACTTATTTCGGATGACTGTGTAGATGAAGGTGATGTTCATGTAGCCGGAAATATTATGGGTCTTCAGTGGCATCCGGAGAAGATCCTGACTAATGAAGACAGAACTGACATGATAAAACTCATCACTGAGAGCGGCACTGACGAAGCTAAGGAATTCCTCGCGACAGCAGGCAGGCCGGAAAACGGCGGTGTAGTCACAGCTTCCGATATCGCTGACGGATCAAAGATCTTCAGATACTTCGGAGATATGCTGTAGATGTAAGAAGTATTCATAATCTGCTTTCAAGCCAGGATGGATGAAGATTTTTCCAGTAGCAGACTGTGGCTTCATCCGGAACCTTTATTTTCTGGCAAAAGGGATGAATAACTTGTTGCCACAGGCTTTCGGCTTCATCCGAACCCTGCCAAACAAGCCAGGATGGATGAAGTATTGAACAATACTCAGCTCTCACACATGGCTAATGTATATTAGTGAACAGTTACCACCATATCAAATTGTATACATAAATACACGTAGACATTGACACGGGGATTTTCTGACTTTATAATTCACCGTAAAGGTTTTGTCATAACAGATATAACAATAGCAACGCAGTGTTATGTGCATCAACGGCGGGATAAGACCCGGGAGGAGAAGATTATGAGGAAGAAGGTAGTAGCCTGTACTTTGGTGGCAGCAATGGCAATGTCACTGGCAGCGTGCGGCAGCAGTTCATCAGGTGGTGCGAGCACAACTTACCGCACATTAGATTCATCGGAATGCAACACGCTGAATTATCTTGGTTCGGACAATGCGGTCGACACCGAGGTAGCAGCCTATGTTGTCGATGGTCTTGTAGAGTATGATCAGTATGGTAATATCCAGCCCTGTCTTGCAGAGAGCTGGGAGAGTAATGATGATGACACTGTATGGACCTTCCACATCCGCAAGGATGTAAAGTGGGTCGACAAAGACGGCAAGGATTATGCCGATGTTACAGCCAAGGATTGGATCGCTTCCGCACAGTATGTAAATGACGCGGCAAACGAATCAGGAACACAGTATATGTATTCAACAGGAGCCGTGGTTCATAATGCACAGGCTTACTATGATTACACAGCATATATGATCGCTTCAGAAAACGGCACAAAGACGACGGATGAAGACGGAAATGAACTTGAGTCCGTCGATGAAGTCGATGTGAACAGTATCGGCGTCACAGCGCCTGACGATTACACACTTGTCTATACGCTTGATCAGCCGTGTTCTTTCTTCCTCAGTATACTTACATATGCTTCATATCTTCCGGTAAACGCACAGTTCCTTGAACAGTGCGGTGATCAGTTCGGACTTGATAATGACAACCTGCTGTACTGCGGCGCTTACATCCTCAGCACATATTCACCGCAGGAGGAGCATGTTCTTACAAAGAACGAATCATATTGGGACAAAGACAATGTAAAGATCGGAACTCTGCAGAGCACATATAATGCAGAAGCTGATTCAGTCGGTGCCAGCATGTATAAGGCCGGTGATATCGATGCGGTCTCCATCACTTCTGATCTTCTTGATTCATGGCTCAATGATGACTCAACAAAGAACCTTGTTCATGGAACAAGACCTAATAACTCTTACAGCTATTTCTACAGCTTCAACTTTGATCCTGAATTTGACGCAGAGTATGAGCCTGATAACTGGAAGATAGCAGTCAATAACGAGAATTTCCGTCTTGCACTTACAAGCGCTATGGATAGAGTCAAGGCTCTTACAGTAAATGAACCATATAATCCTGAAGGAGTGCTTAACAATACTGTAACTCCTACAGCTTTCTGCAGCGCAGGCGGCAAGGATTATACACAGTATGATGCACTCAAGTCATACTCAGATGGCGATAGTTTTGATGAGACAAAGGCGACAGAGTACCGCGATGCAGCCAGGAAGGAACTTGAGGCAGCAGGCTGCACATTCCCTGTAAAGGTTCTTATGCCTTACAATCCGTCTACAACTAACTGGGATAAAGAATGCCAGGTGCTCGAGCAGCAGATGGAAGGTGTACTCGGCAGCGATTTCATTGACATAATTGTCGAGGCAGGACCTGAGACAGGATTCCTTTCATCAGTCAGAAGAAGCGGATGCTATGCATTCATGAAGTGTAACTGGGGTGCTGATTACGCTGATCCTGAAACATGGACAGAGCCGTTCACAGCTGATAACAATTATGGCTTCTGGGATCTTTCAGAGGATGAGAACACGAGCGCTCTGTACAAGGAGTATCAGGCAAAGGTCGACGAGGCATCTGCAATTTATGATGATGACGAAGCACGTTACACAGCATTTTCTGAAGCTGAGGCAATCCTCATCGAGAATGCGATCATTGTTCCTTACAGCATCTCAAGCAATGGATACGAAGTATCAAAACTTAACAGCCTTGAGGGTGAATATGCTCCTTACGGCATGACGCTCATGAAGTACAAGTTCATGTCAGTACATGATACTTCGATGAGCATGGACGACTGGAATACAGCTCTTGATACATGGAAGAGCGAGAGAGAAAAGGCAATTGCCAAATAGTCAGTCACATTTTCCTGAAATTGACTGTTCACAAGGCAGAATAGTATGCAATAATGTAACTCAAGTCCCGGCGGTTTGAGACCGCCGGGATTTTATAAATGGCGGCACTGCATCGCGGTGATGAATAACAGCAGTAAAAGCTGGTTACAGTCACAAATGCGGGCAGTTATAGAGAAATGTAATAACAGCAGCAAACGGCTGGCGGAAATCAGGTCAATCAATTTCAGTAAAGGACAGGACACAGTGACAAAGTACATTTCAAAACGAATCCTTCATTCTCTGATCACATTATGTATAGTGATCGTCATAGTTCTGGCGCTGTTGCGACAGATGCCGATCGAGGGCTATTTCAATAACTTTGATAAGATGTCGCAGACACAGATCAACGTCACACTCAAGCAACTTGGACTCAAGGATCCTCTGCCGGTGCAGGTCGGTCGATATTTTGTACAGCTCCTGCATGGTGATTTCGGAACGTCGATAAAGTATCGCGCGGGATACTCGAACGCAAAGATAATCGCGCAGAAGGCGCCGCTCTCCATAGAAATCGGACTCATTTCACTTGCAATTGCTCTTATATTGGGACTTCCGCTCGGCGCGGCCATGGCCAGGTCGACACGAAGTAAATTCAAGTTTTGGGATCGTTTTGGTACGGTGCTTATTGTAATTGTTCAGGCAATACCATCTGCTGTTTATTATCTGCTTATTCAACTATACGGAAGTGAGTGGTTCGGTGTCTCGATGTTGTTCAGCCGCAGTAATTACGCGACATGGATACTCCCGATCTTTTCTCTTTCTCTGGGCAATATTGTCTATTATGCCATGTGGCTCCGTCGTTTTATGGTGGATGAAGCAAACAAGGATTACATAAAACTCGCATGCGCAAAGGGCGTCAGCCAGAAGAAGATCTGGGACAGACATGTTTTCCGCAATGCGATAGTTCCGCTTGTTCAGTATATTCCGAACTCTATCCTGTTCACATTGATGGGCTCCCTTTACGTCGAGAGTCTTTATTCAATACCCGGCATGGGAGGTCTGCTCGTACAGGCAATCAAGATCCAGGACAACACGCTGGTCGAAGCACTGGTCGTGTTGTATTCGATGATTTCAGTCGTGGGACTCCTGCTGGGGGATATTCTGATGGCAATCTTTGATCCGCGCATCAGTTTCACCGGAAAGGAAGGTGCACGCTGATGAATTCGTTTGCTGATCTTGGTTCGTCAAAACTTGAATCCTCCCTTAATGATGAACTTAAGAAACATGTTTCCGCATATGATAAATACAAGGATTTTCCCGAGGATGAACTTTTCACACCGGCAGAGTTTGACAGTTCTGAAGCTGAAATGGGCGGGTATTCCAATTATTCATACTGGAAGGCCACGCTGAGGGCGTTCCTCCACAATAAGACAGCGGCCTTCTTCCTCGCTGTAATAGTTATCGTACTTGCTTTTACATTTATACAGCCGCTGCTTCCTAATCAGCGCAGCGCCAAAACTATTTATAACGATTCTGAGACAGGCATCCAGATAGTCAACAGACAGCCTGACAGCGAGTTTTGGTTTGGAACTAACTCCATTGGGCAGGATCTCTGGGCACGCACATGGGCAGGCACGAGAACGTCGCTCGGAATAGGTTTTGCCGTGGCTTGCTGGGAAGCGCTTTTCGGAACTGTAATAGGACTACTCTGGGGCTATGTAAGAAAACTTGATACGTTCTTTACAGAGTTTTATAACATCTTCGATAATGTGCCGCAGACACTTGTTCTGATATTGATCTCATACATCATGAAGCCAGGTGTCAACACGATAATCTTTGCACTGTGTCTGACAGGATGGCTCGGGATGGCGAGATTCATAAGAAATCAGGTAGTCATCATAAGAGACCGTGATTATAACCTCGCGTCGAGATGCCTTGGCACATCTACAGGCAGGATTATCACGAAGAATCTGCTGCCTTATCTTGTTTCGGTCATAACACTTCGAATGGCCCTTGCAATTCCCGAGGCTATAGGAAACGAAGTATTTGTAACTTACATAGGGATCGGACTTCCGACAGACATGGCATCGCTCGGGAACCTGGTACAGGCAGGACGCCTTGTGATGAGCCAGCCGGAGCTGCGTTATCAGCTACTGTTCCCGACGGCGGTACTCGCGGTGATCACAATATCGCTCTACATTGTCGGCAACTCATTTGCTGACGCTGCTGACCCGAAGAACCACGTGGATTGACCAGAAAGGCAAGTTATGGAAGATAACGACATTCAAAAAGGTGAAACCCTTATATCGATAAAAGATCTGGCATTTGACTTCACGCTCCGCGGGCAGACACTGCATGCGTTGCGCGGGATATCGCTTGACATTAAAAAAGGTGAGAGTCTTGCGATCGTCGGAGAGTCAGGCTCAGGCAAGAGTGTTTTCGTGAGCAACCTCATGGGCCTGAATGCCCAGAATGGTCATGTGTCAGGAGGTTCCATCATGTATCGCGGTCTTGACCTGACAAAACTTACGACTGAAAAGGAATGGTCAGAGATAAGGGGCCGCAGGATCGCAATGATCATGCAGGATCCTATGACTTCTCTTAACCCACTCAAAACAATAGGCTGGCAGATATCAGAAGCGGTCGAAATGCACCGCGGCCTTAATGGAGAAGCTGCAAAGAAAGCCGTTTATGAGCTTCTTGGTGATGTCGGGATTTCTAATTCGGAGCGCAGATACAAACAGTATCCGTACGAGTTCTCAGGAGGAATGAGGCAGAGAGTGGTTATCGCTATTGCTCTGGCATGCAAGCCTGAAATCCTCATATGCGATGAACCTACAACAGCTCTTGATGTGACAATACAGGCGCAGATACTCGGTATCCTCAAGCGACTGCAGGAGAAGTACGAACTGACGTCGATATATATAACTCACGATCTTGGAGTTGTGGCCGATGTTGCTGACAGAGTGGCCGTCATGTACGCCGGGGATATTGTGGAGGTCGGCACATGCAATGAGGTATTCTATGACCCGCAGCATCCGTATACATGGGCTCTGCTGTCAAGTCTGCCACAGCTCGGCATAAAGGGCGAACAACTCTATTCCATAGAAGGAACGCCTCCAAACCTGTTCTATGAGGTCCACGGAGATGCTTTCGCATCACGTAATCCGCATCCGCTTAAGATAGATTTTGTAAAGTGTCCGCCGATGTTCGAGGTAACGCCTACACATTTTGCGAGGACATGGCTCCTCGATCCAAGATCGCCCGGGGTGGAGAAACCTGAGCACATTAAGCGACTGAACGAGAAATATCAGGAACTCATGAAGAAGAACGGCGAAAGCGTGTCCGGGCAGGAGCCGGCCAGGACAGCATTGGAAGGAGCCGCTATATGAGCGATGAAGGAAATGCAAGAGAAAAGCTTGTCGAAGTAGATAACATTTCCGTACAGTTCGGCAAGAAGAGCAGGCCGTTCACAGCTGTAGACGGTGTGTCATTTGACATCTACAAAGGTGAGACATTCGGCCTTGTAGGCGAATCGGGATCAGGCAAAACTACCATAGGCCGCGCCATCATCAGGGTGAACCCGATATCTTCAGGCGAAATACGTTTTGCCGGGAAAAGAATATCAGGAAAGCTGTCACCGTCAGAAGACAGGCAGGTAACAAAAGATATCCAGATGATATTCCAGGATCCGATGAGCAGTCTCAATGAGCGCGCCAAAGTCGGATATATCGTAATGGAAGGACTTTACGCTCCGGGAAATGACTGCACCAATGAAGAGAGGGAGCAGCGCGTCATAAAGGCCATGCAGGATGTCGGACTTCCGCCGGAATTCATGAGTCGCTTTCCCCACGAGTTTTCGGGAGGACAACGCCAGAGGATAGGCATAGCGAGAGCCCTCGTAATGAACCCGAAGTTCATCGTGGCCGATGAACCTATCTCGGCACTCGATGTTTCCATACGAGCGCAGGTCCTGAATCTCCTCCAGAAACTCCAGAAGGAGAAAGGCCTCACTTACCTATTCATAGCACATGACCTTTCTGTTGTAAGATTCATCTGCGACAGGATCGCTGTAATACACAAGGGACACATTGTCGAGCTGGCGGAATCGGAGAAGCTTTTCGCGCATCCGCTGCATCCGTATACGCAGGCACTTTTGTCCGCAATATCTCAGCCTGATCCCATTGCGGAGAAGAACAAGAAACTCATTGTCTATGATCCGTCGCAGCATCACTATGAGAACGATCCTCCGGTCTGGACAGAGATCGAAGATGGACATTTTATCCTTGCAAATCAGGAAGAAATTGAGAAATATAAGGCTGAACTGTAATAATAATATTTTAGAAAGGTAATAATTTAAGCATGGATTTTCATTTTACTGATATTGAAAGTCTGACGGTATCACTGCCGGAAGATATTGAGAAGAGAAAATTGGCCGGGGATTTTGAGGGCGCTGTAAGGCTCTGCGATCTGTGGCTCCAGAGACCCGTTCCGGAAGTCATGAAGAAGAAACTGGCGCTCGAAAAGGATATACTTAAGATATTGCCCGGAGAGTATCCGCTGACTGAGGAAAAGGTAATGGAGGAAGTCAGGGAGAAAGTCCCGGATTTTACACAGGAAGAATTCGAGAAACTGGTCGATGAGGGACGAATAGATTTCCTGTTTGTGAATGGCAGGGAGATGTATCACGAGGACTGCGTTGCGACACTTTTCAAAGTGAATGCTGATCTTATCGCAAGGGCAGATAAAGCCGGGGAATTACCGGAGACAGTAAAGAAGGATTCAGCCTTCGAGAACATTCGTGAGAAAATGATCGCTGATGGGAAAGCAACTGTGCGTTTCCACATGCATTCGGGACTTAAGATAAATGACAGTGCATTCAGACCGGGACATGTCACAGTGCATCTGCCGATCCCTGTTCTTTGCCCCCAGGTAAGAGGCGTGCGCATAACAGACTGCTCAGCTGATAAATATACTGTGGCGGCGGTGGACGCAGCGCAGAGGACCATTTGTTTTGACGAAGAGATGAACGATAATCATGAATTGTTCGTCGAGTATGAATATGTCATAACGGCAGATTATAATCCGGTCTATGAAGAGGCAGAAAAAGCTGAAGCTGGTGCTACAGCTGGAATGACTTCCAGTGAAAAAATAAATGTGCTGGACGAGCCTTACCCGGTCAGCGGCGGAGCGCGGTCATTCACGGCAAAACAGGCGACAGGCGCGGAAAATGGCACAAAGATGCAGTACTGCGATCCTGATTTTGCAGAGCCGATGAAGAAAAGTGATCTTGATGCTTTTTACAGAAATGTTTACAGAGCAGATCTTTCGGAACAATTGCCTCACATATGTTTTACCCCATACATGAAGGCACTGGCCGCAGATATCACAAGAGGAAAACACAGCGTACTTGCGAAAGCGCGCGCAATTTACGACTATGTTACAGAAAATGTGGAGTATTCGTTCGTGAGGACTTATTTCACGATTGAAAGCCTTGCTGAATATGCTGCGATAGGAAGAAGGGGAGACTGTGGAATTCAGGCGCTGATGTTTATCACGCTCTGCAGGATAGCCGGTATCCCAGCGCGCTGGCAGTCAGGCCTCGACACTAATCCTTACGATACAGGGAGCCACGATTGGGCTATGTTCTATGCTGAGCCTTATGGGTGGATATTCGCAGACCCTTCATTCGGAGGCGGCGCTCATCGAGATGGACATGAAGAGGAGAGAAGATTCTACTTCGGAAACCTTGACCCGTTCCGCACACCTACGACACGAATTTTCCAGAGCGAGTTTGATCCGCCCAGAAAATACCTGCGCCTCGACCCATACGATAACCAGTGCGGCGAAATCGAATACGACGACCGCGGTCTCATAAAGGGAGAGTTCCGCTCGAGCCGACGGGTACTAAAGTATGAAGCTATAGATTAAAGGAACCTTCTAAGCACCGGCACCAGCCCATCGTGGTTGTTGTCGGTCTTTGTTATTATATCTGCTGCCGCGGATAGCGCCGGTGTCCCGGCTACTCCGTTGCACATCGCGACGCCAAGCCCGGCATCACGTATCATACTGATATCATTTTCAGCATCGCCTGCGGCGATACTGTTGCTTATCGGAGTGCCCAGCATACGGCACAGCCGCTGAACTGCAAGTCCTTTGCTGGCATAGACAGATACTATCTCAAGATAGTATCTGCTCGAATAAAAGGCGGCGACCCTGCCCTGAAGCTCGCGGTTAATTCTTATTCTCAGCCGCTCAAGAGAATCCGGATCGTCAATGGATATTGCTATACATTTGCATGGCTCGCGCTTTAGGACAGTTGTCACATCTTCGGCTTCTGTCACTTCCATTTTATGATAACGGCGGTAAAAATCGGTCTCGGGACTTGCTTTGACAGTGACAATGCCGGTATCAGAATATGTATGTACATAAACATTTTCTTCTGCGCAGATATCAAAAATGCGGCTAACAGTTTCAAAACTGATGCCTTCATGGAAAATGGTCTGTTGTGAGTTATAGTCGAACAGTTCGGCACCGTTGAATCCGCACAGGTAAAGACCTGGAAGATAAGTAAGCCCTATATCATTGACGACCATCTTTATATCATAGACAGCGCGGCCGGAATTGAGCACAAGACGGTTGCCTGCCCTCGCCCAGTCGACAAGGACATCTTTTGTATTCTGCGATATTTTCTTGGTATCGTTGAGAAGAGTCCCGTCAAGATCAGAGAAGAAGACTTTCGTGTCATTATTTGAGTGGAAAAGATGATGTTTGAGATCAAGCAGAACTGTTTCCGGGATGAATAATCTGCCGTTGTATCCTGTCCCCATTTCGAGGCCTGGTTTGTTTGCACCATGATAATCGGAACCGCCGGTCACGAGGAGACCGTTTTTCCTGGCAAGATGCTCAAGCCCTGAAACATCTGAAGGGGAATACTTGGAGTAAATGCACTCAAGGCCTGTCATGCCGGAATCTTTAAGGTCGCTTACAAGAGATTCCAGAGCCTGATTTCCGAGATGATACTGAAGCGGATGTGCAAGAACAGCGCAGCCGTGAAAATCCAGTATAAACTTCACAGCCATCTGAGGAGTAATTTTCTTACGGGGCACAAAATACTTGCAGTTATCGCCTATATAGCGTTCAAATGCTTCAAACGTGCTCTTTACGATGCCATGCTTAAGCATATATGCGGCAAAATGTGCTCTTGTGACTATGGCTCCTGGATTCTCGGCCATAAGATCGTCATACGGGACCATAAGACCGTCAGCACACAGTCTGTCGCACATTTTCCTGTTCCGGAGGTCGCGGGCATCCGCAAATTCATATATCCTGTTCTGAAATTCTTCTGTGTCATAGTCAAAATAATATCCAAGGACATGAATATCTCTGCCTTTATACTCAGTGGAAAACTCAATACCGGGTATGACTTCAACACCTGTTCCCTGCGCGGCATGGACAGCTTCTTCAAGACCGCCTGTCGTGTCGTGATCAGTCAGTGCGAAAGCGGAGAGCCCCAGCTCTTTTGCATGTTTTACAAGCCCGGCCGGGGTCAGTGTGCCATCTGATTTTGTCGAATGAACATGTAAGTCAACTGCGAGCATATTACCTCTGTACAGTCAGGCTTTTTGCCACAACTGTTATCCGGTTCAGTTTTCGTCCGCGGCGTCTTCATCCTCTGCGTCAGAGACGTAGATAGTGCGCTTGCGGGCGTCTTCATCTGCTTCGAGATATGAATCATAATCAGTGATCTTGTCTATATAACCGCCGCCGGGCAGAAACTCGATTATCCTGTCAGCTGTTGTCTGAACGACCTGATGGTCTCTGCAGGCGATGAGTTCAACGCCGGGGAATCTGATCATTCCGTCATTCAGCGCTGATATGGCTTCCATGTCGAGATGGTTCGTGGGCTCGTCGAATATAAGGCAGTTTGCGCCGCTTATCATCAATGATGAAAGCTGGCAGCGGACTTTTTCGCCTCCCGAGAGGATCTTTACTTTTTTGACACCGTCTTCGCCTGGGAAGAGCATTCGTCCCAGGAAGCCGCGGACATATGTAATATCCTTGTTTTCAGAGTATCCGGAAAGCCACTCTGTGATATTCAGTTCGGAACTGAAGAGCTCCGTGTTGTCTTTGATGAAATATGACTGAGATGTTGTTACGCCCCATTTGAATGAACCTTCATCCGGTTCCATTCTGCCCATAAGAATATCGAAGAGCGCAGTCTTGGAGGCTTCCTGACCGCCGACAAATGCGATCTTGTCATCGCGTCTCATGACGAAGGATACATGGTCAAGGAGCTTCACGCCGTTTACGGTCTTGGTGAGATTGTCGACTGTAAGTACTTCGTTGCCGATCTCACGGTCAGGGCGGAAGTCGATATATGGGTATTTGCGGGATGAAGGACGCATATCATCGAGCTGTATTTTTTCGAGTGCACGTTTGCGGCTCGTCGCTTGTTTTGACTTGGAGGCATTCGCGGCAAAACGTGAGATAAAGTCCTTGAGTTCTTTGATTTTTTCTTCTTTCTTGCGGTTGTCTTCCTTCAACTGGCGGACCATGAGCTGGCTTGATTCATACCAGAAATCATAGTTGCCGGCATAGAGCTGTATCTTGCCGTAGTCGATATCGGCGATGTATGTGCATACTTTATTGAGGAAATAGCGGTCATGGGAGACCACGATCACTGTATTGTTAAAGTTGATAAGAAATTCTTCGAGCCAGTTTATCGCATCCATGTCAAGATGGTTTGTGGGCTCGTCGAGGAGCAGAATATCGGGACTTCCGAAAAGAGCTCTAGCAAGAAGTATTTTGACTTTCTGCGCGCCGGTGCAGTCACCCATTCTTTCCTGGTGAAGAACTGTTTCAATGCCGAGTCCCGTGAGGAGCGTTTCTGCATCAGATTCGGCGTTCCAGCCATCCATTTCAGCAAATTCTGTTTCGAGCACAGCGGCTTTTTCGCCGTCAGCATCAGTGAAATCAGCCTTTGCGTATAAAGCATCCTTCTCCTTCATGATCTTATAGAGCTTTTCGTTGCCCTGCATCACGGTGTCGAGGACGATCTGGCTGTCGTATTTGTTTTGATCCTGTTCGAGGAAAGAAAGACGCTGACCGTTTGTCATTGCGATGGAACCGTTGGTGGTGTCCAGTTTCCCGGAAAGTATCTTAAGGAATGTGGATTTGCCGGCGCCGTTTGCGCCGATGATGCCGTAGCATTCACCTTCCACGAATTTGATGTTTACATCTTCAAACAGAGCTTTCTTGCCGACCCTGTACGTTACATTATTTGCTGAGATCACTGTTGATGTTTCCTTTCAATAATTATCTTGAGATTGCGACGAAACCTATTTTACAGGAAATCCAAAGGATTTCAAGGAGGTACTGGAAATGATCCGGGAAACTGTTATTTTCATGGCCGGAAATGACCATAACATCGCGCAACTTGTCTATGCGCTGGTCGTAGCAATATCGGTGTCTGTGTGGTAAAATATCAACATGTTAATGAGAGACCGTTAAGTGATTAAGTTAACAGAAGATAATCAACGAAACGGGGGAAGGTTTTCAAACTGTTATGTTGTCTGTAATAAGAGTTTTACTGATCATTGCAGTAGTGTTGATCGTATTGTATTTCCTTATGATAATGCCAAGGATGACACACAGACCTGACAGGTCAGCATTTGAGACAAAACTTTATGCACACCGCGGTCTTTACAACAACAGGTCAGATGCCCCGGAAAACTCTATGAATGCGTTCAGCAAAGCTGTGGCAGCCGGTTATGGTATAGAGCTTGATGTACAGATGACAAAAGACAAAGTGCCGGTCGTATTTCATGATTTCACATTGAAAAGAATGTGTACAAAACCCGGCAAAGTGTCTGATTACACATTTGAAGAACTTCAGACATGCCGCCTTGGCGACAGTGATGAGAAGATACCGACATTCAGGGAATTTCTGAGATTTATAGATGGAA